>CALVGM010000023.1 GCA_944327095.1 uncultured Desulfovibrio sp. | reverse complement strand
ACCTTGTGTCCGTTGGTCAGTTCGACCAGGAACATGGCATTGGGAAGGGCTTCTTCGACGACACCGTCAACTTCAATGGAGTCTTCTTTGGACATGGTACCTCCGGGCTGAATGTCTGCCGGCTTTGCCGCAAAAACAGGGGCGGGCAAGCCTGGGCATGGGATTTTGATTGCAAGGAACGCGCCTGCAGTCTGCCTGTCTACCTCCTTGCCCTTTTGCAAAAAGGGGCGGCAACATGGCCGCAGGACAGGGAAAATACGGCTTCAGGCGGCAAGTTCTTGCAACAAAACTACCGATTTGTCAATGTGAAAATTTCTGATTTTTCCTGCACTACAAGGAACTTGGACCCGATTTTGTGACGCCGATCAGTCCCTTGTTGCAGGCTGTTTTGGGTGGTACTCCTGAAGCTGCGCCCTGCGTAAAAGGAGCCACAGCCCAAGAAGAATCATGGGCAGGCTCAGAAGCTGGCCCATGGTAAGCCAGCCAAAGGCCAGATAGCCCAGCTGGGCGTCCGGCAGGCGCACAAATTCCACGGCAAAGCGACTCAGCCCGTATACCACGCAGAAAAGCCCTGCTGTCTGCCCTGTGCGGCGCTGGCGACGGGTAAAGAGCAAGAGCACCACAAAGAGCACAATCCCTTCCAGAAAGCCCTCGTAAAGCTGGGAGGGGTGGCGCGGGTAGGGGCCACCGGTGGGAAAGATCATGCCCCAGGGAAGAGTGGTTACCTTTCCCCACAGTTCGCCGTTGATGAAGTTGCCCATGCGCCCGAAAAAGAGTCCCGGGGGAACAAGGGGGGTAATGAAGTCGGCTATGTCGAGAAAGCTCTTCTTCCGTGTCCTTGCAAAGTAGTAGAAGGCTGCGGCAAGGCCCAGGGCACCGCCATGGAAGGACATGCCGCCGTTCCAGAAGCGCAGTATCTCTGCCGGATCGGCAAGGTAGACTGGAAGGTCGTAGAAGAGAATATAGCCAATGCGGGCACCGAGAACGAGGCCCAGCATGCATATAGTCACAAGATCGTCCACATCCCGTGCCTTCCAGCCGTATCTAGGAGCGCGGATGCGGCCGACAAGCCAGCCGAGCAGAAAGCCTGCCACGTACATGAGCCCGTACCAGCGCACAGTCAGACTGCCGATGGTAAAGGCCACGGGATCAAAGGATGCGTCCATAAAAAAGTCTCAAGGCGCACAACCCTGTCGGGGGTATGCGCCACCTCCTTTGCGATTTTTGCCAGCCTTGTGGCATGGCGAAAGACCCTGCCATGGGCGCAGGGGCGAGGTTTCTTGTATGCCTTGGGCCGCGTCCGCGCAAGCCTGGCACTGCCCTGTGCGTATAGGTGGTAGGCTAGTCCAGGCCCAGAAGCCAGCGCCCAAAGCTTTGCGGCTCCGGGGGAATCGGGTCGTGCCAGCCCGTGTCCATGCGGGCATCGCTGAAAACAAGCCTTTCGAGCAGCAGGTTGTCCTCCCTGTCCAGGACCACAAGGAGCATGAAGGGAAGGTTGGCGTTGGGGCGCAGGGAGAGAAGCCTTCTGCCAATGGTCAGGCCAGAGCCAAAGCGCAGGTCGTAGACAAGCAGATACTTCAGGCTGTCGGCCGTGTGCGAATCCAGGGGATGCAGGCTGTGGCCTGTGTGCTCAAGGGTCTGTGTTCTGGCGTCGCTGTCTGGAGGAAGAAAGGACAGGGCCACTATGGCCGACTGACGCCCCCTTTCCGAGAGTGGCCTGCACACAGGCAGGAGCATGAGATCAAAGAAGTCGCGGCAGTACCCGGACTGGGCGGCAAGGTGCGCCTGCAGGTTGGCTGGCAGCGGAACGTAGTCTTGTGAGGCTCCCCTGGCATTGCCAAGGCCGCTTATGCTCTGTTCCTGCTGCAGCAGCCTTCCGTCCGGTCCCTTTTCCACAAAGATGGCACGCCAGAACAGGGGAGAGAAAAAGTCAGGCAGGATCTCCATGCGCACGACTTCCCTGCCCTGGTCCTTGAGTGTATCGGCAAAGTGCTTGCCGGCAAGGGCGTTGAGGCCGATATTGGTACAGGGGTAGAGGAAAAGCCAGACAATGCCGGCCAGGGCCAGCACGCGCGCGCGGCTTTTGCGGATCAGCCCGCAGACGAGCAGGATCACAAGAGGAATGGTCAGAAAGAGATCGACAATGAAGTTGGCGTTGAGCCTGACCCTGTGGGACGAGAAGGGCAGGAAGATCATGGTCCCATAGGTTGTAAAGCAGTCAAGGGCAATGTGGATGCACAGGCAGGAGGCAAAGCACAGCCACAGGGAGCGTATGCCAAGCCTGTTTACGGTCGTCTTTCTGCGCAGGGGCCAGGCGATGAGGGCAAGAAAGAGAGCCAGGAAGGGAACCAGGGCCAGAGAATGGGAGATACCCCTGTGCAGATTGAGAAAGAGCGTGGGAGTCGAGGCAAAGAGAATGTCAAAGTCCGGCAGGCAGGCCGCGAGCACGCAGAAAAAGGGAAGCCAGGCTGTCCTGGGCTTTTGGGGCAGGGCCTGCGAGACAAGCAGGCCCGATACGGCATGTGTGACAATATCCATGTGTTTGGGGTCAGAGGCGGCATTACTGCCTGAAGGGAGAGCGTTGCTTGGGGATTTCCCTGTAGGAGGGATGCTCGGGATTGATACCCTGCAGGCCGCGACTGAACTGGTTCATGCGCCAGTTCTGCACTGCCTCAAAGACAGTTGGCTGGCTCAGGCGATAGAAGTAGTAGTCCTTGCGCGTGGCAACACCCGGTATGGGGTAGCGCGCGTCTGCCATGGGGTCGGGGCCTCCCTTGCCATAGTACTCCCTGTCCACCCTGGCGGAGTCTGTGCTGATGTCCTTTGGACCGCAGGCAAAAAGGCCAAGGCAGGCGAGGCACAGGAACAGGATGAGGAGCGTGTGGATGCCGGCATGTCTGGTAGTATTCATGTGCCCTCCCTGTGAAGCGGGAAAGAGGCTTTGCTTGAGGTGTGTTCGTACAATGTACGGTTATGTTCCATGTTTTGGAAACTGTTCGACTATACAGATTGGCCCAAATGTGGGCAAGAGCACTGTCGGTCAAGGATGTCAGCGAAATGGCGCATTTTGCCTGCGTTTTGCGCAAGGGAGAAAGGATTGCTGTTCCTGTGCCCTAGGGTGCGGGCCTGCTTGTGAGGCACTGGGCATCACTCAGAGCGTCACAGGTCTGCTCAATCATGAGCCTGACCTTTTTTGCGCCTATGCCGCCTACAGCTGCGGCCTTTGCAAGATCCTCGTCCGTGATGTCCTTGCTCTTGCCATTCACGGCACAGCAGTGTTCACCGTTGAGGCCAGGGCAGGAGGTGATGTCATAGGCTGGTGCCAGATGCCAGCGATACGACGCATCCATGAGAAAGGAGAAGTTTTTTGAGTGAGCGTCCCTGTTCCCAGCCTTCACATTGAAGACCATAAGGCGCACCAGGCGCTCGACGTCGTCCATATCGCGGGTGAGATCCATGGTCAGACGGATCAGATTTTCGTAATCCAGGGAAGGAAAGTTGTGTGCTGCGTGCAAGAGACCGCAGGCTGTGTGCGTGTGGATCTTGAGGATGTGTTGTCCCCGGGCAAGCCTGTCGAAGCGCCTGACGCCAAAGAAGCCGGCACAGTCTTGAGAGGGAAAGAGACGGGTTTCGGGCTTAAGGATTCCGGCCTTGCCTGCAGCCAGCGAGAGCCGGTACTCCGCAAGCCCTGCCTCTGGATCGTCGTGCAGTGCGCGAAATTTCACTATCCAGGGCACAGGCACGCCATCCCTGTCCGGGACGAGGATACTGATTTTGGGACGGGCTCCGCAAAGCGAGCCGCTCAGACTGAGCAGGGCATCAAGGTATCCGCCCCTGTATGAGTGTTCTTGCAAGAGTTTCTTCGACTCCCAGGCCAGGGTGTCGAGATCCATGGGCATGTCTTCGACAGAGACAGATTGCTCCGGCTCGTATTCCAGTGCTCCCATGGCCCTGCTCCCGGCGAGAGCGAGACGCTCCAGGGGAGATGTTTGGGCAAGCGAGCGCCCCAGGCGAGACAGTGCGCGATCCAGCAACAGGAGACCCCAGCCATCGGGAAGGCTGTCGTGAAAAACACCAAAAAGTCCCGCGAAGGTCCGTTTCCTGTCACAGAAGATGTCCTTGCGCAGGGGAAGAAAGTAGGGGGAAAGCGCAATCCCCTTCTCCAGAAAGTCTGGCTCATACTGAAAGAGAATATCCTGCTTCCTCTGGACAAGGATGCCAACCGGTATGCGGAGGCCAAGATGGTGCAAAAAGACGCGTACTCTCATGCCGGATCCCTCTTGAGAAAACTTTTTCTGCTGCGCTTGCGGGGCCGAGGTTCCCTGGCAAAAAGCGATACAGGGGGCGGAGGCTGAAACAGTTCGGCAAATTCCCTGAGCTCTCCAAGCACAAGAGCCAGGGCGAGAAAGGAGCGAAGAGAGATTTCTCCGGTCCTTTCGAAGCGGCGCACACTGGCGAGAGCGACGCCGGAACGTTCGGCCAGTTCGGCCTGGGTGATGTTCAGATGAAGTCTGCGGGTCCTTGCCCTTGCGGCCAGGCCCATCTGGACGTCGTGTGGTGTCTGCAGTGCTGGGTGTAGATCCATGGTTGCTCCAAACAGCCAATATGTGATCACTAAACGCTCTATATGTGAGATAAGCGCTATCATGATATGAGAAAAATACAAAGGGGCAGGATGCCCTTGCGGTCTTTTTCGCAAGGGGCAGCGCCCTTGCCAAATCTGGCAGAAGGGAGAAAGGACAGTTCCATGTCTTGCCCAAATTCCCCGGAAAACACTGCCTGTCGCCATTTTTGTCTGGAAAATGGCCGAAAATCGCACCCTGTTTGACAAGAGCGCTTTTCGGGGGGTAGTACCTTGGACAGTCTACAGGCTTTTTTAGGACGGCCCAAGTCCAATCAGGGAGTACATGCCATGCTCCCCAGCCCGCCTGGACGTTGGCCGCGTTGCACCGTGTGCAACCTTCCTTCCCTCCCCCGGAAACGGTTCCTGCGTCAATGCGGGAAGCTGGGACCTCCGGGAGTTCCCGGGGATGGAAGCCTGATCCCTAACGCGGGAGGATCAATGGCACATTTCACAAAGACAGCCTGGCTGCCCCTGCTTCTCACACTGATCATGGGGCTGTGCCTCACATTCCAGGCAGACAATGCGCTTGCTGCAGGCAAGAAGAAGAGCGCGGAGGCCAGAACGCAGAGCGTTGACAGTCGCGGCATCTGGCTTGAGCGCGCCAGGAAAAACACGGATTTCATGCGCGGCAAGGCATCCTGGTATGGCAACGGATTTCATTCGGGCGCAACGGCAAGTGGTGTTCCCTACGACATGTACACCTTTACTGCCGCCCACAGGACACTTCCCTTTGGCACCATTGTGCGCGTAACGGATCAGCACAATGGCAAGAGCGTTATGGTCTGCGTGACGGACAGGGGGCCCTTTGTGAAGGGCCGCATCATTGACATGTCCTACGCAGCGGCCGATCGCATCGGCCTGGACAACAAGGGAGTCTCCACAGTCAATCTCGAGGTCGTCAGCGACGAAAAAGGCAAGCCCCTGGACGCGGCACAGGCCTTTTTCGTGGAACTCGACAGCGCCATAGGCGCGGAGCGCTACGGACCCTACGACAATTTTGCAGACGCCGCTGCCCTGCAGCAGGCGCTCTCCGTGGCCCATCCCAAGGCCAATGTGGTTCTGGACAGCAAGACGTCCACAGCGAAAACACAGGCTCGGTAGCTCGGCAGTTTTTGGATGAGCCGGACGGATTCCGGCAGACAAGAAGAGCAGTCCCTTCCATTGTACACGGAAAGGACTGCTCTTTTCAGTAGTGCCAGAGGAAACTCAGTCTCGATTAGCCGAGGATGTAGCCGGCAACAATGTCGCCCATCCTTTCGCAGCCAACAAGGGTCTTGCCCTCTTCCATGATGTCCGCCGTGCGGTAGTCCTTGAGGGCTCTGCTCACTGCCTGTTCGATGCAGGCGGCCTCTTCGGGCATGTCAAGGCCAAGGCGCAGCAGCATGGCTGCCGAGAGAATGGTAGCCAGGGGATTGGCCTTGTCCTGGCCTGCGATGTCCGGCGCAGAGCCGTGAATGGGCTCGAAGAGAGCCGGGGCAGTGCTTCCCATGGAGGCTGAGGGGAGCATGCCCAGAGAGCCCGTGATGGCGGCTGCCTCGTCGGAGAGGATGTCGCCAAAAAGGTTGCCTGTGAGCAGCACGTCGAACTGCGAGGGATCGCGCACAAGCTGCATGGCAGCGTTGTCCACGTACATGTGGGAGAGCTCCACTTCTGGGTAGGACTTGGCCACGTCGCTCACGATTTCACGCCACAGGCGGGATGTCTCGAGAACGTTGCTCTTGTCTATGGAGCACACGCACTTCTTGCGCTTCATGGCAGTCTCGAAGCCCACCCTGGCAATGCGGCGGATCTCTTCCTCGGAGTACAGCATGGTATTGTAGCCTGTGCGCACGCCGTTGCGCTCCTCGATGCCACGGGGCTGGCCAAAGTAGATGTCCCCTGTGAGCTCGCGTACCACAATGAGGTCCAGTCCCTTTTGGGCTGTCTCGGGCTTGAGCAGGCAGGCCCCGGCAAGCTCAGGCAGAAGCAGGGCAGGGCGCAGGTTGGCAAAGAGTCCAAGTTCCTTGCGGATGCCGAGAATGCCCTTTTCGGGGCGCTTTTCGGGGGGCAGGCTGTCCCACTTGGGACCGCCCACTGCACCCAGGAAGACAGCGTCGGCTGCCCTGCAGGCGGCAACGGTTTGGGCAGGCAGGGGATTGCCTGTGGCATCATAGGCTGCGCCGCCTATGAGAGCCTCGGTAAAGACAAGTTCCTTGCCGCTGCGCTTCGCAGCGGCCTCAAGGGCTTTGCGGCCCTGGGCAACGATTTCCGTGCCTATGCCGTCGCCCGGAAGAAGGCAGATGGTTTTGCTCATATGTATGCCCTAGTTTGCGCCCAGACGGGCCTTTACGTAGTTGACCAGGCCTCCCTTGGAGACAATTGCCGCCATGGAGGCGGGAATGGGAGGACATGACCAGGACTTGCCGCTGGTGACATCCGTGATGGTGCCTGTTTCTGTGTTTATTTCCAGTGTGTCGCCGTCCTGGATGTCGTTGACCGCGTCGCCGAGCTCGAAGAGCATGAGTCCTGTGTTGGAGGCGTTGCGGTAGACGATGCGGGCAAAGCTGTGGCCTACCACAACCGGAATGCCGGCCCCGAGAATGGCAATGGGGGCGTGCTCGCGCGAGGAGCCGCAGCCAAAGTTGCGGCCCGCGACCAGAATGTCGCCGGGCTTGACCTGCTTGACCCAGTCGGGATCAAGACCTGCCATGCACTTGGCACCCAGAATCTTGGGGTCCCCGGTCACGAGGTAGACTGCGGGGATGATGGCGTCCGTATCAATGTGATCGCCAACCTTGTGAACAGTTCCTTTGTACAGCATGTGACCTCCTAGAGGGCATCGGGTCCGATGATGCGACCTGCAACCGCGCTGGCTGCGGCTGTGAGCGGGTTGGCCAGGTAGACTTCACTCTCGAGGCTGCCCATGCGGCCCCTGAAGTTTCTGTTGGTGGTGGAGACTGCGCGCTCGCCGTCGCCAAGGATGCCCATGTAGCCGCCGAGACAGGGGCCGCAGGTGCAGGGGCCCACGATGCAGCCTGCGTCGGTGAAAATCTCCATGAGCCCTTCCTTCAGGCACTGTTTCCACACTGTGGGGGTGGAGGGCAGGATGATGCAGCGCACGCCCTTCTTGACCTTGCGGCCGCGCAGGATGCTTGCCGCGTCCTTCATGTCCGAGAAGCGGCCATTGGTGCAGGAACCGATGACAACCTGCTGAATGGGCACGTCGCCAAGGTCTGCCACGCTCTTCACGTTGCTCGGGATGTGCGGGCAGGCGACAACCGGGCCCTGGCCGGTGATGTCGATGGTGATCTCCTGCTCGTAGGCACAACCCGGGTCGGCTGCGAACTTCGTGTTGATATCCGGGCGATTGTGGGCATGGCAGTAGGCAATGGTCTTGTCGTCGCAGGCAAAGAGGCCTGCCTTGCCGCCTGCCTCTATGGCCATGTTGGCCATGGTGAGGCGTCCTTCCACGTCCAGGTTGTCAATGACGGAACCTCCGAACTCAAGGGCCCTGTAGAGCGCTCCGTCCACGCCGATCTTGCCGATGAGCATGAGGATGAGGTCCTTGGCGCGCAGGTTCTTGTCCGCCTGTCCCTCGAAGTTTACGCGTATGGTGGCAGGCACCTTGAACCAGTTTTCGCCAAGGGCCATGCCGGCCGCGATATCCGTGGATCCCATGCCTGTGGCAAAGGCGCCGATGCCGCCGTAGGTGCAGGTGTGGGAGTCTGCACCTATGACAAGGTCTCCAGGGGCCACAATGCCCTGTTCCGGCAACAGCGTGTGCTCAACGCCCGCGTCACCGCCTTCGTAGTAGTGGGTGATCTGCTGCTCCTGGGCAAAGACACGGCTGATGATGACCTGATTTGCGGAGGCAATGTCCTTTTGGGGGGTGAAGTGATCCATAACAAGGGCGATCTTGTCCTTGTCGAAGACCTTCGTGGCTCCCATGGCCTTGAAGGCCTTGATGGCAAGCGGCCCTGTAATGTCGTGTGCAAGCACCATGTCGGGGCGACAGTTCACGATCTGGCCGTCGCTGACGATTTCCTCGTCCGTGTGCCTTTGCAGTATTTTCTGAGCAAGTGTCTGAGACATGTTCGACTCCATGGGGCCCGCGCGAAGGCGCGCGGACCCGGGTAGGCTATTTACTCCGGAACGTACTGGCTGTGGATGCGCTGTCCGGTGGTGTTCAGTTCCTCAAGGTGGTTCAAGGCGTTCACATAGGCCTTGGCCGAGGCCACGATGACGTCCGGATGGGCGCCGCGGCCCACTGCCTTGACGCCGTTTTCGGAGATGCGGACTGTCACCTCGCCCAGGGCGTCTGAGCCGCCGGTGATGGCGTTGATGCTGTAGTTCTCAAGCTGGGGCTGCTTGCCCACAAGCTGGCAGATGACGTTGAAGACAGCGTCCACAGGGCCTGCGCCAAAGCCGGCCTCGCCCTTTTCCTCGCCCTGGACATCCATGATAATGGCTGCCGTAGGCGGAATGCCGCCAGCGTCGGAACTCTGCACAGAGACGTGCTTCAGACGATAGACATCGGGCTTGCGGTAGATCTTTTCCTGCACCATGGCCATGAGATCTTCGTCGTAGATGGTCTTCTTCACGTCCGCAAGGTCCTTGATGGCCTCGAAGACGACCTGCAGCTGTTCGTCCGTGAGCTTGTAGCCAAGGGCCTCGAACTTCACGCGCACCGCGTTGCGTCCGCTGTGCTTGCCAATGACAAGGTTGGTTTCGGTGCGGCCCACAGAGGCGGGGGTCATGATCTCGTAGGTCTGGCGGTTCTTGATCATGCCGTCCTGATGGATGCCGGACTCGTGGGCAAAGGCGTTGGCGCCCACAATGGCCTTGTTGTTGGGAATGGGCTTGCCAATGATCATGGAGAGCAGGCGGCAGCTCGGGTAGAGCTGGGTTGTGTCAATGCCGCACTCAAGGCCGAAGTAGTCCTTGCGGACCACTGCGTTCATGACCACTTCCTCGAGAGCTGCGTTGCCGGCTCTTTCGCCAATGCCGCTCAGGGCCACTTCCACCTGGCGGGCGCCTACCTTGAGGGCTGCCAGGGAGTTGGCCACGCCAAGACCCAGGTCATCGTGGCAGTGCACGGAAAAGACTGCCTTCTCGGAACCTTCGGTGTTGCGAATGACATAGTCGATGAGTTCCGCGTACTCGTTGGGTTCCGCGTAGCCCACGGTATCCGGCAGGTTGATGGTGGTGGCGCCTGCGGCTATGGCAGTGGCGCAGGCCCTGCACAGGAAGTCCTTGTCGGAGCGGGAGGCGTCCTCGCAGGAGAACTCGACATTGGGAGTGAAGCTGGCTGCGTAGGACACGCAGTCCTTGATCATGGCAATGACCTCGTCCGGAGTTTTCCTGAGCTTGTAGGTCATGTGCAGATCGCTGGTGGAGAGAAATGTGTGGATGCGGGGATGGGCAGCTTCCTTGATGGCTTCCCAGCAGCGGTCGATATCCTTGCGCATGCAGCGCGCAAGACCGCAGATCTGGATGTTGGGGCCGGACTGGCGGGTAATGGCCTGCACGGCCTCGAAGTCGCCCTGGCTCGAAGCCGGAAAGCCCGCTTCCAGGACGTCCACGCCCAGAAGCTCGAGCTGGTGGGCCATGCGCAGCTTTTCCTGGGGGATCATGGTGCAGCCGGGAGACTGGTCGCCGTCGCGCAAGGTTGTAGCAAAGATGATGAGGCGATCGCTGGACACAAAAAAAGACTCCTCTGACATGGTTGGTATTGTGTGCAAAACGGCCGCGCTGCGGCTTGATACCTGCAGAGAGTCTTTTTGAAGGCCGCCTTTTGCGCGGCACGCCGCTCCCACACACTATTCGTCGGAAGACGAAGTGCGTAGTAGCTGCCTTTG
>CALVGM010000022.1 GCA_944327095.1 uncultured Desulfovibrio sp. | reverse complement strand
GTCGTACTCGTCCAGGATGACGCGCCCTGCCGCAATGTCCGAGAAGAAGACAATGTCCGCCTTGTCCGCCCCGGCCTGACGGGCCGCGTAGGCCGTTTCCTCCTGGGAGTTGGTGCCGTAGCCCTGGATAACGAGGGTGTTGACTCTGCCCATATTGAGAAGCTCCTTAGCTGAAATGGGTCCTTACGTTACACATTGCCCTGTCGCTCGTCAATGTGGCACAATCCTGTCTTTTCGGCTATAAGGGGGCGCGTTGCGAGTTTTTCGGTCCCCGGGCCCCCGCAATTCCCAAATGGGGATGCGGGCCGTTCGGTGTTTTTGGTTGTTTGTGCGCATTTTTCGCGAGTCTATTATTTTAAGGAGAGCAGGTCCCCTTTGCCTGCCATACAGCCAGGGCTGCCCAAGCAGCGCGGGAGGAGTTTTGAAAACCAAATTTATCTTTGTGACAGGCGGTGTGTTGTCCTCACTGGGCAAGGGACTTGCGGCTGCTTCCCTCGGAGCGCTGCTCAAGGCCCGCAACATTTCGGTCACCATCCAGAAGCTGGATCCCTACATCAACGTGGATCCCGGCACCATGAACCCCTTCCAGCACGGCGAGGTCTTCGTGACCGACGACGGCGCCGAAACCGACCTCGACCTTGGCCACTACGAGCGCTATCTCAACATTTCCCTGTCCCACAAGAACAACACCACCTCCGGTGCCATCTACAACAACGTCATAGCCAAGGAGCGCAGGGGCGACTACCTCGGCGGCACTGTGCAGGTCATCCCCCACATCACGGACGAGATCAAGCGCTTTGTGCTGGCCCTTGGCGAGGGCGAGGACGCGCCGGACGTGGCCATCATCGAGATAGGCGGCACTGTGGGCGACATCGAGGGCCTGCCCTTCCTCGAGGCCATACGCCAGCTGCGCTCGGATCTCGGCAGGGACAACTGCCTCAACATCCACCTGACCCTTGTGCCCTACCTGCGCGCTGCAGGCGAGTTCAAGACCAAGCCCACCCAGCACAGCGTCAAGGAACTCCTTTCCATAGGCATACAGCCGGACATCATCCTCTGCCGCTGCGAGCAGGTCATGCCCGACGATTTGCGCAAGAAGATCGCCCTGTTCTGCAACGTGGACCCGGACGCAGTCTTCTGCTCCATAGACGTGGGCAACATCTACGAGCTACCCCTGTCCTTCTTCGAGGAGGGGTTTGACCAGAAGGTGGCCATCATGATGCGCCTGCCTGCCAGGAACGCCCATCTCGAGCCCTGGCGGGAGATGGTCTACAACTTTGCCCACCCCAAGGGCGAGGTGACCATTGCCATCGTGGGCAAGTACGTGGATCTGAAGGAAGCCTACAAGAGCCTGCACGAGGCGCTCATGCACGGTGGCGTGGCCAACCGCGTGGCCGTGAACCTGCGCTACGTGAACAGCGAGCAGATCGACGACAAGACTGCCGCCAGCCTGCTTGCCGGCGTGGACGGCATCCTTGTGCCCGGCGGCTTCGGCTACCGCGGCGTGGAAGGCAAGGTGTGCGCCATCCGCTACGCCAGGGAGAACAGGATACCCTTCTTCGGCATCTGCCTTGGCATGCAGTGCGCGGTCATCGAATTTGCGCGCCACGTGGCTGGCCTTGAGGACGCCAACAGCGCGGGATTCGACAAGCACAGCGCCAACAAGGTCATCTACCTCATGACCGAGTGGTACGATGTGCACACCAAGAACGTGGAGCGCCGCAACGAGACAAGCGACAAGGGCGGCACCATGCGCCTTGGCGCCTATCCCTGCAAGATCGCCCCGGACACCAGGGCAGCAGCAGCCTACGGCACGGATCTTGTGCATGAGCGTCACCGCCACCGCTACGAGTTCAACAACGCCTTCAAGGACCTGCTGGCCGAAAAGGGCCTTGTCTACAGCGGCGTGTCCCCGGACGACAGCCTGGTGGAAATCATCGAGCTCAAGGATCACCCCTGGTTCCTCGGCTGCCAGTTCCACCCCGAGTTCAAGTCCAGACCCATGCAGCCGCACCCGCTCTTTCGGGACTTCATCCGCGCTGCCGTGGAGCAGAAGGCCTCGAAAGGGCAGAAACCGCAGGACTAGGGCTGGGTTGCGCAAGGGAGTGAGCAGCGGGATTACTCAGCTGGATTGCCCAGCGGGATTGAGCAGCAGAATCATCCGGCAGGATCAGGCGACAGGTTCGGCAGGGCAGCATCAGCCTTGCCTGTGCCGGGGGCTGACCTGCATTTGGGAGACACAAAAGAAATGTCCGATCGTTTTTTTGGCACTGACGGTCTCAGGGGGCGGGCAAATACCTGGCCCATGACCGTGGATGTAGCCCTGCGCCTGGGGCTTGCCGCAGGCATGTTCTTCAAGAGAAAGGGTGACTGCCAGCACAAGGTGGTTATTGGCAAGGACACGCGGCTTTCCGGCTACATGTTCGAGTCTGCCCTCACTGCCGGCCTGTGCGCTGCGGGCATGAAGGTCATCATGACCGGGCCTTTGCCGACCCCGGCCATTTCCTTTCTGACCAGGAGCATGCGCGCGGACTTCGGCGTGGTCATTTCCGCGTCCCACAATCCGTACATGGACAACGGCATCAAGTTCTTCGACGAGGAGGGCTTCAAGCTGCCCGACGAGCAGGAGGACGCCATAGCCGCCATGGTCCTGGACGCGGACTACCGCTGGCCCTATCCGCCCTCGGACAGGGTGGGCAGGGCTTCCAAGATCGAGGACGCTGGCGGCCGCTACATTGTCTACACCAAGAGCTGCTTCCCTGCGGGCATGACGCTGAGCGGCCTGCGCATCGTGGTGGACTGCGCCAATGGCGCAAGCTACAAGGTGGCTCCCCTGGCTCTCGAGGAACTTGGGGCAGAGGTTGTGCGCATAGGCACCTCTCCCAACGGCCTCAACATCAACGATCACGTGGGCGCCTTGCACCCCGAGACCATGGCCGCCAAGGTCAGGGAAGTGCGCGCGGACGTGGGCATTGCCCTGGACGGCGACGCGGACCGCCTCATCATGGCGGACGAGCACGGCACCATCCTGGACGGCGATCAGCTCATGGCCATGTGCGCCAAGGACCTGCTGGACAGGGGCGAGCTGCCCGGCAACGCCATTGTGGCCACGGCCATGAGCAACCTGGCCCTGGAGATCTTCATGCAGGAAAACGGCGGCAAGCTTCTCCGCAGCAAGGTGGGCGATCGCTACGTCATGGAAATGATGCGCAGGGAAGGGGTCATGTTCGGAGGCGAGCAGTCCGGCCACCTTATC
>CALVGM010000021.1 GCA_944327095.1 uncultured Desulfovibrio sp. | reverse complement strand
CGAGTCTGTTCTTGTAGCATGGACAGGCAGGGGAAACAAGGGTGGGAAAAACGGGCGAAAAAACGGGAGGCAGAACTGCTGCTTGCGACTTTTGGCAAGACTTGTCTCTGGTACAAGCCCTGAAGCTCTCTATTTCTCTGACTGTCTGAAAGGCATAATCAAGCCCATATCACTTGCCATCTGTTCATTCAACACAAGAATAGGCCTAGATCCCCAATTTCATTCCTTTGTAAAATGGTACATTGTACCTGCAAGTGCTTCCATTACTGGTGCACACCACTCTTCTTCATAGTTTTTTATAATTAAGATAAATTGAAATCCTATCTTGCTAAAATCAATAGATTTTATTTTTTCACTTAAATTCCCATCTCGTCTGTGTAATACTATTGATATAAACAAAGAAAAATAATCAATAGCTTTTTGAGACAATGATCGTATAAATTTGTCAAAGTCTTCATTATAATTGTTAAATGGATTCGGCACAGTTTTCTTTGCTTCAATGAGAGCGATATATTTCTTATACAATGTAATATATTCCACTGTATTTATATCTTCTAATTTATAACTTTTTATGTAACTTTCACATAGAAATGCATGCCCATTAACTTAAGAGTAATCACAGCTATCGCGTTTGACACCCGTTGGGTGTGGTCTCATCTTAAAAAATACCATAAAATTAATAATTTATATTTTCTAACATAGCATCAATAGGTTATGCGCCTACCTTGGAAAGCCACCCCTTAAGTTACTGGCTATGTGATAATATCCATGAAGTCGCTTATTGTGCGAGGAAGCAAAGAACATTATAGATAGCAGAGTTTCCCGCAGGGCGCCAGAAAAATCACGATCTGCAAAAGGCCCTGGGACAGCCTGCCTGAACAAGGCCACAGGGGCTTGCGCGAACCCAAAAGCCGCGGCGCAACAAGGCCCCTGTCTGGAAGGGGCAAGGCTTTCTGACAGCCCTGCTACACAATCACGCGCGCCCGCTTGCCAAAACACGGCCAAAAACGACCTGAAAGTCTACAATCCTGGAATGTTGCATAATCCTGTTTCAGCAAGTCTTCCTCTTTGCAAAACAGCCGTCATTAGGGCATACTTTGCCGCGGTTTCCCCGCCATCCCCCGGCTTCGGGGCATGTAGGAGCCAAAATTTTCGCAAACAAGGAGCAGGCATGCACGTCCCAAGCTACCCCATATTCCTGAGCCTTGAGGATCAGAGAATCCTCATCGCCGGCTTTGGCCGGGTGGGCGCGCGCAAGCTTGCCATGCTTCTTCCCTGCAGGCCTGCCCACGTGCACATCGTGGATCCCTGCCCCCCATCCGGAGAAGGGGCAAGTCTTCTCGACAGGGCCAGACAGGAAGGGGTTTCCTGCACCTTCAGCCAGCGGGATCCTGGCGAAGAAGATCTGAACGGTACGGATCTTGTCTTTCTTGCAGGAAGCGATCACGCTCTCAACGCCCGCCTTGCGGCCCTTTGCCGCGCGCGGCACATTCTATGCAACTGCGCAGACAATCCGCCTGCCGGATCCTTTCACGTGCCCGCGGTGGCGCGCACAGCCTCCCTGGCAGCCGCTCTTTCCACGGAACGGGCAAGCCCGGCCCTTGCGCGGCGCTGGAAGGAGGAACTCACAGCCTTTCTTGCTCCCAAGGAGGCCATGGCGCGGTTCATGGGCGCACTCCGCCCCCTGATCCTTGCCCAGCATCTTCCCTCAGACACCAATGCCACGCTCTTCCGCGCCCTGGCAGCCAGCGGTCTCGAACAGGCCCTGGCCTGCAATGACAGGGACAAGGCAGGCAGCATTCTTGCTTCCATCCTGCCCAAAGCCCTGCACGAGAAGGCCCTGGCCCTTCTCGACTCCCTGCCAGGCACCCCAGGCGAGGACGCGTAACCTCGAGGTTTCAATGCTCATCACACCCGAAATATCCACTCTCATGACCCTGGTGCTCTACGCCTTTGCCGGCGTGGCCGGCCTTGTGGGCATGGGACTCAAGAACAAGACCCTGCGCGCCCTGGCCGCCTGCGTGGCTGCCTGCGGCTTTATCCTACAGACCGTCATCCTGTTCATGGGCTTCCACACCCAGGCAGCCGGCGGACTTTCCGTAGGCGCCTACCTGCAGATGCTCGCCTGGTTCCTCATGCTCTGCGGCCTTGTGCTGTGGATAGTGGTTCACCAGGAAATTCCCCTGCTCTTCGGCTCCCTCCTTGCCCTCATCCTCTTCGGCATCTCGGCAAGGCAGCTCGAAATGGTGGTGCCCGTGCCCAAGGGTCTTGCCGCGCCCTTCTACGCCCTGCACGTGGGCGCGCTCTACATCTCCCTGGCGCTCATTGCCATCAGCTCCGTGGCAGGCCTGCTCTTCATCTACCTCGACAGGCGCCTCAAGAACAGAAAGCCCCTGCCGCGCTTTCTGTCCGACATCCCGGCCCTCAACATCCTCGACTCCATCAACAGCTGGGGCACGCTGGCCGGCTTTCCGCTCTTCACCATTGGCATTGTCTGCGGCCTCTTCTACGCCAAGCCCGTGTACGGCAACACCATGAACGGCGATCCCAAGGAGATCATCAGCATTCTCATCTGGGTGTGCTTTGCCTTTCTCTTCTACAAGAGGCTTGCCCAGGGCTGGCGCGGACGCAAGCCCGCCAGGCTCATGGTGGCCATCTTTGCCCTGAGCCTCTTCTCCATTGTTGTCGTCAACCTGTTCATGAACAGCCACCATGCCTTTGTGCGCATCTAGGGGGATACCGTGGATTGTGAAATCGTACTTGTTGGTCTGAACCACCGCACGGCCCAGGTGAATGTGCGCGAACGCTTTGCCCTTGTGAACCACACCTCGCCCGAGGCCTGGGCTCTGCCCCTGGGCGGCCCCATACAGGAGGCTCTCATTCTCTCCACCTGCAACAGGGTGGAGCTGCTGGCCATGGGCACAGGGGATGTGAGGTCCCGCATGCTCGAGCTGTGGGCCAAGGCCAGGGACGCCTCCCCGCAGGATCTCGAGCCCTACGTCTACACCTACCACAACGACGACGCAGTGCGGCACCTTTTCTCCGTTGCCTCGAGCCTGGACTCCATAGTCCTTGGCGAGCCGCAGATCCTTGGCCAGCTCAAGGACGCCTACAGGAAGGCCTCGGCAAGCCACGCCACGGGCGTCATCCTGAACCACCTTCTGCACAAGGCCTTCAGCGTTGCCAAGCGCGTGCGCACAGAGACCGCCGTGGCCTCCTCGGCCGTGTCCATAAGCTACGCGGCAGTGGAGCTCGCAAAGCGCATCTTCGGCACCATGTCCGGCCACAAGGCCATGCTGGTGGGCGCTGGGGAAATGGCCGAGCTTGCGGCAACGCACCTTGTGCAAAACGGCATCTCGGAAATCCTGGTGAGCAACAGGACCTACTCCAGGGCCGAGGACCTTGCCCGCTTCTACAACGGCCGGGCCGTGCCCTTTGAAAAGCTGTGCGAGGCCCTGCGCGAGGTGGACATAGTCATCACCTCCACAGGCGCGCCAGAGGCCATCATCCACGCGCGCGACATCAGGTCTGTGCTCAAGGCCAGACGCAACAGGCCCATGTTCTTCATCGACATAGCCGTGCCCAGGGACGTGGACCCGGACGTGAACAGCCTGGACAACATCTACCTCTACGACATCGACGATCTGAAGGAAGTGGTCGAGGAGAACCTGGCGGCCAGGCGCAGCGAGGCCATCAAGGCCCAGGCCATAGTGGAAGAGGAGATGCAGAACTTCCACTCCTGGGTGGAGCGCCTCAGTGTCCAGCCCATCATCAAGCAGCTTGTGCACATAAGCCAGGAGACCATCGACGACGAGGTGGCGGGCACCATGCGGCGCCTCGGCACAAGCGACGAGGCTGTGCGCGAGGCCCTCGTGTGCATGGGTCAGGCGCTGGTGAAAAAGTTCCTTCACGCGCCCATCTCCTACCTGAAGGAGGGCGACAGCGCCAACGCGAGCCGCAACATCCTCACCATACAGCAGGTCTTCAACCTAGACGGAAACAACCAGAGCAGCTTTGCACTCTACCACCACGAGCAGGCAGAGCAGGAACAAAAGGCGGCAGCAAATGTTCCCACCTTCACCTGTCCCGGCGCTGCCAGGGCAGCACAACGCAGCGCAGAGGCGGCCAGGGACCTGGACTCGGCCATGGAAGAGGCGCGGAACAGGCGCGCAGAATCCGGCAGCGACAAGAACAACGACAAGTCCTGTACGGACGGGGGGATGCCATGCGTGAGTACGTCATAAGCGATCTTCGGGAAGAAGAGGTCGCACGCCTCGAGAAGTATCTGACAGAGAGGGGCATGGGGGCAGGCATAGAACACCTGTACTGGCTGCCCTGCCCGCTGCTTTCGCCCGTGCAGGAAGAGCACACGGCCTGTAGCCCCCACGTGGTCGCCCTGGACGTGGACGGAACAACGCTGCGCATGGAACTTCTGGTGCGCGCCAGAAACGCCCTGCGCTGCGAGTGCATAGCCATGGCGGACGCACGGCAGACAGCAGCGCTCATGCAAAGTCTGCACGACATCCTGCAGGAGCTCGGTATTGCCT
>CALVGM010000020.1 GCA_944327095.1 uncultured Desulfovibrio sp. | reverse complement strand
CTTTTCCACAGCCTCCCTGCAGGTGTTGAAAACCGGAATGCCGAACACTTCCTGGCCGCCCTTGCCAGGCGTCACGCCGGCCACGATATTTGTTCCGTAGGCCAGCATCTGTTCCGCGTGGAAGCGTCCCTCACGGCCTGTGAGGCCGTGCACGACCACCTTGCTCGTCTTGTCAACAAGTATGCTCATCTGTCTTCGGCCTTTCCCTCCCCTGCGGGGGGAATACGCGCCGCCTCCTTAAATGGTCCTTGCCGTGTTGTGTTGCGCAATGAGGGTCCTTTCAGGCTGTTACCCTGGCGATGAGGCTTGCCGCCTCGCCCATGCTCCTGGCCTCCTGGTAGTTGAGGCCTGCCTCGCGCAGGATGCGCCTGCCCTCTTCCACGTTGGTTCCTTCCATGCGTATGACCAGGGGCAGGGTGAGGCCGGTCTTTTGGGCCGCGTTGACAATGCCCTGGGCCACGATGTCGCAGCGCAGTATGCCGCCGAAAATGTTGATGAGTATGCCGCGCACCCTGGGGTCCGAGAGCATGATTTCAAAGCCGCTCGCCACCATGTCCTCGTTGGCGCCGCCGCCAGCGTCGAAGAAGTTGGCGGGCTCCGCCCCTGCCTGCTTGATGGCGTCCATGGTGGCCATGGCAAGGCCCGCGCCGTTGACCATGGTGCCCACGTAGCCGTCCAGATGAATGTAGTTGACGCCTACCTCCCTGGCCTTGAGCTCGTAGGGATCGCACTCGTCCGGGTCGTCCAGGGCGCGGATGTCCGGGTGGCGTGCAAGGCCGTTTTCGTCAAAGTTCACCTTGGCGTCCACAGCCACGAGCTTGCCCTCGTCCGTCACTGCCAGGGGATTGATCTCCACCATGGTGCAGTCCTTGGCAACGGCCAGGGCCACGAGCTGGCGCACAATGGCCACGCCCTGATTGGTCTGTCTGGCGTCCAGGCCGCAGCCGAAGAAGAGCTCCCTTGCCTGCCAGGGCCAGAAATTGTGGCTTCCGTCCAGCTTGGTGATGAAGATCCTATCCGGGGTCTCGGCTGCCACGGCCTCGATGTCCATGCCGCCGCAGGGCGAGGCCATGATGCTGAGGCATCCGGCAGACCTGTCGAGCACCACGGCAAGGTAGAGCTCCCTGGCTATGTTTGTGCCCCGTTCCACAAGGACCTTGTGCACCTTCTTGCCTGCCGGGCCTGTCTGCCTGGTCACAAGGGTCATGCCCAAGATGGCCTGCGCTGCCTTGCGCACCTCGTCAATGTTTTTGCAGACCTTCACGCCGCCAGCCTTGCCGCGTCCGCCAGCGTGCACCTGGGCCTTGACCACCCACACGGGGCCCTCAAGCTCGCTTGCCGCTGCCACAGCCTCGTCCACGGTCTGGGCCAGCCTGCCATCGGATACTGGGATGCCAAAGGAGCGGAAGAGCTCCTTGGCCTGGTATTCGTGTATGTTCATTGACTTGTCCTCGTTCCGGCGCCATTGGGCGTCCGGTCCTTCGTGTCCGTTTGTGCCTTTTTCGCGGAACGCAGGTATGGTCCTGCGCCTTGCGGACTTGCCAGGCCCCCGGCGCCTCCCCGTCCCCCTTTTGCGCATGGCATTCCCTGGCCTGTGGGCATGAGCATGGGGTACGAGGCAGCGCCCGGGGTATGGTCTGGACAGGCTTTCCTTGGCGAAGGCCGCGCCTTGCCATTGGAACAGTTGCCCCTTGCGCAGGGGGCAGGCTGTCCCGGCCGGGTCTCCCCCCTCGGAATATCCCGGCCCTGCGTTGCGCGGCGCTCTCAGGCAGGACTAGCCCAGCCTGTGCGTGCCTTTCCAGCTTGCCGCAAGATCCTGGCCAAGGTGCAGCGCGTCCTCGTTGGCCTGGTGGAAGGCGGGCCTGAAGCGGGCCTTCAGGCACTGCCTGATGGAGTCGAAGCTTGTGACGTGCGTGAGTTCGAGCAGGGCCCCGAGCACGCAGATGTTGAGCGCCTGGGGCTTGCCAAAGCGTTCCATGACCGGCTTGTACATGGGGAAGCCCACGTAGTCCGCGTCCATCTTGGTGGAGGGCTGCACAAGATCGCTGTCAAAGAGGAAGATGCCGTTGGGCCTGATGAATTTCAGGTACTTGGCAGAGGCCTCGTTGGTCAGGGCAACCAGGATGTTGGGGTGCTGGACCTTGGGGTAGTAGATGGGCTCGTCGGAGATGATCACGTCGGAGCGTGTCGCGCCGCCCCTGGCCTCCGGGCCATAGCTCTGGGACTGTATGGCGTTGTGGCCCTCGTAGAGGCAGGCCGCCTGGGCCAGCAGGATGGCCATGGTGATGACGCCCTGACCGCCGGAACCGGAAAGAAGAATGCGATTGATCATGACCTGCTCCTCACCCTGGCTATAAGCTTGTCGTATTCCTCGCAGTACTCGGGCATCTCCCTGTCAACGAAGATGCCGCGCTCGATGAGGCCCGGGTTGTCCTTGAGCTTTGGGGAACCGATGGGAGCCGTGTTGTCCCTGTACCACTTGAGCATTTCCACAGGGCCACCGTACTTGTTCTTGCGCCCGAAGTAGGTGGGGCACTGGGAGAGGATTTCCACCACAGAGAAGCCCTTGTGCATGGTGGCCTTCTTGATGATGCTGACAATTTCCTTCACGTGGAAGGCCGTGGTTCTGGCCACAAAGGTGGCGCCAGCGCCCATGGCAAGCTTCACCACGTCGAAGGTGGGGTCGATGTTGCCGTAGGGAGCGGTGGTAGCCATGGTGCCCTGCCCGGATTCGGGGGAGAACTGGCCGCCAGTCATGCCGTAGATGCGGTTGTTCATGACTATGGCCACAAGGTCAATGTTGCGCCTGCAGGCGTGGATGAAGTGGTTGCCGCCAATGGCTGTGGCGTCGCCGTCGCCCATGGGCACAAAGACCTGTACCTCGGGACGGGCAAGTTTCAGGCCTGTGGCAAAGGCCAGGGCCCTGCCGTGCAAAGTGTGCATGCTGTGGAAGTCCACGTAGCCGGAAATGCGCGAGGAACAGCCTATACCGGACACCATGCAGAGCTTGTTCTGCTCAAGTCCCATCTCGTCCACAGCGTGGAGCAGGCCGTTGAGAATAATGCCGTGCCCACAGCCCGGGCACCAGATGTGCGGGAAGAAACGGGGCCGTATCAGACGATGAATGGACATTAGAACCCCCTCCCGTCAATGAGACGAATGCACCGTGCGATGTTTTCCGGAGTGATGAGCCTGCCGTCGATTCTGTTGGCCAGAAAGACCCGCTCCGGGTGCTCCACTGCTGTCTTGACCTGCGAGCACAGCTGCCCCATGTTCATTTCTGCCACAATGACGCGGCGGGCATGGGCTGTCTTCTTGCGCACAAGGTCCGCAGGGAAGGGCCAGATGGTCTGCAGCTCGAGCAGGCCGAGCCTTTCGCCGCGCAGCCGTCTGTCGAACACGTGCTGCAGCGCGCTTCTGGCTGCAGAGCCGTAGGAAATGAGCACGATGTCCGCGTCGTCCAGGTAGTATTCCTTCCATCTGGCAAGGGAGTTGGTGCGGTTTTCAATCTTGTCGTAGAGGTGGCGGTTCAGGTACTCGATGCTGTCCGGGTTCTGGGTCGGGAAGCCCCAGATGTCGTGGTGCAGACCGGTCACATTGAACCTGTGGCCGTCGCCGAAGTTGGAGATGGGAAGCCTGCCGTCCTCGCGGGGCAAATAGGGGTGGTAGGCCACGCCGGGCTTCACTTCCGTGTAGAGCCTCTCCACCACGTGCAGCTCGCCCGGATCGGGAATGGTGAGCCTTTCGCGCATGTGGCAGATCTCGGCGTCCAGCAAAAGAACCACAGGCGTGCGCAGGGTTTCCGCCATGTTGAAGGCTTCCACGGTGATCTCGAACACGTCCTGCACGCTTGAGGCCGTGAGGGCTATGATGGAGTGGTCGCCGTGGGCACCCCAGCGGGCCTGCATGACATCGCCCTGGGAGACTTCGGTGGGAAGTCCGGTGGAGGGGCCGCCGCGCTGGGCGTCCACGATGACACAGGGGATTTCCGCCATGACCGCGTAGCCAATGGCTTCCTGCTTCAGGGAAAAGCCCGGGCCCGAGGTCGCTGTCATGACCTTCAGGCCAGCCAGGGAGGCTCCGCAGATGGCGCACATGGAAGAGATTTCGTCTTCCATCTGCACAAACTTGCCGCCCACAGTGGGCAGAAGCTCGGCAAGGCTTTCCGCTATTTCCGTGGAAGGGGTAATGGGGTAGCCCGCGAAAAAGCGCAGGTTGGCGTAGAGGGCACCGCGTGCGCAGGCCTCATTGCCCTGCACAAACATGCTTTCACCCATTTGCCGCCTCCTCGATTGTGGTCGCCGCGCTTGGGGCCCTGTCGTTGACGACTGTGATGGCGAGATCCGGACAGTAGTGCTCGCACAGACCGCAGTAAATGCACTTGCTTTCGTCCCAAACGGCCTTTTGGCTGATCAGATCGATGCTCAGGGCCTTTTTGGGGCAGAAGGCCACGCATATGCCACAGCCCTTGCACCAGGCTCGTTCAATGCTATGTGACTTCATATGGTTGCACCCCGGGAATGAGGGACCCGCGCCCCGCAGGCGCGGGTCTGTGAGAGGTTTTACATGTTGTCGCAGATAGCCTTGCCAAAGGCGGAACAGGCGACTTCGGTAGCGCCGTCCATCTGGCGGGCAAGGTCGTAGGTCACGGTCTTTTTGGCCACTGCCGCGGCAATGCCCTTGCGCACAAGCTCGGCAGCCTCCTTCCAGCCCATGAACTCGAACATGAGGGCTCCGGAGAGAATGAGGGAGCCTGGGTTGATCTTGTCAAGGCCCGTGTACTTGGGAGCAGTGCCGTGGGTGGCCTCGAAAATGGCGTAGCCGTCGCCCACGTTGGAGCCGGGAGCCATGCCAAGGCCGCCCA
>CALVGM010000019.1 GCA_944327095.1 uncultured Desulfovibrio sp. | reverse complement strand
GGGCGATGTAAGGAGCAACATACCCTCCACACGCTAGACCACTTCAGTTTTATAGACACCTACCACTCTCAATTACACATACCTAGCGTATACAACTTCTAAAGTTTTTTCAAGAACAAAATACTAGTCCCGCACAGGCACAAGGCCTGCCGCGTGGTTGACAGGGCCGCACCCCTTGCCGGGAGCGTAGCTTTGGGCAAGGGCCCTGTTCAGGAAGGCCTGGGCGTGGCGTACGGCCCGGACCAGCTCCTCTCCCTTGCCAAGGCCAGCCGCAATGGCTGCGGAAAGCGTGCAGCCCGTGCCGTGGTTGTTGTTTGTGACAACAGCCTTCTGGGGCAGGCGCAGGGGATCCTGGCCAGGCAGGCACAAGATGTCCGTGACCACGTCGGCGTGCTCCATGTGCCCGCCCTTCACGAGGACAGCCCTTGCGCCCAGGGACAATATCTTCTGTCCTGCCTGGGCCTGGCCCTCCAGATCGCCAATCTTCATGGAAGAGAGCATTTCCGCCTCGGGAATATTGGGCGTTAGCAGATCCGCAAGCGGCACAAGTTCGCGCACAAGCACTTCCACCGCGTCTTCCTGCAAGAGCCTGCTTCCGCTCTGGCTTACGGACACCGGGTCCACAACCAGGGGAAAACTCCTGTGCTCCAGGTTCTGAGCCACTGTGTGAATGATCTCTGCGTTGAACAGCATGCCCGTCTTGGCTGCCTGCACGGAAAAGCCCGCAAAAATCGTTTTGAGCTGCAGTTCCACAAAGTCTGCCGAAGCGGGAAAGATGCCGCTGACGCCAAGGCCGTTCTGGGCCGTGAGCGCGGTTATGGCGCTCATGCCGTAGCAGCCCATGGCCATGATGGTCTTCAGATCCGCCTGTATGCCTGCCCCGCCACCGCTGTCGGAGCCCGCTATGGTCAGGATGTTGGCAATACCCATGATTGTCTCCCAATATCTGCAAATGCCAGAGCGAAAAATGTCCCCAGCAAGGAGCGGCAGAATGCTTGCGCTTGAGCATGCCGTCCCCTGGGGCTTTTGAGGGAGAATCCCCCGCAAGGGGATCCCAAGCCTGAAAGAAAAATCCCGAGCTTTTGGGCAGTACCTGCCCTTGGAAACTCTGCCCTTTGCAAGAGGGCCCGTCAAGGCAAGCTGTGGGCAGCTATTCCTGGCCTCTTTGCAAAAGCTCTGCCAGACAGCGCAGGGCCCTGGCCAGGATGTCCTGGTCCTTCAGGCCCAGAGCCAGGCGCACACCTGCGTCCTCGGAAGAACCTCCGACGGCAAAGTAGGACGAGTCTGCCACGACAAGGCCCTGCTGCCTTGCCCTTTCCGCAAACTCCCTGGCAGCTTCGGCTCCGCCAGGCAGCTTGAGCCAGCAAAAGAAGCCCGTGGTTCTGGTAATGAGCGAAAAACCGTCCAGAATGTCGCGCGCAAGCATGTTGGCCTTTGCCGCAGCCCTGCGCTTGGCAACAAGCACATTGTCCGCAGTGCCGTCTCCTATCCACAGGGAGGCAAGCTCGGCCATGAGCGGCGGAGCCATGGAGATGGTGTAGGAAATGGTGTGCTCCAGGGCCTTGAGGGCGTGCGCTGGCGCGCAGAGATAGGCTACCCGCAGTCCTGCTCCCAGGGCCTCGCTGGTGGAGGCAATGAAGCAGCTGCGCTCCGGAGCCAGGCGGGAAAGCGGCGGCAGGTGCTGCTCAAGGGAAAGCGCGTACACATCGTCCTCGATGATGCTCACATCATGCCTGCGACAGATGTCCACTATCTCGTGACGGCGAAATTCCGGGATCAGGGAAAGTGTCGGATTGTGGCACGAGGGCATGAGGTACAGGCCCCGGATGATTCTTGTCCTGCAGGCAGCCTCCAGCGCCGAGGGCACAATGCCGTTCTTGTCCATGCGTATGGGACACAGCTGCAGGCGCAGCATCTGGGCCAGATGCCTGAGCAAGGGGTAGCTGAGCTGTTCCGCGGCTATGCGATCCCCGGGATTGAACAGGGAGGCAAGGACAGTGAGCAGCGCGTGCTGCGCACCCGCGCAGACAAGGACATTGTCTGGGGAAACGGGGAGGCCGAAGCGGGCAGCCCACAAAGCCCCTGCCTCCCTGTGGCTTGCGCGCCCTGCCGGGGCCTGGTAGCCGCCAAGGACGTCCAGCCCGCCGCGCTTCAAGAGCCCTGCAAGCCCTTCCTCCAGAGAGGGGTTCAGGTGCTCGAAGGGAGTGATGAAGCCCATGTCCAGGGGATTTTTCGCATCAAAGGGCTGCTCCCCGGGCTCCCTGGACCTGCGCGCGCTGCTGTCCAGGCAGGTTCTTGGCAAGGGGCGCTGCGCGTACACATCCACTTCCCGCGCAGGCCGCGTCACAAAGGTGCCCCGTCCCACAATGCCCTGAGTCAGGTTGAGCTGCGCGCAGCGTGCGTACGCCCTGGACACTGTGCCAACAGTTACTCCCAAAAGGTCCGCCAGTGCCCTGTGCGTGGACAGACGCTCGCCAGGCGCGAGATCTCCGGCATGTATCATGTCCACCAGAGACTGCGCCAGGGCCTCCCAGCGCGTCATGCGCATTCTGTCGCCAAGATGCTCCTCGTAGAGTTCCCGTAGTTGCCCAAAATCCATGTTCATCCTCACTTTTTTGGCTGTCTGGACAGACATTTTGTCACCGTGACAATGCAAATTGTATCCCTTGCGAAGAAAATTGTCACCTGCACTGGCCAAATCCTTGGGGAAGGCCTTTCTGGCGCGTATGCAAGGCTCCATCAGGCACAACACGCCCTGCAAGACAAAAAAAACGAGGTGTTCATATGGAAACAGGAACATTTGTCATCAAGTCCGGCCTTGCCCAGATGCTCAAGGGCGGCGTCATCATGGATGTGACGACACCCGAACAGGCCACCATTGCCCAGGAGGCGGGCGCCTGCGCTGTCATGGCCCTGGAACGCGTTCCGGCTGACATTCGCGCAGCCGGAGGCGTGGCCCGCATGGCGGATCCCGCCATCGTGACCGCCATCATGAAGGCCGTGAGCATTCCGGTCATGGCCAAGGTCCGCATAGGCCACGTCACCGAGGCCCGCATTCTGGAAAGCCTTGGCGTGGACTACATTGACGAGAGCGAGGTGCTTACTCCGGCAGACGATCGCTACCACATCAACAAGAAGGACTTCACAGTGCCCTTTGTGTGCGGTGCCCGCAATCTGGGGGAAGCCTTGCGACGCATTGCCGAGGGAGCCTGCATGATCCGCACCAAGGGCGAGCCTGGCACAGGCAACGTGGTCGAGGCAGTGCGCCACTGCCGCCTTGTCCTGGGGGAAATCGCAGCCCTGCGCGCCCTTCCCGAAGAGGAGGTCCCGACCTTTGCCAAGGATATCGCAGCCCCGCTCGAGCTGGTTCTTGAGACACGCAGGCTGGGCAGACTCCCGGTGGTGAACTTCGCGGCAGGCGGCATAGCCACGCCCGCAGACGCAGCCTTCATGATGGAGCTCGGCTGCGACGGCATCTTTGTGGGATCGGGCATCTTCAAGTCCTCGGATCCTGCCCGCAGGGCCCGGGCCATTGTGGCTGCAGTCTCCCACTACAGGGACTACAAGCTCCTTGCCGAGGTTTCCACAGGCCTTGGCGAGGCCATGCCCGGCCTGGACATCTCGGCGCTCTCTCCAGAGCAGCGCATGCAGGAGAGGGGCTGCTGATGGCCGCGCTCATTGGCGTGCTTGCCCTGCAGGGAGCCTTTCGCGAACACGCCGCAGCCCTTGCCCGCTGCCAGGCCACTGTCAGGGAAATCCGCACCCTGGCCGATCTCGATGGCCTGCAGGGCCTTGTCCTGCCTGGCGGCGAAAGCACTGTCATGGGCAGGCTCTTGCAGGAAGAAGGCCTTCTTCAGCCTCTTGCCAGCCTGTGCGCCACGGGCGTGCCCGTGCTTGCGACCTGCGCCGGCATGATCCTCCTGGCCAAAGACCTGCCGGGTTTTTCCGCACAGCCCCGCCTTGGTCTCATGGACATCAGCGTCCGGCGCAATGCCTTTGGCCGTCAGAAGGAAAGCTTCACCACACGCCTCCCTGTCAGGGAATTTTCCCACGGAGCGGATGACCTCATCGAGTCCGTGTTCATACGGGCGCCCCTTGTCACATCCTGTGGCGCAGGGGTCAGTGTCCTGGCAAGCGTGAACGATCATCCTGTGGCAGTCCGCCAGGACAATATGCTTGCCCTGGCCTTTCACCCGGAACTGACCCAGGACACACGCTTCCACGCCTGGCTTGTGCGCAGGGCACAGGCACTCTCACGCTAGCCCAAGCCCAAACCGGGAACGATTCCACAATGCGGGGGCCCCTGCGGTCGCACAGCCTCACTCGTGCGCCACAGGGGCCTCCGTGCGCTCTTGCCCTTCGCAGCATGGAACATTTTTTCTTTCACAACTGCCCCTGTCCTGTGCTAGATCTTGCGCACACAGGCTGGGGAGAGTGCAGGCCCTGCCCTTTTCCAGCTCTGCCCGGCTTTTTCCCGTCTCTGTCCATTGCAGGAGTGGACAAGCTGGGCTATAGGAACCGCAAGTACATCCACGGCATTCAGGAGGCAGCAAGTGCGTCGTTTCTATCAGGAAAGCTGGCAGGGTATCCCCTTTACGACCTTTGCGCACACCCACTTCTTCCATCTTGCGGACGCCAAGTTCTACTCCGTTTTCTACGAGGAACTCTTTCGCAGATATCAGTCATGGGAAGATCTGCCCGAGGTCTGGCGCAGAAACAAGACTGCGGACGCCCTGTGGATAGCGTCGCGACTGAAGAAGATGCAGGCGGAGAGGACGCACGAGTCTCCCTTGCGCGTTCTTTCCCTGGGCAGTGGCGTGGGCTTCATGGAACGCATGCTCCTCAAGGAGATGGGCGATTCCATAGAGCTCTATGTCAACGAGCCGAGCACAGTGTGCATGAAGTGGCTGCGCCGCCTCATCCCTGCAGATCGCATTTTCATAGGTCAGCCGCCGGACTGTCTGTCCCCGGACATCTACTATGACATGATCTACCTCTCGGCTGTGGACTACGGCATTCCCCAGGCCCAGCTTGCCCATACCCTGGACAATCTGCGCTACCAGCTTCTGCCAAACGGCGAAATCCTCTGCCTCTCGGCCTCGCTGCTCGAAGAGGAAAGTCCTGTGGCAGCCTTTGTCAACTTCTGCAAGAACTGCATACGCGGGCTCCTGCACTACCTTGGCATCCGCAAGCAGCAGTTCTGGGGCTGGCGCAGGACGCGCAGCGAATACAGGCAGCTCTTTGCCTCAGCCGGATACAAGACCGTGGAAGACGGTTTTCTGGACGACGGCTTTGGCACCTACTGGATACGCGCAACCACACGGGAAGAGTCCGGGGAGCCAGATCCGCAGGAAAAGAACGCTGCCGATACAGCCTGTGACACAAAACCCTGTGCATCGGAACCCGGGGAAACGGGTCCTTGTGAAGCACAACCCTGTGAAACAGGGCAGAAAACCGAACAGGAAGCCAGCAAGGCAGACTAGGTACATAGGCCATTTGCCCTTGCCCCACAGGGCAGGGTTACAAAAAGACAGGGAGGAAGACCAGGCATGCCCACAGACGACACACTGCGCTCCCTTCTTGGCCCGGCCAAAACCATAGCCATCATCGGCGCCAAGGATGTGCCTGGCCAGGATGTGGACAGGGTCGGGCGCTACCTCATGGAGGCCGGCTACAGGGTCATCCCCGTGCATCCCAAGCGCAGGCAGGTCTGGGGACTGCAGGTCTTCCCCTCCATCGCCATGGTGGACGAGGCGGACATTGTGGTGCTCTTCCGCGCGCCCCGCTATTGCCCGGAACACGCCAAAGAAGTCCTGTCCATGGCCAAAAGGCCCTCCTGCTTCTGGATGCAGGAAGGCATCACCTCTGAAGAAGCCTGCGGCCTTTTGCAGGACACAGGCATCCTGGTGGTCGAGGATCGCTGCATCATGGTCGAGCACAAGCGCCTTCTGCAGCCTGCGCGCTGACCCTTGCCCCTTCAACAACGAGAATTTTCATGACAAGCACAAACATGCCCGTCCAGGCTCCGGAAATCGCCGCGCCTGTGGACGACTCCCCTGTCTTTTCCTGCAAGATGTGCGGCCAGTGCTGCCGCGGCGAAGGCGGCATTGTGGTCAGCCCCAAGGACTTGCTGCGCATAACCAGCGCTCTGCACCTCACTGCCGAGGAATTTGCGGCCAGATACGGGGAAACAAGAGGCGGGAAGCTGCAAATTCGCACAGGCGATGACGGCTTTTGCATCTTTTTTGAACAGGGCAAGGGCTGCACTGTGCACGCCGCAAAGCCGGACGTCTGCCGCGCCTGGCCCTTTTTCCGCGGCAACATTGTGGACGCGGACAGTCTGGACATGGCCAGGGACTTTTGCCCAGGCATAGACAAAAACTGCACCCACGCAGAATTTGCCAGCGCAGGCAGGGCCTACCTGGCAAAGCACGGCCTTCTCGCCCACAACAGGGATGAGGAGGGGCGCGCGGTCATACTGGACGACTAGGACGGCAGACAGGGAGAAGAAGAACAATGTGCGCTGCAAGACAGGACGGGCCAGTCTGCGAGGCCGAAGAGAGGCCTCTCGTTGTGCCAGACTACGACTGTGCCTTCATGGAAAGGACCCTGATGGACGAGCTCAGGCTCTACCACCATCCGGTAGGGGTCACCTTTCTCTTTTCCGACGAAGAGGTAGCCGACTTTTGCCGGGAACATCCGGACTGGCTTGCGCCCGTGCGGCCCACGACCTTCTGCCAGTGGGAAGTGGCCGCGCGCATGCAGGGCAAGGTTGTCCTTGGTACCCTCGACAAGCTGTACTGCACCAATGCCCAGGTGAGCTTTGGCTGGCGCGAGATAGACGACAACGAAGTCCGCTCCCAGCTCAAGTACTGCCGAAGCGCTGCCCAGGCCAGGCGCTTTCTGGCCTCCAAGCCGCGCCTTGAGCCAGGCTCCCTGCGGGCCATAGGCCTTGCTCCCCTGGGGGCCTGCCATCATGTGCCCCATGTGGTGCACATGCTGACGGATTCCCTGCAGGCCTACCATCTGGCAGTGGACTTCATGGCTGCCACGGACATGCACCCCCTGCCCACGCAGATCCTCATGAGTTCCTCGTCCTGTGGCGGCTCTGTGCACTGCTGGCAATCGGGGCTCATGAACTTCACCACGCCCTGCTCCGGGGCCTACAACAGCGGCAAGATAGAGCGCGGGGAAGCCAATGTCCTGATACCCGGAAGGCATGTGCGCGCCCTGGTGGCCAGGCTGCTCGAGCGCGTCCGGGCCAGCGGTTCTCCCTCTGTGGTTCGCCCAGGCGACTTCTTCCCCGGCGCGGACATCTGCAAGAACTGTCCGCTCATCATCTTCAAAAAGGGCGACAAAACCTGTCCCGACTGCCACAAGGCATAGGGCATTGCCTTGTCCATATCAGAAAGGTGCCACCTTCCAAAAACTGCTTTCCCGGAAGATGGCGCCTTTCTCCTTTTGTCCCGAGCCTTTGTTCTATCCCCTGGCCAGGGCGTCCACAAAGGCATTGTAGTTTTGTCTGCACTGACTCCATTGCGCATTGAGGGCGCTGCGTACCTCGGCGTGGAAGGATTCGATCTGCCCGCGCAGGAGCAGGGCCAAAAGCCCTCGCGCGTCCTTCAGAAAGTGCCTGTAGTACATTTCCGTTGCCCCGGGCACTGCAAAGGGCAGGCGTTCTGCCCTGTCAATGTCCGCGCGCAGCCTGGCAATGGGCTTGTCCAGAGACTTGGGATCAGGCTCTGTCACTTCCAGGCCGTCCGCTATCCTGCGCACTATGGAAACCATGTCCATGGCCAGACGCACATGATCGCGCAGGGGATGGTCCCGCAATAAGGTGTCCTGGGCCTGGGAAGCCCGGCTGTCCAGCATGCTTCTGAATCCTTCCAGCTCCTGCGCGTAGGCTCGGAAGGATTTTTCTATCTGTCCCACAAGCTTTCTGCCAAGCTTGCCGTCGTCCACGATGCTTGTGTCCTTTACATAGGCGCGCAACTTCTCGTAGTCCCTGTCCATGGACTCCCGCTGTCTGTCCATGGCGGCAAGATGCCTTTCAATCTGTCGGGACTCCTCCTTGTCAAAAAGGCCGCTTGGCGGCGCAAGCGTGCGCGCCATGCAGGTTGCCGAAGGCTCCTCCCTGCCAAAGCCCAGGGTCGTGTACGAGTTTCTGTACTCTTCCACGCCGAGCATGATGAGCTGTGGATAGCGGCCGCACAGGGAGGCAAGGTGCCTGTCCGCCCTGTTCACGTAGTCAATGCGTCGCTGGGCAAGGTCCAGTTCCTCGGCCGACGCCGGAGGTTCCGGGGCGCTCAGCGCGTAAACTGTGACCTTTTCCTCGGGTTTTGCCTCGGGCTTTTGGGCAAGAGGTACAGCCTTCTCGACCTGCCCGGCCCCTGCAGCCTCCTTCTTCTCCCCTGCCTCCTCGCGACAGCCGGCGGAAAAGGACACAAGCAGGCAAAGCACAAGGGCAAGAACAGGAAAACCCCGCCCTGCCCTCATGACGCTACACATGGGCAGCGATCCAGTCGTCCAGCCCCGAAAGCGTCTCGCCCCAGGGGAAGAGACCGTCGTTGCGAAGCTCGGGACCGCATCCGTAGAACTGCGTGCCAACCTGTTCGGCAGCGTCCCTGTCCGTGGAGCTGTCTCCCACCATGAGCACGTCGGCCGGATCGAGTTTCAGTTCCCTGACAATGTTTGCCAATACCTGCGCCTTGGCCGGCGGCGAGCCGAGCACCAGATCGAAATAGTGGGCAAGGTTGCGCAGCTCAAGAACAGAGCGCAGCTCCTCTGTCGGCGTGCCCGAGCACACACACATGGGCAAAACGTGCTGCCAGTGCACAAGAGCCTTTTCCACGCCCTCGATAAGCGGGCACTTCTTGACCTCGTCCAGGGCATACTCGGAAAAGAGCTCGCCCCACCTGGCCGATTCCTCCTTGGTTATCTCGCGGCCAAGCACCTCGCGGAAAAACCAGGCGAACTTGAGATAGCGGCTCACTCCCCCATGGGTCTTGTGATACATGACCATCCTGTCCCTGGCCTCGTCCCCGTAGGGTTCGGCCAGTCTGGCAAAGGCCCTGGTCTTGGTGGGGACGCTGTCCAGAATCACGCCGTCACAGTCAAAAACAAGACATTTCAAAGACATTTTCCTACCCTTGCTGTTCTTTCCCAGGTCTGTGGCCAATGGGCCTTGCCGGCACGCCGCCCACGATGGTGAAGGGCTCCACGTCATGGGTTACCACGGCCCCTGCGCCCACCACGGCTCCCCGGCCTATGCGCACGTCTGCCGTGATGACGCAGTTTGCCCCTATCCACACGTCTTCCTCGATGTGGATCTCGCCAGGCACATGCCCCTGGTCCATCATGGGGATGTCCGTGCGATCGATGCGGTGATTGGCAGCCCGCAGCACAGTGCCCGTGCCTATGGCCGTGCGGGCTCCGATGTGGATGAGGCCGTCATCGGCCCCCAGGTGCACGTTGGCGGATATGGCAGCCCTCTCGTCCATGACAAGGCTGCCGTTCTGGGCTGTGAGGATGCAGTGCCTGCCAATGCGCACCCCGTTTCCCAGGCGCATGTTGCCAAGTCCCACGAACTCGACGCCAGTGGCAATGCGCACGCTGCCGCAGGAAGCGAAAAAGGGCTTGAGGCCGGCATAGCGCAGGGCAATGCCCGCGGGCGTGGGCACCCACCCCAGGGCGGATACCCACAGCTCGAGCAGAGCCATTTTCAGGCGCTGAGCAGGACCCATCAGTTGCTGTATTCCTGCATGAGCGTGTCACCGGTCATGAGCTTTTCGACCCTGGCCAGATCTTCGGGCGTGTCCACGCTCCAGGTCCTGAAGGAGGTCGGCACCATGCGCACCTTGCCGCCGTGTTCGAGAATGCGCATCATGTCAACGGATTCGATGATCTCCAGGGGGCTTTCCTCCATGGCGTTGAACTTGAGCAGATAATCCCTGCGGAAGGGAATGATGCACACCTGCTTTCTCATGGGCACATTGGTCACGCCCTTGCGGCGGGAGGGAATGGGTTCGCGGGAGAAGTAGAGCGCGTCGCTGTTGCGGTCCACGACCACCTTCACCTCGTTGGGATCCTCGAACTCCTCCACCGTGGCCATGTCGGCCATGAGGTTCACCACGTTGATGGACTCGTCCTTCAGCATGGGCTCCACTGCGTCGTCGATCATCTGCGGCTGGACCATGGGCTCGTCGCCCTGCACCATGACCACGATATCGACCTTCTTGCCGGTCTGCTCCTCAATCTTCAAAAGGGCCTCTGCCGTTCTGGTGGAGCAGCGGGTGTGCGTGTCGCTGGTCATGATGCACTTCAGGCCAACCTTCTTGCAGTAGTCGGCGATGATGTCGTCGCAGGTTGCCACATAGGTGTCGGACAGGATTTTGCTCTTGGCTGTCCTGAAGGCAACATGGCCCACCATGGGGATACCGTGGATAAGGGCAAGGGGCTTGCCGGGGTAGCGGCTCGAGCCCATGCGGGCGGGGATAATGGCAATAATATTCATAAAAAATCCGGCGCGGCTCCCCTTGGGGGAAGGCGCCGCCTCCTTGTTTTGCTTGCTTGCGGGGCCTGCGCCCCCTGTTCCTTTTCGATGCACCGGGGGATCCCCGGGAGCTTCTGCCAGGCTCTAGTCGTCCGTGGGGACAAGGTAGCCGCCCTCGCTGGTGAGCTCGGGATGCAATTCCCTGTGTTCGGCTTCCATGACGCGCAAGATGCCCTGACCAAGATCCACAGTCAGCGGGGGCACGAGCTTGCGGCCCACCTTGGGCATGAAGCTGTAGGGCGTAATCTGGTAGTGCCCGCTGTTGGGATCGTTCTGGTAGAGTATCTCGATGTCCTTGCCGAGCATCTCGCCTATCATCTTGAAGAGATCGCCCACGCGCATGGGCTGGTTGCCTGTCACAATGATGTTCTGGTTGGCAAAGCTCTCGTCAAGGACTTCAAGCGTGGCCGTTGCCGCGTCGTCCACATGCACATATTCGCGCAGGGCTGTCGGCGCTCCGTAATAGGTTATGGTGCCGGTTGTCATGGCCTCGTGCACAAAGCGGTGTATGGCGTTCCTGTTGTCCGCCCTGGGGCCATAGAGAGAGCCGTAGCGCAGGATGGTATAGGGCAGGTTGTGCATGGCCTGGTAGTTTTCGATGTAGATTTCGCAGGCCTGCTTGCTGCAGCGGTAGAAGCCGCCAGACTTGCCGTACACATAGAGCGAGCTGGCAAAGATGTAGCGCTTGACCCCGTACTTTCTGCAGGCTTCGAGAGCCATCACGTTGCCCACCACGTTGAGCTTTGCCGTGTCCACGGGCCTGGAATTGGCTTCGCCTATGTCGGCAATGCCCGCGTAGTTGCAGACCACGTCGGCCCCCTTGACAGCCTTGTCCAGGACAGCCTCGTCAAGGATGCTCCCCACAATCATTTTCTGATTGTCCGCAAGCCAGGGCGAGGGGTTCACATCCACAATGGTCACCTCGTGACCTGCCTCGCTCAACTTGTCGCAAATGTGCGATCCCAGAAAACCGGAACCGCCAAATACAGTGATTTTCACTACTTGTCCCTCCGACCTGGGCGCTCGGCGTACTTCCACAAAAAGACCGTATCGATGCCGTAGGCAACAAAGCGCGCGCCCCGGGCGATTTCCTGTTCGAGCTGCGCCGGATCGGGCTGCACCACGTGCAGCCCCATGCGGGCATGGCAACGCTGGCAAATCTCGCCAATCCTGGCCATGCAGGCCTTGAAGTCGGTATGATCAAACTGTCCCGTGAGCCCCATGGAACCGGAAAGATCGTAGGGGCCCACCATGATGGCGTCAAGGCGGGGATGGGAAAGGATGCTCTCCAGGTTTTCCACTGCGCGGATGTGCTCTATCTGGGCGCAAATGAAGATATCGCCGGCAATTGTCGCGCGGTAGCTGTCAAAGTCCTTGCCAAAGACATTGGCGCGGCAGTAGCCGACGCCGCGGTACTCGGCGGGCTTGTCCCCTTCCCAGTTGTCGAGACCGGGGTAGATGGACCAGCCTATGGCCTGATCCAGCTGCTCGCGGCTCTCGATCATGGGGAAGATCAGGCCCTGCGCCCCGGCTTCCAGGGCAGCCTTTATCTGCGTCCTGCTGGCTTCGGCCAGGCGGGCAAAGGGCACGGCACCGCCGCACTCGATGGCGCGGAAGATATCCGGCAAGATGGTCCTGCCGAAGGAACCGTGTTCCATGTCCACTGCCACCCAGTCGTATCCTGCCCTGGCCATGAGTTCTGCCACATCCGCGTTGGGAATCTGCAGCCATGTGCCAACGGTTGCCTCGTCTCTTGCAAGAAGGGCCCGTATTTCACTGACACTTTTCATGTGACGCCTCAAAAAATCGAATTGCTGTTGAAAAGGCCTCCGCAGGTTCGCCAAGCGAAGCCCGACAGAAACCAGTGGTTGAAAAGCATTGTCTGCTGACCCTGGCTACCCATTCCTTTTGTCAAAGGAGGCGGCAGCCTTCAGGTAGTCTTCTTCCGTAGGTTCGGCCTTCTTTTCTCCCTTGCCGAATTTTGCCCGCACAATCCCTATGACTACAGGCAATATGGAAACAAGGATTATGCCGTAGACAATAAGGGAAAAGTGCTTTTGCACAAACTCGAGGTTGCCGAGAAAGAAGCCTGTGGACACAAGCAGTCCCACCCAGAGGATACAGCCTGTGATGTTGTAAAAGAAAAAGGTGTGGGGATGCATGAGCGCTATGCCTGCCACAAAGGGAGCAAAGGTGCGCACAATGGGAACAAAGCGGGCAATGACAATGGCCTTGCCGCCGTGCTGCACGTAGAAGGCATGGGCTTCCAGCAGGTATTTTCTGCGTATGAAGCGCGAATCGCGCTGAAAGATGGCAGGCCCCACGTGGCGGCCGATAAAGTAGTTGCTCGCATCGCCCAGACATCCTGCCAGCAGGAAGATGGCAAGGACCTCGGGGTAGCCCATGGCTCCTGTGCCTGCCAGAACGCCTGCGGCAAAGAGCAGGCTGTCGCCAGGCAGAAAGGGGGTGACCACAAGGCCTGTCTCGCAAAAGACAATGACAAAGAGGATAAGGTAGATCCATGTGCCGTACTGGGTGACCAGTTCCAGAAGGTGATCGTCCACATTCAGCACAAAGTCGATGAAGAACTGTATGAATTCCATAGGGCAGAGTGTGCAGCCAGGGTCTGATGGTGTGGAAGTTGCGCGACAGGGGCTGTGCGCTGTTTGTGCAGGTGTTGCAGCCTGCCGGGCCTCCTGTCAGCGCCCTTGTACCGTAGCTTTGCCTGTGGCACAATACTCCATCTATGCGACAAATGTACTTGAGCAACATATCTGCGCACTTGTCCGCAAATGTCAGACAGGAACCCTCCCCTCTTCCGGCGGTCCTGCCGGGGCTTGCCTTCCTTCTTGGCGCCCTTCTTGTCCTGCTTTGCCTGAGCGCTGCCCCTGCCCGGGCCGAAGTCCGCAATGTGGGCTTCTACAACATGGGCATCTCCCTGCCCGAGCGCGAACTCAACCTGGACATCAATGTCTGGTACCCTACGGACTCGCGCAGAAGCCGCCCCTACAATCTGCAGTCCTGGAGTTTCAGGGCTGCGGGAAAAACCGCTGTCTCTGCCGGCAAGTGGCCTCTCATCCTGGTCTCGCACCCCTCGTCCGGCAACCGCCTGACCCACCACGACACGGCCTCGGACCTCGCAGCCAGGGGATTCATAGTGGCTGTGATGACCCATCCCTTCGACAACCTGGACAATATGCCGGATCTCTATTCCTGGGATCTGTTTGTGCACCGCGCAAACGATCTCAAGCTGCTTGCAGACATAGTGCTGGAACACGAACACTTTGCCGCAAGCATAGACAGGGAGCGCATAGGCGTGCTCGGCTTCGGCTCCGGCGGCGCCACTGCCCTCCTTGTGGGCGGCGCCCTGCCGGACTGCACCTTGTGGGACAGCTTCTGTACAGGCAGCGACCTGCGCAATCCCTACTGCAACCCCTGGGCCAGGGAACGCATTGTCAAGAACATTTGTCCTGCCCTTCCCCTGCGACATTCCCTTGTCGATGTGCGCGTCAAGGCTTGCGCCCTGGTGGAGCCCGGATTTTCCATGCTCTTTTCCCAAAAGGCCCTGTCCTGGTTTTACCCCCCTGTTCTCCTGGTCAGGGGCGGCATACACAAGGACCAGGCCATGAAGCGGGAAAGCGAGCTTTTCGCGACCCGTTTCGGGCGCAAGATAGAAAAGGTGACCCTGCCCCGAGCGGACGCGGAATCCTTCATGGCCCCCTGCCCGGAGCAGCTTCTGCAGGAACTGCCGGAGCTGTGCTACAGCGTGGACGACAAGCTCAGAAGCCAAATACACGAGGACCTTGTCAATATTCTCGCAGGTTTCTTTACCCGCACCCTGGTGGCCACACATCCGCTGGCAATGCCTGCTCCGCCTGTCTTCGAACAGGTAGGCCCCATGCTGCCCCAAAAAAGGGATACAGGGAGAAAATAGGCCACCCAGTCCCCCCGAGCCCAGGCCAGGCCAGGCCAGGCCAGGCCAGACTCTCGCCCCTTTGCCATTTTTTGGCAAGAATGTAGCCGGATTGCACATAGCAGGGACGAGGATTTTGCCTATATTGCCCCTGAAGCAAACATGCCCGAAAGGGCAAAATCATGTGCCAGGGAGATTGGGTATGAGCCAGGAAATGATGAAGGCCGCGGTCCTTGCTGGACCGCAGAAGATAGAAATACGCCAGATTCCCGTGCCGGCCGTAGAGCCAGGCATGATGAAAATCCGCGTCAGCGCCTGCGGCGTCTGCGGAAGCGACATTCACATGTGGAAGGCAGGCAAGGGCTGGAATCCCCAATCCGGATCCGAACTTCTGCATGGGCCACGAGTTTTGCGGCGTGGTTGTGGACCCGGGCGACAGCAACTTCTCCATTGGCGACAGAGTCACATTCTGGGCCAATCTCTCTTGCGGGACCTGCGACATGTGTCGCATGGGCAAGGAACATCTGTGCCGCAACGTGCATGGGACCAACTACATCGGTTTTGTCTGCAATGGCGCCTATGCCGAATACTTTGTCGGCAGATCCCAAAACGCCTACAAGCTGCCAGACAGCGTCTCCGATGTGGCCGCAGGTCTTATTGATCCCCTGATGGTGCCTACCACGCGGTCAGGCAGTCCAGCCTGAAGCTCCACGACAGGGGCCTGGTCGTGGGCAGCGGCATCATTGCCCAGCTGATCGGCGGCCTTGCCAAAAAGGCCGGTGCGTCCCTGCTTGCCATGTCCAAAATCGACGAGCGCCAGACCGGCAAGGCCCGCGAGATTGGCGACTTCGACATCTATTTTGACGGCAATGCGCCAGACCGCGCCCAAAGGATGCAGGAAGCCTCCAATGGCGGCTTCGATGTGGTCTTCGAGGCTGTGGGCGCGGAATCTTCCCTTGCAGCCTGCCTGGACGGGGTAAAGCCCTGTGGCGAAATCGTAATCATAGGCAATTCCATCACGCCCACCATTCCCTTTGCGCTCAACCGCCTTGTTCTCAACGAAATCCGCCTGACAGGCTCGGTGTCCTGCACAAGGAACGAGTTCGTGGAGACCATCGACCTCATTGCCAGGGGCATCGTCGATCCAGAAAGGTATGTCACGGACATCCTGCCTCTCGACAGGCTGCAGGAGGCCTTCGAACGCCAGATCTCGCCTTCGGAACACGTCCTGAAGACCGTCATCAAACCTTGACGCCTCTGTCACGCCCCTGAAGAAGAGCACCTTCAGTATTGTTCGCGTCCTGACTTGTTGGCTTTTGGCCCTGCGGGGATTGGCCAGGCGGTCCCGGCCAATCCCCGCAGGGCATGTCCCGAGAAAACCGTCCGGCGTCCATTGGCCTGTCCAAGGCCTGCCTGCGGAAAATTCTTCTTTCTTGACAGGCGTCAAAATCGCAATTAGATGCAAATTGTAGCCTGCATGGAGGCTGTCCTGCCACAAGGGAAGTGCCTGCAACCAACGAGACTTCTTGCAAGAACCTGTCCTCGACCAAAAGGATCGAGCTGGACAACAGGGCAAGCATGGTTAGATTGTGCATGGCTCAATCCCGGGGCAGTCCCCGGACGGTTTTTGCCAGAATTGTCGAACATACTTTTTGGTGCAATCTATGTCGTGTGATCCAGGCGTCCTGCCCCATGGGGGCACCCCGAAATCCGGCTCGCGCAACTTCTTTCTTTCTCTCGGCCTTTCGGCGCTCTTTCTTGTCCTGTGTCTGGCCCTGACCATGCACACAGTGACCCAGAGCCATTCGTCCACCTTTCACATGACCGAACCTGGCTGGGTTTCCATGCCCGCCGGAGCCCGTTCGGCCTACCTGGGCATCCACGGGGGCACGGTTCCGGTCAGCCTTCTGGCCACAAGCACAGGCAACAGCCTCATCAGCTTTGTGGGCCAGACAGGAAACGATTTTCTGGCCCTGCTGCGCAAGGCAGAGCTTCGCCTGCCCTCCTTTTTCAACAACAGCACGCAGACAAGGGTGAGCGACCTGTTGAGCAATGCCGAGCATCTGGGGGCGCTGCAGCTTTCTGCTGGCTCCTCGCAGTCAAGTCTGCCGGTCATTTCCCTCTCCTACGACAGCGTCTTCTCCCTGGCGGCCAAGCCGGAAATGGTGCAGCCCTTTGGCTTCTCGGCAAAGCCCCTGCGCATCGAGGGACACGTAAGCCTGCCGGATCCCCAGGTTCAGCAGCCACGCTACCACCTTTTGCTCGAACCGGGGCACCTCAACCCCCGCTAGGCCAGCCGCCACACCATCCTTTTGCATTTCTGAAAAAAAGCCTCCCCATCTGGGAGGCTTTTTTGCTGTGCAGCGACTTTTCTTCCTGGGGGCATCGGATCCTTGCCGGTGGCATGGTCTTGTCCCAAAGACACCGGGCCTAGACCTCGGAAATGATGGCCACCACTATGGGATCGCGGTCCAGCACGCGGCGGAAAAAGTGGCGCAGCGCGCTGCGTATGCCCTCCTGCACGTCCTGGGGGGCGAGATTGGAGGCTCTGGCCCTTTCAAGCTCGTCCAGGATCAGGCACTTGGCGTCGTCGAGGACGTAGCGGAACTGATCAAAGACCACGCCCTTGGACACGATTTCCGGCCCATAGAGCACATAGCCTGTCTCGCTGTCCGTCACAAGGACAACTATGACCATGCCCTCGTCGCCCATGATGCGGCGTTCGTGCAGCACGGACACACCCACGTCGCCTACCCCCTTGCCGTCCACAAGGGTGTAGTCGACGGCTATGGGGGGCAGAAGCTCGATTCCGTCCCTTTCGATGCTCAGGGGATGCCCGTCTTCCAGTATGACCACCTTGTCCTCGGCAACACCACACTCGCTGGCAAGACGACCGTGCTTGATAAGGTGGCGATACTCCCCGTGCACAGGAACAAAGTACTCGGGCCTGGTTGCCAGGAGCATGTCGCGCAGCTCTTCCTTCTGGGCATGACCGGATGCGTGTATTGCCCAGACGCTTTCGTAGAAGACTTCCGCTCCCTGCCTGTACATCTCGTCGATGAGGTGCGAGATGACCCTGGCGTTGCCGGGAATGACCCTGGAACTCATGAGCACAGTATCGCCCTTGTGTATGTGCAGCTGCCTGTGGCGGCCATAGGCCATGCGCGAGAGCGCGCTCATGGGTTCGCCCTGGGCGCCTGTCACAATGAGCACCACCTTCTCGTCCGGGAGGTCCGGTATGCCGTTGTGGGCATTGTAAAAGGCCTCGGGCACGCGGTTGATGCCAAGTTCGCTGGACATTTCTATATTGTTGGCGAGGCTGCGGCCGCTGATGACCACGGTCCTGTCGTACTTGACCGCAAGGTCGAAGACTTCCTGGATGCGCTGCAGATGGCTTGAAAAGAGGGTAATGACAATGCGCCCCCTGGCCCTGGCAAAAACGCTGTCCAGAGAGTCCATGACCTGGCGTTCCGTGAGGCTTCTGCCCCCTCGCTCTATGTTGGTCGAGTCCGACATGAGCAGGCGGACGCCCTTCTCGCCGGCAAAGGCTCTGAACAGCTCAAGGTCCGTGCCTGCGCCGGACAGGGGGTGCGGATCCACCTTGAAGTCGCCTGTGTGCAAAATCCTGCCCACAGGAGTCTCCACCCCAAGCGCGTATCCCTGGGGAATGGAGTGGCAGACAGGCAGAAAATGGAAGATCATGTCGCCAATCTGCACGGGCTTGTCGGGGCCAACGGTCTGCAGATTGACAAGGTCGAGAATGCCCCGCTCTTCCAGCTTGTGGCTGACAAGGGCAAGGGTCAGGGGCGAACCGTACAGCGTCACGCCGCGCAGCTCGGGCACAATCCAGGGCAAGGCGCCAATATGGTCCTCGTGCCCGTGGGTCAGGACTATGCCGAGAATGCTGTTCTTGATGGATTTGACCGCGCCGAAGTGGGGAATGAGCACATCTATGCCGAGATGCTCGTCACTGGGAAACATGAGGCCGCAGTCCACCATGACCACGCCCCTTGCGGTCTCCCAGAGCTGGCAATTGAGGCCAATCTCTCCGAGACCGCCCAGCGGGGTTATGACAAGCTTCTCGTCTGACTGTACTGTCATCAAGTTTCGGCGCAGGCCCCGGTTTTCTGGTGTCGGGGAGGACGCGCCGCCTCCTTATTGTGTGATTTTCCTGTATGTTATGATTTTACTTCCTGTACGCCATGGCCCAGCCTGCTTCACGGAGGAAGGCGCGACGGGCAGCATCAGGCGTCCTGTCCATGCCGGACAGGGGCCCTGTCGCGAACGCTGCCTCAGAGAAGTTCCGGGTGAAATTCGCCCATGGCGCGGTAGAGGCGGGAAAGGGCTATGAGGTAGTCTCCCCGTGCGGTAGTCAGGGCCACCTGGGCGGAAAGAAGGTTCGAGGAGGCATCAAGAACGTCAAAGTTGGTGCCTACCTGCGCGCGGTACTGCGCAAGGGCAGCCTCGTAGGCCTCGCGCGCGTGCGCCACGTTCTGGCGCGCCACATCAATGCGCTTGCCTGCCTCGCGCAGGGAAAGAAAGTTCTGCTTCACCTCAAGGCCGGCATCGAGCATGAGCGCCCTGGCCTGACTGCGGGCACGGGAGACGAGCCAGCCCGCCTGCTGATCGGAAAAATAGGTTGTCCCCCACTGGAACACTTCCCAGGACAGGGAGGCCCCCACTTCCCAGGTTGTGGATCTGCTGCCGTTGTTGCCAGCGCGCTGCAAGCCCGGGGTGTTGCCGCTCGCGTTGATGCTGTAATAGGCCTCGATCTGGGGGTAGTAGCCGGCCCTGGCTATCAGCCTGTCCTTGACGGCCATCTCCACGGCCTTGTAGCCCACATACAGATCCGGACGCATCCTGTAGGCCACCTCAAGGCATTCCTCCAGGCTGCGCTCAAAGGGACGCGTGACCAGGGCACCCTGGTACTGCACCCCTTGCGTGGCAGCGTAGCCAAGCAGGGTATTGAGCTCGGCCAGGGAGGTGTCGCGCGTGTTTTCCTGGGTTATGAGCTCGCGCTGCGCGTCCCCAAGATCCACCCTTGCCTGCAGCACGTCGAGCATGGGGCGCAGGCCAACATCGTGGAAGGCCTGGGTTATGTCCAGCTGATCGGCCAGCCTTGCCACTGCCTCCTGCTGGCTGCGGACATTTTCCACAGCGCAGAGATAGTTGATGAAGCTCTCCTGTACACTGCCCGTGGTCTCCAGCTCGCTCTGGCGGAGGGAAGCCCTGTCGCTTTCTGCCTGCAGGGCCTGCTTCTGGTAGGTACCAAGCGTACGAAAGCCGTCAAAGAGTATCTGGCGCACCTGCATGTTCCAGGTATATGTTCCCCTGTCTGCAGGCTGACTGTTGCTGAAATTGCTCGGATCCCTGTCCTGGCGCTGATAGCCGTAGGAGTAGCTGGTGGAAAGCTCTGGAAAGAGTTCCCCAAGGGCAGCCTTGCGCCCTTCCTCGGAGGCCTTTGCGGCCGCTTCGGACGCGCCTGTGGTGGGGTTGTAGTCCAGGGCGTGGCGCACGGCCCGTCCCATGGTAAACGCTTCCCTGGGCGCTGCGGGTGTCCTTGCCTTCTTCCCCTTTTCAAAGCGTGTGGGCGCAATGGGCTTGGCAGCCTGGGAACTCAGGCGCGGGCCGAAGTTGTCGGGATCAAGCATGTCTTGCGCCTGGACAGCGCAGGGCAGAACAGAAAGCGACAGAACAAGGGAGCAGGCAAGCGCCAGCCCCTTGTGTCGTTTTCCGTCCTTGCCACAGCCACAGGGACTGCCGGCAGGGGATGTATGTTCGGACAGTGTACGCATGGCTGCACCCTACACAAAAGTTCCCGTGCCTAGCAACTGTCGTACGTCGTACGACTCCTTGTGCCACCCCTGTCCTGCAGTCTTGTCGCATGGTTGCAAAAAGATGCGCCAGGCAAGTCCCGGGCTCGTGTTCTGCCCCTAAACCCGCCTTGCGCCAAGCCTTCACAAGGGGCGCATCTTGCCAAGAACAAAGAAGCAAGGTACTTCACTTTGCAAAAATACTCCCCTCTCGTGGCTGGTATTCTCACATTCACCCCATTTTCCCCCTGGAGGCTTTATGCCTGTACCAATTGTCGAAAAAATTCCCCTGATTCCCGGAAAAACGAGCAAGATGGTGCTTGACGCGCCCGAGATTGCCCGTCACGCAAGGCCCGGTCACTTTGTCATGCTGCGCATGAACGAGCATGGCGAACGCATCCCCCTTACCATTGCAGACACCGACAAGGAAAAGGGACTGATCACCATTGTCTACCTTGTTCTTGGCAAGTCCACTGCCCTGCTCGAGGCCATGAATCCCGGCGACAGCATTCTGGATGTGTGCGGCCCGCTCGGACGCGCCACCCACATCGAAAAGGGCGGCACGGTCATCTGTGTCGGCGGTGGCACAGGCATTGCCGCCATGCATCACATTGCCAAGGGTCACCACCTTGCGGGGAACAGGGTTGTGGCCATCATTGGCGCACGCAGCAAGGACCTGCTCCTCTTCGAAAAGGAACTTTCCCTGTTTGCCGACGAGCTGCTCATCTCCACGGACGACGGCAGCTATGGCCACAAGGGTCTGGTCACAGAACTTCTGAAAAACAAGCTCGACGGCGACGAGCCCATCCACGAGGTTGTGGCCGTAGGACCCGTGCCCATGATGGCCGCTGTGTCCGACCTGACCAGGGGGTACGGCGTGAAGACCACTGTCAGCCTCAATCCCATCATGGTGGACGGCATAGGCATGTGCGGTGCCTGTCGCGTCACTGTGGATGGCAAAACCCGCTTTGCCTGCGTGGATGGCCCGGAGTTTGACGGCCACAAGGTGGACTTTGCCGAACTGAGACTCAGGCTTGGCGCCTTCAGGGCCCAGGAACAGGAGTCTATGGAAGCCTACAGGAGAAGTGCAGTCAATGGATAAGACAACGCCCAAGAAAAGAAAGGACCGGACTGCAATGCCCTGCCAGCCGGCCAATGTCCGCAACCACAACTTTGACGAGGTTGCCCTCGGCTACACACTGGAAAATGCCCTGGACGAGGCCAGCCGCTGCCTGCACTGCAAAAAGCCCCTCTGCGTGGAAGGCTGTCCTGTCTGCGTCCCCATTCCGGACTTCATCAGGGCCGTGAAGGAGCAGAACCTGGAAGAGGCCTACCGCCTTCTGAAGACTGCCAACGCCCTGCCCGCAGTGTGCGGTCGCGTCTGTCCCCAGGAAAACCAGTGCGAGGGACACTGCATTCTCGGCCGCAAGGGCGAGCCCGTGGCCATTGGACGCCTTGAGCGCTTTGTGGCAGACACCCATATAACCAAAACAGCCTGCGAGCAGCAGACAGGCACCAATGCCTGCGCCACCAGGGTGCAGGGAAAAAGCGTTGCCTGTGTCGGGTCCGGCCCGTCCTCGCTCTCCTGTGCCGGCTACTGCGCTTCCCACGGCCTCAAGGTCCATGTCTACGAGGCCCTGCACGAACCGGGTGGCGTGCTTGTGTACGGCATCCCCTCCTTCAGGCTGCCCAAGGACGTGGTCCACAGCGAAGTCAGCGCCCTGCAGGAACTGGGAGTCGAACTGCACCTCAATTGCGTGGCAGGCAGGACTGTCCAGATTTCCGAACTGCTGCAAAAGCACGACGCTGTCTTTATCGGCGTTGGCGCAGGCCTTCCCAAGTTCCTGGGCGTGCCTGGCGAAAACCTGGTCGGCGTCTTTTCGGCCAACGAGTACCTGACCCGCATCAATCTCGGACGCGCCTACAAGTTCCCGGAATACGATACCCCGGCCTTCCACGGCAAGATTGTCACTGTCTTTGGCGCGGGCAACGTGGCCATGGACGCGGCCAGAACAGCGCTGCGCATGGGAGCCGACGAAGTGCACGTCTGCTACCGTCGTACCCGCGCGGAAATGCCTGCCCGTCACGAGGAAGTGGAGCACGCCGAGGAGGAAGGCGTCATTTTCGACATGCTCGTGAATCCCCTGTCCTTCAAGGCAGACGCCAACCAGCGCCTTGAAAGCGTTGTCCTGCAGCGCATGGAACTTGGCGAACCGGACGAGAGCGGACGTCGCCGTCCCGTGGCAGTGCCAGGCTCCGAATTCGAAATGAAGACGGATCTTGCCATTGTCGCCCTTGGCACGCGCTCCAACCCCATTCTTCTCGAGGCCACGGAAGACCTTGAAAAGAACAAGTGGGGCTACATTGTCGTCAACGAGGAAACCGGCGAGACATCCATTCCCAATGTCTACGCCGGTGGCGACATCGTGACCGGCGCAGCCACTGTCATTCTTGCTGCCGGCGCTGGCCGCAGAGCCGGCATATCCATCTGCGAACGCCTGCTCGGCACAAGGTAGGCTTTTTTAGCGTGGCAGGAAGGCCTTTGTGTCTTCCTGCCACTTTCCTTCTTGCGGGCGCATGGCCCCCTTGGGGACAGCCTTCTTGCGAACATCCTGTGGGGATATCTTTATGATACGCTTTGACCTGCACAACCACACCTTCTACTCGCACGGCGCAAACAGCGTGGCCGACATGTACAAGGCAGCGCTGGCCAAGGGATTGTCCGTGTTTGGCTTCAGCGAACACAGCCCCAGGCCCGAGCGCTACACCTATCCCACTGAATACCGCGCAAGGCTCAACGCCCATCTTGCAGACTATGTGCGCGAGGTACAGGAACTGCAGAAGAATCAGGGGCCCTGCCGCGTCCTGTTTGGCATGGAAATAGACTGGTTCGAGGACGATCAGGACTTTGTGCGCAAGGCAGCCACGCAATTCCCCTTCGACTACCTGCTCGGCAGCACGCACTTTCTCGGCACATGGGGCTTTGACGCAGGCCCGGAGCCATGGGAGGCCATGGACGAGAACGCCAGGTTCGCGGCCTACACGGCCTATTTCACCACCTGGAAGAAAATGCTTGCCACAGGTCTTTTCAACATCGCCTCGCACCCCGATCTCATCAAAATCTTTACCAGGGATTCCTTCCATCTGTGGATCGTGCGCGAGGAGAGCCAGCGTCTTGTGAGGGACGCCCTTGAAGTGCTCAAGGCCATGGACATGGCCATGGAAATCTCCTCTGCCGGCCTGCGCAAGCCCTGCAGGGAAATCTACCCCTGTCCCATGATCATGCGCCTTGCAAGCGAGGTCGATGTTCGCATCAGCTTTGCCTCGGACGCACATACCGATGGCGACGTAGCCTACGCCTTCCCTGTGCTTGCAAGCTACGCAAAGGCCTTCGGCTTCACAAGGGCAAGCTATTTCGCTGACAGGCGCTGGCATTCCGAAGAATTCTAGTACACACGGATCTCGAACATATGAGCCAGATTCTCTGTCGCCTTGATCACGCAGGGCTTTTCCTGCCCGGGGACACACAACGCAGGTTGATACTCAAGGATATCTGCCTTGAGATTGCCAAGGGAGAGCACCTTGTCCTCATAGGCAAGAACGGAGCGGGCAAGACCACGCTGCTGCGCCTTGTGCACGGCGAGGCATGGACAACCCAGGGAAGCATTGCCTGGTTTGACGGCAGCGCATTTTCCTCCTCGCGCATCACGGGACTTGCTGTGACCTCGCTCGTGTCCCCGGCCATGCAGGAAAACTTCCAGCGCCACGCCTGGGACATCACAGGGCGAGAGCTTTTGCTCACAGGCTTTGACGGCACGGATCTGCTCTACAGTGAACCCTTGCCCCAGCGAGTACAGCGGGTCGAGGAAATGGCCGATGCCCTGGGCGCCACCCCCCTGCTTTCGCGCAGCATCCTGGAGCTCTCGCAGGGACAGCTGAGACTTTTGCTGCTCGGCCGCGCCATGGTGAGAAGGCCCATGCTGCTCTTGCTTGACGAATGCACGGATGGTCTTGATGCGCGCCACCGCGCTCTTTTTGCCAAGGCGCTTGAAAAGCTTGCGGCAAGCAGCACCATTGTCCTGACAACGCACAGGGAAAGCATGCTTCCGGACTGGATCACGAAGAAGATCTACATTGACGACGGCATGCTTTTCAACGAACCACGGGGGATCGAGGAAGAGAGCAAGAGCATTTCCCTTGTCTCTTCAGGCAATACGGTTCGCAGTACAGAGCTACACGAACCGCTCATCAGCGTGGAAAAGGCAGATGTGTACGTGCACGGCAAGAAGGTGCTGCACAACATCAACTGGCAGCTGTACGCAGGCGAAAACTGGCTCCTGCAGGGGGCAAACGGTTCCGGCAAGTCAACCTTTCTGCGCATGCTGGCCGGAGACGAACAGGTCGCCTGGCCAGGCTCCATCACCTTTTCCCTGCCAAAAGAAGACAATATCCCCTTCATGATACTGCGCAGAAGGGTGCGTCTTGTCTCCGACTATGCCCAGGCTCTCTATGAGTATGACGTGAACTGTCTGGAACTGGTGCTTTCCGGCCTGGAAAACACCATAGGCGTCTACAGAGAGTTCAGCGAGGAGGAGCGCGCTCTTGCTGCCGAACAGCTTGCCAGAGTCGGGCTGCAGGGCAGGGAGCAGGCCTCCATTCGCGCCATTTCCACAGGACAGCTGCGCAGAGCCTTCCTGGCCCGCGCTCTCATGGGCTTTCCCCTGGTGCTTTTGCTGGACGAGGCCTGTACAGGCCTGGACACCAGGGGACGTCTCGAATACCTGGACGTGCTGGACAGGCTGGTCGACGAGGGGCTTTCCTACGTGTTTGTCAGCCACTACAGGGAGGACATTCCCACCTCGATCAACAGAACGGCGGTCATGCGCGAGGGCTGTCTGGAAATCACCGGCTGACGGGGGCTTCTCACTGGTCTTGCGACAAGCCTCAGGCGTACCACTCCCCTGTACAGACAAGGCGTACCTCTCCGGACACAGTGGCCCTGCCTTCTTCCAGGCCCACCTGCAAAACACCTCCGCTGGGCTGGGCTATGCCAAAGGAAGAGCGCGCAGCACTTTCACCGCGGGCAAGCGCCAGGGCCAGAGCCAGGGAGCCGGAACCACAGGCTCCCTCGGCATACAGCGTGTCCAGGGCCCGCACGTAAACCAGGGGCCGTATGGCAAGGACAGACGTATCGCCTCTCCTTTCGTACCAGACAACCCCACAGGCATCCCTCTTGTCGAGCCCGTACTCTGCCATGAGTCTGCGGGCTCTTTTGCTGTCGTCCTCCTGCGCCCCTTCTTCAGGGAGAAGCAGATGACTTATGCCAGGCAGATGCACAATAGGCCCCAACTTCGTGTCTTCCATCTCGCAGCCGGCAAGCTGTAGGCGGGCAGAAGCCTCCCACACGCCTTCTTCCCCCTGTTCAATCAAAAGGTGCACACTGCCGGGCCAGCCCGAGACTTCAACCGTGTACTCCGCCTTGCGAGAGTGTTCACACATTGCGAGGTAGGCGCCAAAGGAACGGGTTGCGTTGACACAGAACTCTCCTCCGGCCATGCGCATGCGCTTTTCTGCGGGATAGACGCAGCCAGCCTGCTCGCAATCAAGCTGCCCAGCCGCAAGAGCCTTGCGGACAAGAGCCCCGGGCAATTCCTTCTCGAAAAAAAGAGTCGTGTTTCCACAGGCATTCCATTTGCTGAAAGCGTATTTTTGCATACTGTCTCCCTTGCGGTTTGCAGTAGAACCCCTGCAAGACAAACTGTCTTTTCGCGACAAATGGGTGAATTTTGAAAGGGACGCACAGACCTCCAGACAAGGCTGAGCAAAGAGCCCCAAATCCGTGTACGCGCAGGCCAATGCCGAGAGCCAGAGGCTTGGCACGGCAGGCAATGCGGTGGCATGCTTTGCGCGCGACTGCCTGTTTCAGAAAGACAATGGGGCAGGGCCAAGCGCTTCATTGCAGCCTGCGCCAGACAAAGGCCCGCCACGCACCGTTTTTCCCAAGGATCCGGGAAGTCCCATGCAAGCAATTGGTTTTGCGTCCATCTTCTCCTTGCAGATCTCCCTTGGGGATACATGGTTCCCGAAGCTGCGCGCATGCTTGCGATTTCAGGCAAAAGCCTGTACTTTGTTGACTGAAAACCCCGCATAGACGGCATCGCGGTGTCGTCATGCCCTGTCTGCAAAGACATTCAGGCACAGTGTGCGTGGCTTTCTTGCGCGCTGCCTGTTTCCCAGGGGAAGCAACTGGCGCGTGCACCTTGACCGGGATTTTGCCTTTCAGCCTCTTGTATGCTAGCAGCGTACTTGGTGGCAAGGCAAGCAGTATCGGCTTGTTGAAAAATGACTGGGCATGCTTATTGTCCTCTTGTCTTTCTGCATGCGCTGATGCAACCCAAGGATTGCTGTCCCCAGGAATCCTCTGTTCCGTCAGGGGAGGATGTCAAAGGTCTCAAGGGCGTGATTCCCACGCACTAAATTTGAATGGAGGCTTCCATTTTATGAAAACTCTGCGTTTCCTGCTTCTTGCAGCCGTACTGGTGTTCAGCTACACGGTGAATGCCGCTGCTGCTCCCGTGGACTGCACAAAGAAAATCGAAAGCTTTGACTTCGTTGTGGACTACTCTGGCTCCATGATG
>CALVGM010000018.1 GCA_944327095.1 uncultured Desulfovibrio sp. | reverse complement strand
CATAGGTCATGTCGTCGTCCACCATGTCCACGTTGACCATGACGCGCACCTCGCGACCTGCCTGTATGGCATAGGCCTTGGCCACGCCATCGAAGCTTGTGGCTATGGCCTCCAGGGTTTCCAGGCGCTTCACGTAGTTCTCAAGCAGCTCCTTGCGTGCTCCCGGGCGTGCTCCGGAAATGGAGTCCGCTGCCTGCACACGCACAGCCAGTGCGGAATTGGGGCGCACGTCCTCGTGGTGGGCCGCTATGGCGTGCACAATGTCCTTGCTCTCGTTGTACTTCTTGGCCACGTCCGCGCCGATGAGTGCGTGGGGCCCCTCGATCTCGTGATCCAGGACCTTGCCTATGTCGTGGAGCAGACCTGCCCTCTTGGCCTTCTTCTCGTCCAGGCCCAGCTCCGCGGCCATGAGCCCGCACAGGGCCGAGACCTCCAGCGAGTGCTGCAGCACATTCTGGGTAAAGCTTGTGCGGTAGCGCAGCTGGCCCAGGAGATTGACAAGTTCTGGGTGTATGCCGTGCACGCCAGCGTCAAAGGTGGCCTGCTCGCCTATCTCGCGCACGTGCACGTCCATTTCCTGGGTGCACTTTTGTACAACGTCCTCTATGCGCGCGGGATGGATGCGACCGTCCTGAATAAGGCGCTCCAGGGCCATCTTGGCAATTTCCCTGCGCAGGGGGCTGTAGGCGGAGAGAATGACTGTCTCGGGCGTGTCGTCGATGATGAGATCAACGCCCGTGGCTGCCTCCAGGGAGCGTATGTTGCGGCCCTCGCGGCCAATGATGCGGCCCTTGATATCCTCGGAGGGCAGGCTCACGGCCGTGACTGTCTGTTCGCCCACATAGTCGCCTGCGTAGCGCTGTATGGCGTTGCAGATGATCTCCTTGGCCTTGCGGTCTGCCTGATCCTTGGCCTCGGTCTCTATCTGCCTTGCCATGCGGGCTGCCTCGTGCAGGCTCTTGCTGCGCACGTCGGCCATGATGCGGTTCTTGGCTTCCTCGGGCGTCAGGCCCGCTATCTCCACAAGCTTGCGCTCCTGCTCCTCTATGCGGCTGGCAAGAAAGTTCTCGTTCTCCTCTATCTGGCGCTCCCTGCGGGCCAGTTCCTTGTCCTGGTTCAAGAGCTGCTGCTCTCTGGCGGACATGCGTTCGGCCTTTTCCTCAAGGCGCACCCCTATGTCCTCGAGCTTGCGCTCCCTGGCCTTTGCCTCGCGCTCGCGGTCGCGAAACTCGCTTTCAAGCTCGCTCTTCTGCTTGAAGAGATCGTCCTTGCCCTGCAGGATAATCTCCTTCTTCTGCGCCTGCGCTTCCTTGCGCGCCTCAAGCACTATGCGCCTGGCCAGCACGTCCGCGTCGCCAAGGCGCTTGGTCACCACGAATTTATGAATAAACCACCCTGCCGCAAGCCCCACGGCCAGGGCGATGAGTGCATAGAGAACTTCCATATTTCCCTTCCTTTATCTTGACCGGGAACTTGTCCCGAATTGTACGCTCATGCGCCTTGGGGCCTTTTCACAGGGCACAAAAAAAGCCCGCACTGCGAGACCTCGCAAGTGTTGGGCTGCGGGACGAGACTGTATGACCGCTTGGGTCACGACAGGTTGCCATGAATTGATGCAGACCCCCGACTGGTCGTGTTTCTTGCCAATGTAGAACCCGGTTTCCCAGGGTGGGCTCCAGTATACTTCCTTTAGGTCTCCCGGTCGAACGCCGGGCATGCACAGGGGAAGCAGAATCCGGCTCCCTAATTACAAGCTTGTTCGGTCAGCACTGGGAGAGAAATCACGGGCCGGTCAGGGGAATGCAAGTTAATTCGTTGAGTCTATATAATTCAGCAGCGCAGAAAGGCGAATGTCCGTTTCATGCTGCTGTTTCTTGAGCTGTAGCAACTCGTCAGCCAGTCCAAGGGCAGTGAGTATCAGGAGCGTTTCCTTATTCTGCCCACTGCGAGCCCTGTGCGTCTGGTCGTCAAAGCTCTTCTGGACCAGTTCCACTGCCTCGCGCATGCGAGCTGAATCAGCTCCTGCTTTCAGGGGAATGGAAATGCCGAGAAGGTTGAGGTTATGAGGTTCCGGTGTCACTACCTGTCTCCGCGCCAAGCTGGACTTCGATCCTGCCTATGATGGCATTGACCCTGGCCAGTATTTTTTCCCGTCTGGCTTGTTCGCCGTCCAGGAAAAGGCGCATTGCACGGTTTTGTTCCTGTAGCTGTGAACATTTCTCCTCGGCTTTTGCAAGCCTTGCCTGTGTATCCCGAAGGTCAGAGATGAGTCTGTGCACTTCGTGTTCAAGGCGCTGGAGATTGTCCATGGCTTCCTTATACCCCATGCTTTGGCCCTTTGCAAGAAAAGTGTCACAAATTTGCGCAGATAGGGCCCAAGATGCTGAAAATCAATGGATCTTTGGTTGCTGTGGTGAAAAAACCCGGACCCGGCGAAAGGCCATGCCCTACAGGGAAAAGCCCTTCCCTGCACATATCCCATTGCTTTCCGGCTAGCCCAGATTTCTCCTGGGGCCAAGATTCTTCTGCCTTGCCCTGGCAATGGCAAGCTCGTTGTCCGGCACATCGCGGGTGATAATGGAGCCTGCGCCAATGAGCGCATTGTCGCCCACGCGCACCGGGGCCACCATGGCCGTGTTGGAGCCGATAAAGGCGTTTTCGCCAATATGGGTCTGGAACTTGTGCTTGCCGTCGTAGTTGCAGGTAATGGTCCCTGCCCCGATATTGGTGCCTGCCCCAACGGTTGCGTCGCCAAGGTAGGTGAGGTGATTGGCCTTGGCCCCTTCGCCAAGCCTGGTCTTCTTGAGCTCCACGAAGTTGCCCACATGGGAGCGGCAGCCAAGCTCGGCGCCGGGACGCAGACGCGCGTAGGGGCCGACTAGGGCTTCCGAGTGGACAAGGGCGCTTTCCAGATGGCTGAAGGGGCGGATCTCCGCGCGGGACTCGATGGTAGAATCGCGCACAACGCAATTGCACATGACGCGCGCGTCCTGGCACACCCTGCTGCGCCCCGTGATCTCGCAGGGACCGGTGATGTCCGCGCCAGGCTCCACTGCGGCAAAGGGGGAGATGCGCACGCTTTCCGGCGCGTGCAAAAGCACGCCAGAGGCAAGAAGAGCGTGGTTCACGGACTTTTGCAGCATGGCCTCTGCCTGGGCCAGTTCCAGGGGGGAGTTCACGCCAAGGAGAGCAGTGTTGTTGCCGCAGACTATGCCCTTCACCCTGTAGCCGCGCTCTATGGCCAGGCCCACCAAATCCGTGATGTAGTACTCGCCACTCTTGTTGGCGTTGTCCACCAGGGGCAACAGCTCCTCGCACAGGGCAAGGCTTATGGAATAGAGGCCGGCGTTCACCTCTCCGGAGGGTGGCCCGTACTTGGCGAGATCGTAGTCCTTGGCCTCCACTATGCCGTGCAGCACGCCGTCCACGCGCACAATGCGGCCGTAGGCTCCGGGATCAGGCAGGGTTATGGTCGCAAAGGCCAGATCGCTGTCGCCCAGGCCCTGCGCAAAGTCCGCCAAAACCCTGCTTTCGATCAGGGGAATGTCGCCGTTGATGACCAGCACGCGCTCTACCCCTGCGGCCTTGAGGTCCGGCAGCGCGCAGGCCAGGGCATGGCCTGTGCCAAGCTGCTCCTTTTGCAGCACAAAGTGCGCGTCCGGCGCAAAGGAAAGCACGCATTCCTGCACTTCCTCTGCTCCGTGACCGGTCACAAGCCAGATGTTGCCGGCAAACTGATCCTCAAGAGCGCGCAGCACATAGCGCACCATGGGTTCGCCAAGAACTGTCTGGAGAACCTTGGGTTTTGCGGAATGCATACGGGTTCCCTTGCCTGCCGCAAGAACACATGCAGCCTGAATGCCCATGATAACTCTGTCTCCTTGATGGTTGGGGGATGAAGTGTCTTTCCACCCAAGGGAGTAGCAAGCTTGCCTAGGGAAAGCAAGACACGAAAAAACGACAGGGACCTGCGGGAAGGGCCGCGCAGCACAAAGGAAGAGCGTACCCCAGGATGGGGCACGCTCTTTTGTCTTGGACTGCCAAGCCTGTGGCTAGCGCATGGCACTTGCCGCTAGAGGCTTTCGGCGTAGATTTCCACAGGATGCTTCACTGTGACGCTGTCGTGATTGGACGCGAGCACGTCCTCGAGCTGCATCATGCAGGCAGGACAGGCAGCAGCCACAATGCGGGCATTGCTGTTCACAATGTTGTCGCGCTTGCGCTGGCCAATCTGCTTGCTCAGGTCGTAGTGGAACAGGGTAAAGGAGCCGCCGCAGCCGCAGCAGCGGTCCGCTTCCTTCATCTCCACAAAGTGGTAGCCCGGGTTGGCCTGCAGAAGTTCCCTGGGCTGGGTGTAGACGCCAAGGCCCTTACGCAGGTGACAGGAATCGTGGTAGGTAACGTCCACCGCGCTGTCCCTGGGCTGCATGGCGTGCACGCCAAGAACGTCCACTATGAACTGCGTCACGTCCATGGTCTTCTTGGCAATGTCCTTGGCCAGGTAGTACGCGGTGTCGTCGATGCGGTGCGCGTACTTGGGCCAGTACTCCTTCATGGTGCCGGCGCAGGAACCGCAGGGCGTGACAATGTAGTCAAAGTCCACGTCTTCCAGGAGCTTGAGGTTCTTGCGCAGGTACATGACCATGGCCTTGCCGTCGCCAGAGGAAATGGCGGGAATGCCGCAGCAGGCAAAGTCCGAGGACATGTACACAGCCACGTTGTGGTACTTGAACACCTTGAGGCAGGCCTCTGCCATGCCCACGTAGTACTTGTCGCCCATGCAGCCGGGGTAGAAGGCAATCTTCAGGCCGCCGGACTTGCGGGGCTCGTTGATGGAGCCCACCTTGGCGTGCAGGGGTACATTGGGCAGGGAGCGGATGTGCCTGTCGCCAATGAGCGGGCGCAGCAGGGGCGAATTCACGGTCTGCTGGGCGGAGTTGTCCTTTTTGAAGAACACGTGCGACACGGGGCTGCCAATGCGCATGCCCACGTTGAAGAGCTTGGGCTTTGCCAGCACCACGCGGAAGATAGCCTTCTTGATGGGGCTCAGGCCCAGGTAGTTGTACACAATTTCCCTGGCTTCCATGAAGACATCCATGATCTTCACGCCAGAGGGGCAGTTGGCCTGGCAGGAGCCGCACAGAAGGCAGCGTCCCAGCTTGTCGGCCACGGCCTCGGGATCGCGGATGAGCTCGTGGGCAAGATCGTCAACCAGGGCAAGCTTGCCGCGGGCAACGTCTGCTTCCATGTGGGTGGCCCCGAACATGGGACACACGGCCTGGCAGTTGCCGCAGCGCATACAGGCAATAATCCTGTCCTCAAGCGTCATGAGACGGCTTACGAGCGCCTTAACATCAGCCATTATTCGCCTCCCATAATCCCGACGAGCTTGGTGGGATTGAGCAGACCCTTGGGATCAAGAGCCTTGCGCAGCCTCCTCGAGAAGAGGATGGTGCCGCGCGAGGTTTCCTTTTCCATCCACTTGGCCTTGGCAGTGCCAATGCCGTGCTCGCCGGAAAGGGTGCCCTGCAGCTTGATGGCCGTGTCGAACATCTCGTCGATGGCGGCTTCCACGCGGGCGTACTCTTCCTTGTCGCGCTTGTCGCACAGGAAGGTGGGATGCAGGTTGCCGTCGCCGGCATGACCAAAGGTGCCCACGTCCACCCTGTACTTCTTGGAAATCTCGGTGATGGCCTTCATCATGGCAGGGATCTGGGAACGCGGCACTGTGGCGTCCTCGAGCACTGTGGTGGGCTTCACGCGGGCAAGCACGGGCCGGGCCTGGCGGCGGGCTTCCCAGAGCTGGTTCTTTTCGGCAGCGTCCTTGGCCACGTGCACGGCAGTGGCGCCGCAGGCCTTGAGCACGCGCTCCACAGCCTCGGCGTCGTCGGCAACCTGGGCAGGATGTCCGTCCACCTCGATGAGGAGGATGGCTGCAGCGTTGCGGGGCAGGCCGATGTGGGTGAAGTCGTCCACCTTGACGATGGTGTTGTTGTCAAGGAATTCCAGGGTACAGGGCAGAATGTGCTCGGCGATGATGCCGGCAACTGCCTCGGCGGCCTTCTGCAGGTCGGCGAACTCAGCAAGGCAGGCCTTGGAGGCTCTCGGCGGGGGCACGAGCTTGAGCACAGCCTGGCTCAGAACGCCCAGGGTGCCTTCGCTCTGGATGAACATGCCGGCAAGGTTGTAGCCTGTCACGCACTTCACTGTACGGGAACCACTGCGCACCCAGCCGCCTGTGGCGTCGAAGAACTCCACGCCCATGACGTAGTCCTTGGTCACGCCGTACTTGAGGCCGCGCAGGCCACCGGCGTTCTCGGCAATGTTGCCGCCAATGGAGCTCACGCTCATGGAGCCGGGATCCGGGGGATAGAACAGGCCCTTGGCGGCAACGGCAGCGGCAAGATCAGCAGTCACGACGCCGGGCTCAACAACCGCGTAGAGGTCGTTGGTGTTGATTTCGAGAATGTGGTTCAGGGCACAGGTGAGGATGACAACCGTGTCGCTTGTGTCCGGGATGGTGCCACCGGAGAGGTTGGTGCCTGCGCCGCGCACAGTCATGGGGATGCCTTCGTTGTAGAGTTTCACCACGCACTGCCCGAGCTGTTCGGTGGTGGTGGGACGCAGGACAAAGGCTGGAACTACAGGATTGAGCACCGCCGCGTCATAGGCGTAGGTGCGGCGGTCGGCTTCGGAGGAAAAGACATTTTCCTTGCCGAGCATGTTTTCGAAATCCTTGATCAGGGCTTCTCTGGCCATGGTACCTCCAAATGCGGGAAGAAGAAGCTTTCCGCCCGCGGCTGTTTTTTTGTACAGTCAGATAGGACATTACTACCCCCGCAGCACAGACAAGTCAACAAAAACCGAAACTTGGCTCGACTCCTTCACAGGAAAACCGGACGCTTGTCCCCCTGCTCCAGGCAATCTCTGTTCTCTTTTTGCGCCCCTCTGGCAGGGCTTTTGCAGGGGCTAGCCCCTGCAAGTCCTGCCAAAGGGAGAAAAAGAGCATGGAAAAAAAGGCGGGCACGGCTAGAGTGCATTTCTTCTGCCCTCAAAAAGGGCCCAGCCCTGACCCAGGATGCACGAAGGGCGCGGGCATGGGGATGTACCTTGGGAGAAGAGCCCTTCGGGGATTTTGTGGCAGCCTCCGATTCGGCCGGTTCTTCCAGACGAGAGGGGTCAGTTTTTCGTGCGTTTTGGGGGTCAACAAACCTGCGCCACCCTAGGGTCTGCCCTTCACGCATTCGTCTGCGCCCTGGCCCATGTGCAGAAAACCACGATGAGCTAAAAAAAAAGAGACCCTCCCAAGCCTTCATGCGAAGGTCTGGGAGAGTCTCGTTCATGCCGTATTGTTACGCAGTTGTTGTCTTAGGCCGCGCTCTTGTCCGCTTCCCTGTCCCTGGGGGTGAAGACAAGCTCGCCATCCTTCACGTCCACAACCACTGTCTGGCCGTCGCGCACATCGCCTGCGATAATGCTGCGGGCAAGGCGCGTTTCGATGTTGTGCCGGACGTAACGCCTGAGCGGACGGGCGCCGTAGATGGGATCGTAGCTTTCGTCAGCCACAAAGTTCCTGGCCGTGTCCGTCAGCTCCAGGGAGATCTGCCTGTCGGAAAGGCGCTTTCTCAGCAGGTTGAGCTGCAGATCCACAATGCGGGCCACTTCGCTGCGCCGCAGGGGCGTGAAGATGACCGTCTCGTCTATGCGGTTCAGGAACTCCGGCCTGAAGTGGTTCTTGAGCTCTGCCAGCACATCGGCCCTCGCGGAAGGATCCAGGTCGCCATTTTCGTCAATGCCGTCGAGCAGACGCTTGGAGCCTCTGTTCGAGGACATGATGATGATGGAGTTGCGGAAGTCCACGGTGTGGCCCTGGCTGTCCGTCAGACGCCCGTCGTCGAGCACCTGCAAAAGGGTGTTGAAGACGTCCGGGTGCGCCTTTTCGATTTCGTCAAAAAGCACCACGGAATAGGGCTTGCGACGCACTGCCTCGGTGAGCTGGCCGCCTTCCTCGTAGCCCACGTATCCTGGCGGGGAACCGATGAGGCGGGAGACAGAGAACTTTTCCATGTACTCGCTCATGTCGAGACGGACCATGTTGTCCTCTGGATCAAAGAGCGCCGCTGCCAGAGCCGTGCACAGCTCCGTCTTGGCAACGCCCGTAGGTCCGGGGAAGAGGAAGGAGCCTGTGGGACGTGCAGGGTCGGAAAGACCCGCACGGGAGCGCAAGACAGCCTCTGCCACAGCGGCCACTGCCTCGTCCTGGCCCACCACTCTCTTGTGCAGCTGCTCGCCAAGCTTCAGGAGCTTGTCGCGCTCGGACTGCATGAGTCTTGTGACCGGGATGCCGGTCCACTTCGCCACGATCTCGGCCACGTCGTCCGGGCCCACCTCTTCGCGCAAGAGTTTGCCATCGCCGCTCTGCTGGACCTTGGAGGCCTGCTCCAGTTCCTTCTTCAGGGCAGGCAGGCGCGCGTAGGTGAGTTCGGCAGCCCTGTTCAGGTCGCCGGCCCTCTTGGCGTCCTCGATCTGGTTGTTCACCTGTTCGATGTCCGCCTTGAGCTTGCGCACGCGCTCGATCTCGGCCTTCTCGCGCTCCCACTGGCTGCGCTTTTCAGCCTGCGAGGCACGCAGTTCCACAAGTTCGTTCTCGAGCTTGCCCAAGCGTTCGCGGGAAGCCTCGTCCTCTTCCTTGCGCAGGGCCTCGCGCTCGATCTCAAGCTGCATGACCTTGCGGTTGATTTCGTCCAGTTCCGTAGGCAGGGAATCGATTTCCGTGCGGATCATGGCCCCGGCCTCGTCTATGAGGTCAATGGCCTTGTCCGGGAGCTGCCTGTCCGGAATGTAGCGGTGGGAGAGCATGACTGCTTCCACCAGGGCGGAGTCGCTGATGCGCACGCCATGGTGCACTTCAAAGCGTTCCTTCAAGCCACGCAGAATGGAGATGGCGTCCTCCACCGAGTGCTCTTCCACCAGCACGGGCTGGAACCTGCGCTCCAGGGCCGGATCCTTTTCGATGTACTTGCGGTACTCGTCCAGGGTCGTGGCGCCTATGCAGTGCAGCTCGCCTCTGGCCAGCATGGGCTTCAGCAGGTTGCCTGCGTCCATGGAGCCTTCGGTCTTGCCAGCGCCCACAATGGTGTGGAGCTCATCGATAAAGAGGATAATGGTCCCCTCGCTCTTCTCCACTTCCTTGAGCACTGCCTTGAGCCTTTCCTCGAACTCGCCGCGGTACTTGGCGCCGGCAATGAGCGCGCCCATGTCCAGGGCATAGAGCTTGTGGCCCTTGAGGTTCTCGGGCACGTCGCCCTTGACGATGCGGTAGGCCAGGCCTTCCACAATGGCCGTCTTGCCAACGCCTGCCTCGCCAATGAGCACGGGGTTGTTCTTGGTCCTGCGCGAAAGAATGCGGATCACGTGGCGGATTTCCTCGTCCCTGCCAATGACAGGATCGAGCTTGCCGTCGCGCACATCCTGCAGAAGATCGCGGGCGTACTTGGAAAGGGCCTCCACGGTCTCCTCGGGGTTGGCGCTGGTGACCCTGGCACCTCCGCGCAAGTCTTCCATGGCCTTGGTGAAGGCCGTGCGGGAAATGCCGTACTCGCGCAGCACCTTGCCCAGGGGAGAGCTTCCGGCCTCGTCCGTGATGGCGCAGAAGAGGTGATCCACGCTCACGTACTCGTCGTTCATGCGGGCCGCTTCCTTCTGGGCTGCCGTAATGACCTGCAGAAGCTGCTGGCTCACCATGAGCTTGCCGGGTTCCACGCCTATGCCGGAAACGGACGGACGCTTGCGCACGACTTCCTCGATGGCCACATCGAGGGCCTTGAGCTGCACGCCCATGCGCTGCAGTATGGCCGGAACAATGCCCTTGTCCTGACGAATCAGGGCCAGGGCCAGGTGGGCTGTATCGGTTTCCTGGTGACCAAAGCCGTTGGCTATGCTCTGGGCATCACCCAGAGCCTCGCGGGCCTTGTCGGTAAATTTTTCTATATTCATGTGTATCTCCTCGATCGCGAGGATCGTTGGCGCAACCTCCGGACAGCCTGCTGTCGGACAGACGTCCATATGCTGCGCTCGCACGAAATTCTTCTTGTTCTCTTACTGTATCTTGCAGAAATTATGCCAATTGTATGCGAACAGATTCTTTTGCTTTGTGAAAAAACACAGAGCTCCTGCGCGATTTACCCTCTTGCTTTTTGTCCTGCATGAGAGACAGCGCAAGGAAGAGATTCGCTTTGGGGCTCAACTTCCTGCACAAGAACAGATAAGCATGGACAGGAACTTGTCCAGCCCCATGAGGAGTGAAAGGGCAAATTTTTCGGGCAACAAAAAAGGGGAGAAGATCTCCCCATTTTGTTCTGACGTATTCTCAGGATGCTGGCTCTAGCCGCGCAGACGGCGCACCTCGTCTTCAAGCTCTGCTATGCGCTCGAGCAAATCGACGACAATGGTGCCACCCACAGTGGAAAGCTCGAAGTCGCTGCACAGCCTGTCCAGCTTTCTGACGCGCAAGATGTCGCTCATCTGGTAGAGAATGGCTTCCCTTGTCCTCACGCAGGCAAGCCACTCGAGCTGCACAAGCTCTTCCAGGCTTTCCCTGGCAAGGCCTGTGAGGGAGAGGAACTCGTCCTCGCTCAACAGATGCGAGGCTGCAGGCAGATCCTCCTGCCTGACCCTGATGTCCGCCATGGTCTCAAGCTGGCTCAGCATCTTTCTTGTGATTGACCCTTGCATGGCCTACCTCCCCTGCCTTGGCCTGAATGTCGAGCACGAGGCAAGTTTCTTCCACAGCTCCACTTCCTCGGGGGAGCTTTGGCCGGGCATCTGAATCTGTATGCGGGCTATGATGTCGCCGCGCTGGCCGTCCGGACCAAGGCCCTTGCCGCGCAGGCGAAAACCGCGCCCGGAATTGCTGTTGGCAGGCAGATTGATCTGCACCTTGCCCTCCAGGGTGGGCACCTCGATAGTCCCGCCCAGGGCCGCCTCCCAGGGGGCCACAGGCACGTCGCACTGCAAATCCCTGCCGTTGTCGGAGACCTTGAAGACAGGGTCCGGGCTGTAGCGTATGGTTATCAGCAGATCGCCGGGGCCTGCGGGCCCTGGACGACCGCGACCTGCCAGACGCAGCTTTGCGCCCTCGTGTATGCCCTTGGGGATGTTCACGTCGTAGGTCTTGCGTTCGCCGTCAAGGCTTAAGGCAATGGGGTGATGGCCGCCTGCCTGAACCTGGGCCAGGGTGAGCTCCACATTGACATTGATGTCCGACCCGCGCCTCGGTGCCTGCCTGTACATTCTCTCCCCGCCGCCAAAGCCGCTGCCCTGGCCGAACAGGGACTCAAAAAAGTCCGAGAAACCGCTGCCGCCCATACCGCCCATACCGCCCATGTCGCGGCCATTGAAGGTAAAGCGCACGTTGCGGCCGTCAAAGCCCTGGCCACCGAAGCCGCCAAAACCGCCGCCAAAGCCGTCAAACTGCTGGCCCTGCTGCCAGTCCGGCCCAAGCTGATCGTAGAGCTGACGCTTCTTCGGGTCCTTCAGGACCTCGTAGGCCTCGTTGATTTCCTTGAATTTCTCCTCGGCGCTCTTGTCGCCGGGATTGAGATCCGGGTGGTATTTTTTCGCAAGCTTCTTGTAGGCTCTGGAGATGGTTTCCTTGTCAGCGGAACGATCCACGCCCAAAAGCTTGTAATAATCCTTATAGGAAACTGCCATGTTTCCTCCACACGTTCGGCGTGCCCCTCGCGCAAGGTAACACTGTCCCTTGCAGGGCAAAAAATATGCCCTTGCTTTGAGGGCACGCTTTCCTAGCGCCCGGCCATCGCAATCTTGTCCAGCCGGGTAGCTCGTCATAGAAATAAGCACGCCTTGGCGGGCGTCAATACTCGGGGCACGCACCCCAGAGCCAGCGTCTTCGGCAGAGCTGCCAGGGAAAACCCCAGGCACAAAAAAAAGGGCCCCCCATCTTGCAGAGGAGCCCCAAAATATCCTGTGCGGCTGTTGCGGCTAGACCATGCCGTGTTCGCCGGGCTTTTCGTAGACCTTCTTCTTGGACGTGCGGACGTAGAACTCCGTGTCGCCAAGGTAGAGCAGAAGCGGGCAGGCCACGAACATGGTGGAGAACACGCCAATGCCCACGCCCGCGGTCATGGCCAGGGCAAAGCTGTAGATAACGCCGCCGCCAAGGACCAGCAGGGAGACCGAGGCAAGCAATGTCGTGCCCACCGTGAGCACTGTCCTTGCCAGGGTCTGGTTGATGCTGCAGTTGATGAGTTCCGCCATGGGCTTGCCCGTGTTGGCGTGCAGGTTCTCGCGCAGACGGTCAAAGGTGATGATGGTATCGTTCAGGGCGTAGCCAATGACCGTGAGCACTGCAGCGAGCACGTTGAGGTCCAGGTCGATGTTGAGCACCGAGAGAAGCCCAAGTACAATCAGCACCACCACAAGCAGACTTGTGACAGCAGCCAGGGCAAAGGCCAGGCGCATGAAGTAGCACACGCCAAGGGTGATGACCATGGCCACGCAGACAAGCACGCCCGTACTCACCCCTGTGAGGCCCACAAGGTAGGTTGCGCCCCACAGGCAGGCTGCCATGGCTGCTGCTGCCATCCAGCGCTGCTCGAACCTGCCGGAAATGTAGACCGCTATGGTCAGGATGGCATAGAAGATGGCGCTCAGACCCTTTTCGGTCAGATCCTTGCCGACCTTGGGGCCCACGACCTCAAGGCGCTCCATGGTGGCCGGGTTGTTCGGGAAGGCCTTGGCAAGGGATGTCTCAATGCGGGTGCGCAGCTCGATGGGGGTCATCTCGCTCGAATTGAAGCGCAGAAGGTAGTCCCTGCCCACCTCGCCGTAGCGCTGTATGGAAAGCCCGGGCAGTTCGGGAACGTCCAGGCTCTTCTTGAGCGTCTGATCGTCCACCACCTGCTCGAAGCGGACCTGGGCAATGACACCGCCGGCAAAGTCGATGCCGAGCTTGAGGCCGTTGCCGATGGTGGCCGAGAGCAGGGAGAGCAGCAGAGCGAGGCCAAAGAGGGCGAAGCCTATCTTTCTCTTGCCAGTGAAGTCTATGTTGACGTCGGGTTTTACGAGTTGGAATGGCATGTGTCCCCCCTAGATGTTCAGGCCCTTGGAGCCGCGTCTGCGGGCAATGTACTCGAAGATGACGCGGGACACGAAGACCGCGGTGAACATGGAGCCTATGATGCCCAGGGTCAGGGACACGGCAAAGCCGCGCACGGGCCCGGTGCCAAACTGATAGAGAATGACTGCCGTGATGATGGTCGTGATGTTGGAGTCAATGATGGCCACCGAGGCTGCGTCAAAACCTGCCTTCACAGCGGCCAGGGGGCTGAAGCCCTTGCGCAGCTCCTCGCGTATTCGTTCGTAGATGAGCACGTTGGCGTCCACGGCCATGCCCACTGTGAGCACTATGCCTGCAATGCCCGGCAGGGTGAGCGTCGCCCCGAAGGCGGACATGCCGGCCAGGATGATGAGCAGGGTAAAGCACAGGTTCAGGTCGGCGATAAGGCCGCTTGCGCCGTAGTACACGGCCATGCAGATCATGACCAGGGCAGCGCCCACAAGACCTGCGGTGATGCCGCTGTCAATGGATTCCTGACCAAGGGAGGGACCGACCGTGCGTTCCTCGAGCACGGTGACAGGTGCCGGAAGGGAGCCTGCGCGCAGGACAATGGCCAGGTCCTGGGCCTCGGCAGTGGTGAAGGAGCCGGAAATGCTGGCCCGGCCGCCACCTATGCGCTCGCGGATGACCGGTGCCGAGTAGACCTTGCCGTCGAGCACAATGGCCATGCGGCGGTTCACGTTTTCGGCAGTGACCCGCTCGAAGATGTCCGCGCCCCTGCGGTTGAAGTTCAGAGTCACATAGGCCTGGTTCATCTGGTCGAAGGCAGGCCTTGCGTCCGCCACGTCCTCGCCGGTGAGCATGGCGTCGCGCTCCACGGCTATGAGGGTCTCGCGCTGCTGCTGACCGGGATTCTTCTCAAGCATGGGCAGGGCTATCACGCCCGCTGGCAGCACGGGATTGTGGGGATCCACGTCGTCGCGCACAAGATGGAACTCGAGGTGGGCTGTCTGGCCCAGAAGCTCCACGGCGCGCCTGGGATCGGAAATGCCGGGCAGCTGCACCTGTATGCGGTTGTCGGCCTGCTTGCGAATGTCGGGCTCGGCCACGCCAAACTGGTCGATACGGTTGCGTATGGTGCGCAGCGCCTGGTCCATGGCCATGTCTTCGAGACGTTTCACCTCTTCGGGCGTGAAGCGGGCAAGATATCTCAGCTGGCCCGCCTCGCCGCGCTGCGGATCCTCAAGAACAAGCTGGGGGAAACGCTTGGCGACCATTTCCCTGAACGCGTCCTCGTCTTGGGCGCGCGGCACGACAAATTCCAGGGCAGTGCCGCCAACCACACGGACGCGCAGCACGGAAATGTTTCTGTCCTGTCCTTCCCTGCGCAGATCCTGGCCCGTAATGGCCAAGCTGTTGCTCACGGCCTTGTCCACGTCGACGCCGAGCGTAAGGTGAATGCCACCCTTCAAGTCAAGGCCAAGGTTCACCCTGGCGTTTGGCAGGATGGGGGCGAGCGCTGTGCCGATCACGGGGATGTTGGGCAGGGAGTAGGCCAGCGTCAGGACCAGAGCCAGAAGGATGACAAGGACACGCCATCTTTGAATCATGGTGACTCCGAGAGACACACGGGGGATCCCGTGAATAGGAAAAATGCAAAGACGCTTTCTCAACCACCCTGGCGGGTGATCAAAAAAGCGTTGTTGGAAAATCGTTCGGGCAGGCTACTTTTTCTTGGCAGGCTCGGGCTCGATGGCCTTGCCGTCCTTGTCGATCAGGTTGCCCACGGCTGCACGGCTCATGCGCAGCTTGGCCTCGCCACACTCGATCAGCACGTATTCGTCGTCGATTTCGAGGATGCGGCCCACGAAACCTGCAGACGTGATGACGTAGTCACCCTTCTTCAGGGCAGCCAGCATGGCCTTGTGGGCCTTGGCACGCTTTTGCTGGGGACGAATGAGCAAGAACCAGAAAATGACGAACATGAGGATGAGGGGGAAGAACTGCATCAGCATGTCCGCGCCGCTCGGAGCGGCACCAGCGGCGCCCTGCGGGGGAGCCATGGCAAAAGCCTCACTGACAAACAACAAGAGACACCTCCATGAGACGGATGTCGAAAATGACGTTGATACGGAAAAAATCCGGACAGGGGCAAAATCCTTCCCCCTGCGGGACATGACGTTCCAAAAAGGTGTGAGTACAAAAAAGCGCAGAAATTTGCAACTGCCCAGAAAGTGCCCGATCTGCACCCTTCCCCGCCTTTTCCGGGCAGGAAAGGTGGAAAGGCTCTTGCCCAAAAACACGTTGCGGGACAGATCCATACTGGACCTGTCCCGCAACTGGCACAAGAATCGTGAGCAGGGGATGAATGGCTGGGCAAGGAAGAAAGGCTAGCGCAGGTTGGTGGCCTTCAGGTAGTTCACGACCCTGTCCGGGAAGTCGGAAAAGACCGCATCCAGGCGGATCGTGCCAAAGGCCACGTCCAGCACCTCGCCAAAGGTGCGAAAGCCCCTGGGCAGGGAATCCGCTCTCAAAGTCCAGGCGTGCAGCTTCATGCCCGACTTTCTCACCATGTCTCCCAGGGGTGATATGGTGTAGGATGTGCCATCTGCGGACGGCACGGCCAGCAGGCTGAAGTTGGGGGCGTAGATGGTTGCGTACTTTGCAATGTCCTTCACGCCCTCCTCTGTGGTCAGCCAGGCATGGCGGGCCTTGTCGTCCTTGTGCTCCTGGCCGCTCAGGGTCACGAGCATGCACAGCTCGCCCTTCCAGCCAAGCTCGCGGGCGCGAATCACGGCCTCATAGTCGAAGATCTGCAGGATGGCCCCGCTTTCCATGCTGTTTTGTAGCCAAACCTGGTCATGGTCTCTATGGTAGCCTTGAGGATGTCCAGCCCCTGGGCCTCGAAGAAGGCAGGCTCCTTCACCTCCACGTAGACCTTCACGTCGCGGCCTGTGGACTTGTTGAGACCCTGTACCTGGTAGAACTCTTCCTCCAGGGTGGGCACCTGGTAGGCTATGGGGGAGTCCGGGAACCTGTCCGGGAAGACCGGCTTGCCTGTCTTCACATCAAAGCGCTCCGTGACACGCAGGGTGCGGATTTCCTCAAGGGTGAAGTCGCAGGCGTAGTAGCGGCCGTCCTTGCGGGCGCGGTTCGGGAACTTTTTGGCCACATCGGTAGTCGTGTCGATGAGCACATCGTGCATGATCACGAGCTTGCCGTCCTTGGTCATGACCACGTCCTGCTCGATATAGTCTGCGCCCATGGCATAGGCCATGGCCTTGGAGGGCAGGGTGTGCTCCGGCAGATACCCGCTTGCTCCGCGGTGGGCAGCCACAAGGGGATGGTAGGACTCGGCTGCGTCTGTGGCCGAAACGCTGGCTGCGAGGACCAGCACGCAAAGAAGAAGAGAGAGGATCCTTGGCATGTGCGACTCCTGTCCTGGCTTTCCCGCGCCAGCATCCCTCACGCATGTATATTTAGGATGCAAATCGGAATGCGGCTTGGGGGATGCTGTGCAGATGGCTTGCGGGAAGTGCTTCCCGCGCAAAGAATGTGACATTCTGGTTACATATGCCGAAACAGGCCAGACCCGCAAGATCTGCCCTGCCCTTCACGCCAGGGACTTTGGAGGAAGGCAAAAACGGCTTCCCATGTGGCCTTTTCCGCGAAATGGCGAAAAATTGCGCTTGACAGGGAAAAGGCCGGGACTTACATTCCCTTTCCAATTTTCCGCCATGCCCGCGCCCATTTTCCCGTCTTCTGCGCTGGTCTGGCACAAAGGCTCAAGCAAAGGCTCCAAAAAAAAGTACGTACGGCGCCACGCGCCGGGAGGAACATATGCAGACTCTGCAAAATGCTACCAGGACGCCCGAAGGCGTTGTCATGAACGGTTTCACCCTGTCTCCTGCCATCGACAAGTGCGAAGGCTGTGATCGCCTGGCCGAGTTCGACGGCGAGACCTTCTGCTCCAGCTACCCCAACCCCACTTCCAAGTGGAGCGGTGGCCGCTGCAACTTTGCCACCCATGTGAAGCTCGAAGTCGCAGCCGCTGCCAAGGTCAACCCCCTGAAGGCATCCAAGCGCGCAGCCAAGGGTCGCTAGACACAAGATTTTTCGGCTTGTGCCGACAAAAGATCATCTTCAAGAGGAGGTTTTGCAAACCTCCTCTTTCTTTTTGCCCTTGCCCCAGTTGCCCCATGCAAGCGGGGCACAGGGCAACCTGCCCTGCCCGGCAGGCATTGTCCGCCAGCACCTTTTGCGCTATGTCCTGCAACTGTTGTGCTCATTTTGCGCTCATTTGTGTTCAGCGAGGACGTCATGGTACACGAAACAAACGCCGAGCCGGCCGATCTGGCCAGGCTTTTGGACAGCATACACACAAGCACGAATCTTGTTCCGGACATACAGACAAGGCTCACGGCCTTCCGCGCCGTGGGGCCGGAAAATTCCGGGCCCGGCGAGGCAGCCAAGGCCCGCTATGTGGAGAGCTTTCTGCGCTCCAACGGTGTTGAAGACATGGTGCACGTGGACGCTCCGGACCCCAGGGTCGAGGGCGGCGTGCGCCCCAATATCATAGCCACCATTCCGGGCAGGAGCCCACGCGCGCTCTGGCTCTTTGCCCACATGGACGTGGTGCCCGAGGGCGAGGCAAGTCTGTGGCAGACCAATCCCTGGAAGGTGGTGCAAAAGGGAGATCTCCTGTACGGGCGCGGGGTGGAGGACAATCAGCAGGCTCTCACCTCCATGCTCGTGCTTGCCTGTGCCCTGCACAGAACAGGCATTGTGCCAGGCCTCACCCTGAAGTTGGTCTTTTTGAGCGACGAGGAATGCGGCAACACCAGGGGCATGGCCTACCTTGTGAAGGAGCGTGCGGATCTCTTCCCCAGGGAAGATCTCTACATCATTCCCGACAGCGGCTCGCCTGAAGGCAATCTCATCGAGATAGCCGAAAAGAGCGTCTTTCGCTTCAAATTCACGGTGCAGGGCAGGCAGTGCCACGCCTCGACCCCTGCCAAGGGCGTCAACAGCCTTGTGGCCATGGCCCGCATTGTGCTCGCCCTGGAGAAGCTGAACGAGATCTTCTCCCAGACAAACGCTCTCTTCGAGCCTGCGACCAGCACCTTTACCCCCACCATGCACGAAAAAAACGTGGAGGCCACCAATATCCTGCCTGGCCAGGACGTCTTCTGGATGGACTGCCGCGCCCTGCCGGGCATAGACCCTGCCTGCGTGTTCGAAAGGGTGAAGGAAATAGCGGCCAAGGCCGCATCCTCCATGGGTGCAAGCGTGCTTGTGGAACAGGGCCAGGTCATCGAGGCCTCGGAGACCCCGCAGGACGCGCCCGTTGTGAAAGCCCTGTCCAGGGCCCTGCGCGCCGAGGGCCTTGAGCCCAGGGTCATGGGCATAGGCGGCAGCACTGTTGCCTGCCTCTTGCGCTACCTGGGCCTTGGCGCCTGCGCCTGGTCCACCATTCTCAACACCTGCCACGAGCCCAACGAGCATTCCTCCATCAGCGCCACCCTGCGTGACGCTGCCGTCTTTGCCAGAATCCTGCTTGGAGAGATCTAGGTGAACGAAAACGATGTCTTTGACTGCATAGTCGTGGGCGGCGGGCACGCGGGCTGCGAGGCCTGCGCAGCCCTGGCCCGCCTGGGGCACAGGACCCTGCTTGTCACAGGCAACGTGGACAGGCTGGGACATCTGTCCTGCAACCCGGCCATAGGCGGCCTTGCCAAGACCCACATGGTGCGGGAAATCGACGCTCTGGGCGGCATGATGGGGCTGTGGGCAGACGCTTCGGCCATACAGATGCGCGTGCTCAACATGAGCAAGGGCCCTGCCGTGCGCGCCACCCGCGGCCAGATGGACAGGCAGGCCTACATGGCAAACGTGCGCAAGAGCCTCTTCTTTCTGCCCAACCTGCGCATCTGGCAGGATCAGGTCACAGGCCTTGTCACAAGCGATCGCAAGGTCACCGGCGTCATCACCCGCCAGGGCCTGCGCTTTTTGGCGAGCCACGTTTTGCTCACCACCGGTACCTTTCTCTCCGGCCGCATCCACATGGGCCTTATCAACATGCCGGCCGGCCGCCTTGGCGACGAGCCTGCCACAGAGCTCAGCTCATCGCTCACTGCCCTTGGCATACAGCTTGGACGCCTCAAGACCGGAACTACGCCGCGCCTGCTTGGCACAAGCATAGACTACGACGCCCTGGAGGCCCAGTACTCGGACACGCCCCTGCCAAGATTCAGCTTTCACGGACCAGGCCCGGTCCTGCCCCAGGTTCCCTGCCACATTACCTGGACCAACGAAACCACCCACGACATCATCCGCGAGGGCTTCGACAGGTCCCCGCTCTTTACCGGCGTCATACAGGGCACAGGCGCGCGCTACTGCCCCTCCATCGAGGACAAGGTTGCCCGCTTCCCCCAGAGGGAGCGCCACCACGTCTTCCTTGAGCCCGAGGGCCTGGACGGAGCCGAGGTCTACTGCAACGGCATCAGCACCTCCCTGCCCCTGGACATACAGGAGCGCATGATCCACTCCATCAGGGGTCTGGAACACGCGGTCATGGTGCGCCCCGGCTACGCCATAGAGTACGACTACGCAAACCCCCTGCAGGCACACAAGACCCTGGAGACCAAGGCTGTGCCCAACCTGTGGTTCGCTGGCCAGATCAACGGCACCTCTGGCTACGAGGAGGCGGCAGCCCAGGGCCTTTGGGCTGCGCTCAACATTTCCTGCCGCCTGCGGGGGCTTCCGCCCTTCCTGCCGCGCAGGGACGAGGCCTACATGGCTGTCCTGGTAGACGATCTGGTCACATCGGGCACCCTCGAGCCCTACCGCATGTTCACCTCCAGGGCAGAGCACAGGCTGCTCTTGCGCGAGGACACGGCGGACATGCGCCTTACCCCAAGGGGGCGCGAGCTTGGCCTTGTGGACGACAGACAGTGGGACATCTTCCAAAGGCGCCGCGAACTGGTCTCAAGGGGCGTTGCCTTCCTCGAGAACAAACGCCTTGGCGCAGGGGCCATTGTGCGGGGGGATGCCGTGGTTGGCATGCCCCTTGCGGAAGTCCTGCGCCGCCCGAAGGTGGAGCTTTCCGATCTCGCGGCCCTGGACGGGGAGCAGAATGGGGATCTTTGCGCGCTTCTTGGCGAGGCCGACGACTTTACCCGCGGCACCATACAGGCGGACGTCAAGTACAAGGGCTATATCGAGCGCCAGAGAGCCCTTGTGGCGCGCAGCCTGCGCCTTGAGGAAACACCCCTTCCCGAGGATCTGGACTACACGGCCGTGGCCGGCCTATCCAGCGAGGTAGTGGAAAAGCTCTGCCGTGTCAGACCCGCAAGCCTTGGCCAGGCAGGCCGCATCTCGGGCGTTACCCCCGCTGCCGTGGACTGTCTGGAAATACACCTGCACAAGCTTGGGCTGTTGCGCCTTGGCAAGATGAAATAGCAACCTGTCCCGGAGTCCGTACCTTTCGGCCCCCGGGACTTTTTTGTCGGTTGACCCAATAGGGCCGAACAGGTTAGCATATGTGAAGAAATTTTGCAGGATCCCTTCCTGCCGCTTCCCACAAAACGCATGAGGGGAAGCGAAGCAACCTACAACAAAGGAGCTGACCTTGGACAGCGACAATTCTGGCCACAGTCCCGGATTCTGGAGCCGGCTGGGACACTTTTTCGGCCACGATCCGGAAGAAAGCCTGGAACAGGCCATTATTGAAGCCCGCGCAGACGGGGAGGTGGCTGCGGACCAGGAGGAAATGCTGCTGGCCATCCTGCGCTTCAACAATATACAGGTGCAGGACACCATGACACCGAGGGCGGACATAGACTGTGTGCCGGACGACGCCACCTTGAGCGAGGTGGCCGCGGCCGTCATGAGCTCTGGGCACTCGCGCCTGCCCGTGTACAGGGACAACAGGGACAATATCGTGGGCGTTGTCCACGCCAAGGACCTGCTGGCCTGCCTCAACGACACGGCCTCCCTGAACAATCCCGTCTCCGGCATCATGCGCGAGGCCTTCTTCGTGCCAGAAACAAAGACCCTGCCCTCGCTCCTGCAGGAATTTCGCCTGCGCAAGCAGCACATTGCCGTTGCCCTGGACGAGTACGGCGGCACAAGCGGCCTGGTGTCCCTGGAAGACGTGCTGGAAGAGATTTTCGGGGACATTGAGGACGAGCACGACAAGCCGGCCAAGGACACCATCACGGACCTTGGCAACAATGTCTACGAAATGTCCGCCAGGGTCTACCTGGAGGATCTGGCCGAAGTGGGTCCAGAGATCACCTCCGAGGACGTGGACACCATTGGCGGCTACCTGTCCATGGAATTCGGCCACGTACCGGCCATTGGCGAGAGCATGACCATTGACGGCTGGACCTTTACCGTCCTTGACGCGGACAAAAAGCACGTCAAGCGCCTGCGCATGACCAAGGCCGAGGACACAGGGGAAAAGCCCGCAGCCTGACAGGCTTCCCCTCTGCCTCCCAACCCCGACTTTTCCACAGACCCTGCCAGGCCTGCCTGACACGGGTCTTTTTTGGCGCACCCCACTCCTTCCCCTGCCCCGGGCAGGAAGATCCTTCCATGATCGCACATCCCGCAGCACGCCCTCTTGCCATGGCCTTCGTAATCCTGGGCCTGTGGCTCGGCTTTCCCAACAAGCTTGTGTCCCTGCCCTTTCTGGTCCTGCTCTATCCCTTGGGCCTGGCCCTGCTTGGCAAGCTTTGCCCAAGCCCCAAGGGGGCCTTTGTGCAGGCCTGGCTGTGCGCAAGTGTCGGGCACGTGCTTGCCCTCTACTGGCTCTACGTGCCCATGGCCAACGTGGGCGGCCTGCCTCTGGCTGCCGCCATACCCTGCGCGATTTTTGTCTGCCTTGTGCTGGCTACCCAGGGTGGGATCTTTGCCCTGGCCTGCCGCTTGTTCTGGCGGGGTGACAGGCCCCTCACAGCCCTTGCCATGGCCCTTGTGTGGTACTTCCTGGAGCTTGGCTACGCCCTTGTGGCAGGCTTTCCCTGGCTGCCCCTCTCGGGTGCCCTGGCGCCCCTGCCCTGGAGCCTGCAGCTTTCCGACACCCTGGGCGCTACCCTGACAGGATCGCTGTGGGCAGGCTGCGCCCTGACCATTGGCGGAGCCATCTGCCTCCAGAAGTGGCAGGGCCTTGTCTGCGGCCTTGTTGCCTCTGCCCTCCTGGGTGGCTACGGCGTGTACAGCCTGCCCGACACAGCCCCACTGGTAGGCCCTGAGGAAGCGGCCTTCCAGCAGCCCAGGCCCTCGCAGGATCCGACCGTCTTTCCCGTGCTTTTGGTCGAGGGCAACATCGACCAGAATCAGAAGTGGGTGGAGTCCTTCCGCACTGCCACAGTGAAGACCTACGTGGACCTCACTCTGCAGGCTGTGCAAAAGGCACGGCAAAAGGCCGCAAGCGAGGAGGCACGGGCTGCCCTCGACAACTATCTTGCGCGCGGCATCATTCTCTGGCCGGAAACGGCCATGCCCTTTGACCTTGCGCGCTCAAGCCACACCCGCAGCCTCATGGCCATGGTCATTGAGGCGCGCATGCCCCTTCTGACCGGCTCTCCCGGGCAGGAGGCAGGCCCGGGGCGCACCCGCCAGGTCTTCAACCGCGTGTGGCTGCTCGACGCCAACGGCTACCCAGCGGGCAGCTACGACAAGGAACATCTGGTGCCCTTTGGCGAGTACGTGCCCTCCTTCTTCCGCTGGAAGTTCCTCGAGGGCCTCTTGCAGGAAATCGGCTCCTACTCCGAGGGCACGCGCACAAGCCCCCTGCGCATGGGCGCTCTTTCCATGGGGCCGCTCATCTGCTACGAGGCTGTCTTTCCCTGGCTTGCCCAGGAGCGCGTGGAAAAGGGTGCCAACGTCCTTGTGGACGTGAGCAACGACGCCTGGTTTGGCGACACGGCAGCACCCTGGCAGCACCTGGCCCTGACGGGCCTGCGAGCCCTTGAGCAGAACCGCTACCTTGTACGCTGCACAAACTCGGGGATATCCGCAGTGTTCGACAACCGCGGACGCCTTGTGTTCCGGGGCCCGCAGTTTCAGGCAGAGGCATTGTGGACAGAAGGCAAAACCCTGTCCGAGCCAAGCCGCTTCCACAGATATTTTCTGTACATCCCCGCAGTGTGCGGCGCGCTGCTCGCACTCCTTCTTGTGCTGAGCGCGCTGACAAAAAACACGACCACCAAAACCAGGAGGACTTAAGGCATATGCAGCAGTTAAGCGAACTCCGTCCCC
>CALVGM010000017.1 GCA_944327095.1 uncultured Desulfovibrio sp. | reverse complement strand
ATTGTCATCTTCCGAGCCACCCAACTGCAGGAATACAAGCTGCACGGCGAACAGCGGACCAAGGATTTCGATCCGGCCTACATCATCTTTCTGCTCGCCCTGCAGACCATCAACAGGTACGTCCAGCTTCTCATGCACCTTGCCGAGACCGAGGATGTGCCACCTTGGGAGGCATACGGCGTCCTGCGCCAGTTCATAGGCGAACTTTCCGTCTTTTCCAGGGATCTTGCCCCGACAGGAGAGACAGCGGACGGACGCCAGGTTCTTCTGCCCTACAACCATCGCGATCTCTACCCCTGCTTTCTCAATGCCAGAGACCTCATACAGCAGCTCATGGCCAAGCTCGGCACAAGCATAGAGTTCCTTGTGCGTCTCGAACCCAAGGATCTGCTGCTGCACGCGGAGCTGCCGGAGCGCATCTTCAAGCCCTGCAACCAGTACTGGCTTATCGTGCAGGCGGACCCGGAAGAGGACGGGGAAAAGCTCGTGGAGGAAGTGCTGCGTTCGGCCAAGCTGTGCGCTCCCTTCAAGATGTCGGACATATTGGTGCGCGCCATTCCGGGCATAGCCCTGACCCATCACCACATGCCTCCGTCCGGACTGCCGAAGAGGGCAGGCAGCTACTACTTTCTTGTGGACAGGCAGAGTCCCTACTGGATCGAGGTCGAGGAAAGTCGCGAGATCTGCCTTTTCTGGGAATCCAGGCCGGAAAGCGTGGACGTTTTTCTGGCAGTCGTGCGTTCCGACTAGAGGAGGGAAACTTTCATGCCAAGACAGCCAGGCTGCCGCCTTGTCGATGCCTTCACGGATCTTCTGGCCTTCACTGTCCGCACCATGCGCTCCCCCGGCGATGCGCCGGATTTCGAGACCATGCGCGACAGCGTGGAACAGCAGCTTGTGCGGGCCGAACAGTTTGCCAAGCGGCAGCGCTTTTCTGCAGTGGATTTCGACCAGGCCAGATTTGCCGTGTGCGCCTTTGTCGACGAGACCATACTCGCCACTTCCTGGGAAGGCCGCAAGCGCTGGCTGCAGGCTCCCCTGCAGAAGATCTACTACAACACCATCAATGCCGGCGAGGAATTCTTTGTCCGCCTCCAGCACCTGAACCGCGCGACCATGGGGACGGACGACTCGGACATCCTGCTTTTGTCCGACCCCCTGCCAGAGAATGCCCCAAGGGATCATGAGGGCATCATGACCAACGACAGGCCCGCAGTGCTCGAAGTGTACGCCCTGTGCCTGCAACTCGGCTTTCGCGGGCGCTACTTCAACGATCGCCAGCGCGTGCGTCTCAACGCCCTGCGCCAGCAGGCCATACGCAATGCCCTGCCGAACGCGAAATGGCTCTCGCCGGAGGTCGATTGCGACATGGTGGGCAAGGCTCCCCTGTCTCCGGAAGTCTATGCGGTGCATACGCCCACGCAACCACGCAAGCTGCCCTGGGCGCGCTCGCATCTTGTCACCCTGGCGCTGTTTGCCGTGCCCCTGCTGACAGTGGGCGTGCTCTACCTCTCCTACAATATCATTCTTGACATGTCCCTTGACCGTTTTGTGAATACCGTCTTCATGTAGTCTTCAGCAACGAGGATTCTGATGTTCCGCTCCAAGCTGTTCCGGTTCCTGCTCATCCTCCTGTTCCTGCTTCTTCTGGCTGTAGGCATCTACTACCTTGGTCTGTGGCTGCACTGGCCCCTGTGGTTTGCCGCGTCCGTCTACGGAGGCATTGTCGGCCTGTGCGTGCTGGCAGCGCTCCTGCACAGATGGTATTTCCGGCACAGGGAGCGCCGCTTTGTGGAGCGCGTGGTGCGGCAGGATCTCTCGCGTCTGCCCCAGGAAGAGGAAGAACAGCAGAACTACAAGGACATGGAGAAGCGTTTCCTTGCCGCGGTGGACGTCCTGAAGACATCCGAAATGAGCAAGAAGGGCAATCCTCTCTATGTGCTGCCCTGGTGCATGGTGCTAGGCGAAAGCAATTCCGGCAAGACCATGGCCCTGCGTCGCGCCAATCTTCTGGCCATACAGACGCAGTTCAACACCATAGGAAGCCCTACCTCGAGCTGCGACTGGTGGTTTTCCAATTCCGAGGTGATCCTCGACATGGCAGGGCGCTTCTCCGAGGCGGAGTGTGGCGAGGATACGTCCGTGCGCCGCGAATGGGAGACCTTTCTGACACTGCTGGCCAAGCATCGCCAGCGCGAGCCGCTCAATGCCCTGGTGGTGGCTGTGTCGGCAGAACGGCTTGGGGGCGACGCGGAACAGCTTGACGACTACGCGCGGCTGCTGCGCAGGCGCATCAACGAGCTCATGCGCGTGGTAGGCGCAAGATTTCCCATCTACGTGCTTGTCACCAAGATGGACCTTGTGCCGGGCTTCAACGCCTTTACGGATCAGATCGACATGTCTGCGCGGGGGCAGGTCATGGGCTCGCTCAACTGCGAGGAACTGCCAGGCGACAGGTTTGCCCACGACTGCCTGGATCACTTCGTGGAGATCATGAACGATTTCCGCATCATGGCAGCCAACGCCAAGCCGGACTTCGAACTCTCCCTGCTGTCTTTGCCAGGACATCTTGCCAAACTTCAGGAGCCGCTGCAGCGCTTCTCTTCCATTCTCTTCAGCGCCAATCCCTACCTGGAAACGCCCTTCTTCAGGGGTCTGTTCTTTGCCAGCGCCAAGGCCAACGACGAAAAGTTCGCCAACAACCCCATGGCCACGAACAGGGGCGCCTTCCTGCACGACATCTTCTCGAAGATCATACCCCGCGACAGGTATCTCTTCACGCCAGTCAGGGAAATGCTGCACTGGCGCACAGTGTCCGGCCTGCTTGGCTGGGGCGCGTGGATGCTGGTCTGCCTCGGGGTCTCCTGCCTTCTCACCCTCTCCTTTGTGGAAAACAGAAAGGCCCTGAACATTCTCTCCGAACAGTTTGCGCCCTTTGCCGCAGCGGCGAAGGCGACCTCGGGCTCTGTGGAAAACCGCCTGCTTCCCCTGGATCAGATTTCCAGGGGCATCCTGAACATGGAGATGGTCAACAGGAACTGGCGTATCCCCCGTCTTGGCCTGACCCAGAGCATAGAGGGCGAACAGCGCATCAAGGAGTACTACGGGCGCCTGTTTGCGAGCACAGTGCAGCAGCCCTCGGATCTGACCCTGTTGCGCAATATCAACGCTGTCAATGCCTCGACTCCAGAGGCAGTCATACCCATCTACATCGAGCATCTTGTCTGGCGCATGAATGTTCTGCAAAAGGGCATAGACGGCGCCTCGCTGGAGGACATGGAGCGCGTTCCGGCACCCATGCGGCCGGCACTCTTCCGCCAGGGCCTTGGGTTGCCTGCCAAGAGCGGGCCTGTGTACACAAGCCTCTACCTGCGCAACCTTGCCTGGAACGCGGGCAGCCAGAACTTCGAGGAGCAGCTGCGAACCTGGCAAAACGCCCTTGCGGATCTTGTGAGTTTCCGCGGCGGAAGGCTGGACTGGCTTGTGGGCTGGGCCAATGATCATCCCCTGCTGCGGCCGGTCACCATGAGCGAGTTCTGGGGCAACAGCCAGTTCATCCTGCGCAAGGATACCTCTGTGCCAGCTGCCTACACGGTGCGCGGGCGCGAGGCCATTGCGGACTTTCTGGACAAGATACGCGATTCCTCCAGGGACAAGGAGAGCTTTCGCATGGCCGAGAAGGCCTTCTGGGAGAGCTATGCGGCCCAGTACTTCACAAGCTGGTACAATTTTGCCCTGTCCGCACCCACAGGACAGGAAATTGTGGCGCCAACAGAGGAAATGCGCCTGGTTTCCGGGCAGATGTCCGGCTACGCCAATCCCTATTTTGCTCTGCTTGAGCGCATGAACGAGGAGCTGCGCCCCCTGGCGCTCGTCACGGACACGCCGCCCTGGTACGGCACTGTGCAGACGTTCAACATGGTGCTGCGTGAAATACGCCTCAAAAAGGCGCCCTCGTCCATTGGCAAGGTCCTTTCCGACACGTCCCACACAGTGGACAAGCTCTCGGCGAGCATGGATCCGGCACAGCGCGAGCAGGCCATGCGCCTGGCCCAGGTCACGCGCCAGCTCGAGGACTACCAGAAGGCTGTCAACGCGCTTCTTCCGGCCATATCCTCGCCGGCCACATCCTTCCAGTTCGTGTCCAAGGTTCTGCGCGGCCCGGACGTGGCCTCGGGCGTGAGCTTCCAGATCCACAATGCCAAGCGTTCGCTCGACGCCTTTGTGCGCACAGTCTGCGATACCAGGGGCACACCCGAAATCCTGCAGCGCCTGGTCGGCGGACCCTACCTGTTCTTCCAC
>CALVGM010000016.1 GCA_944327095.1 uncultured Desulfovibrio sp. | reverse complement strand
TGGAGGAACCGGGCTCGTTTTCGGGAATGCGTATTTCCCCAAGGCCAAGACGCGGGCCGCTGGCAAGCCAGCGTATGTCGTTGGCCATCTTCATCATGTTGGCCGCAAGGGCCTTCAGGGCGCCGTGGGCAAAGACTATCTCGTCCCTGGAGCTCAGGGCGTGGAACTTGTTGGGGGCAGTCACAAAGGCCTTGCCCGTCAGGGAGGACATGGCTCTGGCCACGGCCTCGGCAAAGCCCCTGGGGGCGTTGAGGCCTGTCCCCACAGCCGTGCCGCCCAGCGCGAGCTCGCGCAGTCCGGGCAGCGCCAGGGAAACAAATTCCCGCCCCTTTTCCACCATGACGCGCCAGCCGCTGATCTCCTGGGAAAAGGCAATGGGGGTGGCGTCCTGCAGATGGGTCCTGCCGCACTTCACAATGCCCTCGTTCTTGCGCTCAAGGGCCTCAAGGGAGGCTATCATGGCGTCCAGGGCCGGAATGAGCCTGTCCTCGAGCTCGATCACCGCAGCTATGTGCAGGGCAGAGGGAAAGGTGTCGTTGCTGCTCTGGGACTTGTTGACGTCGTCGTTGGGGTGGAGGAGGCTCGTTGCCGCGAGCTCGTTGCCGCGGTTGGCTATGACCTCGTTCACGTTCATGTTGGTCTGTGTGCCACTGCCTGTCTGCCAGACCACCAGGGGGAAGTGCCCTGCGAGCCTGCCTTCGCAGATCTCGTCGCAGACCCTGGCTATGAGTTGGGCCTTGTCCTCGGAAAGCACGCCCAGCTCGGCGTTGGCCAGGGCGCAGGCCTTTTTCAGCAGGCCAAAGGCGTGAATGATCTGCCCGGGCATGCTGGCCGGCTCCCCTATGGGAAAGTGTATCCTGCTGCGCTCGGTCTGCGCGCCCCAGTACCTGTCGCTCGGCACGCGCACCTCGCCCATGCTGTCCTTTTCGATGCGAAAGTCCATGTCGCAACTCCCATGCTGCTTGCTCCCGCGCCATTGGGATCAGGCGCGCCCCGGGTCGCGGGAAAGGCCCGGGGCGCGCAAAGGGGAAAATACGGTTTTTGGCCCCTTTCTCAGTACACCATGAAGTAGAAGACAAGGGGCGCCAGAATGAGGCGGTAGACGGCAAAGGGCACGAGGGACACGCGGCCGACCAGGGCAATGAAGGCCTTGATGGCCACAAGCGCCGAGATGAAGGAGCCTATGAAGCCCACTGCCAGGAAGGGGATGTCCGCGGCTGTGAAGAGGCTGATGCTCTTCAGCATGTCGTAGCCTGTTGCCGCAATCATGATGGGCACAGCCGCCACAAAGCTGTATTCGGCGGCAAGCTTTCTGCCAGCGCCCAGGATCATGCCGCCCATGATGGTGGAGGCAGAACGGGAAAAGCCGGGCCACAGGGAAAGGCACTGGAAGCACCCTATGCCCAGGGCAAGCCTTGGCGTCATGTCGTCTAGGGTCACGCTTGTGACCACAAAGCTTCTGCGCTCCACAACGATCATCATGATGGCACCCACCACCAGGGCAACAGCCACTGTGGCCGGGGTGAAGAGATGGGCCTTGATGAAGTCGTGGCAGAGCAGCCCCAGCACGCAGGCAGGGATGCAGGTCAGAACGAGCAGCCAGATGCCCCGCAGGCCGGAGAACTTCTGATCTGCCCTCGGGCGCAGAAGCCCCCAGAAGCGTTGCCAGTAGAGCACGACAACGGCCAGGATGGCGCCAAGCTGTATGAACACCGAAAAGACCGAGGCCTTCTCGCCCGTAAAGTTCAGAAGATCGCCCGTGATGATGAGATGGCCGGTGGAGGAGACTGGCAAAAATTCCGTCAGGCCTTCCACAATGCTCAATATGACCGCAGACCAGATGCTGTCCATGATGCTCCTGCCTGATGCTTGAAGATTGAGGGTGAATCACTGGCCTGCCGGGGGGGCAGGCAAAAAACGCCCCCAAAATCGACCACAGCCCCCCAAAAAGTCAAGCTCTTTTGCAGGCAATTTTTCCGCAGGGCCGGCAGGGACCAGCAAAAGGGGGCCTGATCCCGCCCTTTTCAGCGCGCAAAGCGTATGCGCGGGGCAAGGGGCTGCGCAAGCTGACCTTTTTCCCGTATGTAGTCCGCGACCACGTCCGCGTCCAGAGGATCCGCAAAGGGCAAGGGCACACCCCGGGCAAGCATGCAAAAGCTGTCCCCGCCCTGGGCAAGGTACTCCGGCAGGACAACGGCATAGTTTTTTTCCTCCTCAAGGGGGTGGGCAACACCCTGCCCATCCAGTACCAGGATGTCGCTGACCCTGTGGCCTGCAGCCTTTTTGGGGTCTACGCTGTAGACAAGACCCGCGCAGTGCAGGATGCCTGGGCCCCTGGCGGACGGGCCGGCCACGCCGTGCTCAAGGGCTGCCCGGATTTGGGAGCCCGTATAGGAGCGCAGAAAGAGCCTGTTGCCAAAGGGCAGCATGTCCAGCACGCTGCCAAGACTGATTCTGCCCCTGGGTATGCCGGCCCGAAAGCCTCCGCCATTGTAGAGAGCCAAATCCGCCCCATGGGTTCTGCCATAGGCCAGCATGGCGTCCGTGGTCACAAGGCCGGCCAGGCAGTCGCCAGCGCGACAGGCGTCCAGGCCGTCGGGAAAGACCAGGTCCGAGTGCCCGAGAAAGGCAGTGCGGCTTTTCTCGACCCTTGCAGAGGCCTGCGCCACAAGGCCCGCAACATCCTTGTCCAGGGGAAGGTCGCGGGCAAGCTCCATCTCGTGGCCGCTCCAGGACACGGGGACACCTGCCGAATCAAGGCGGACGCGCAAAAGGCCAAGGTAGCGCAGGGCCCAGCCGGCAGTGACCACCAACACGGGCTGCCCGTTTGGGCCGCGCTCCACAATGGGATAGGGGCCGTCCGGCACAGGCCCGCCCTCCTCCGTGGCCTTGCCAAGCCGGCTGTGGGTATGGCCGCCCACGATGATGTCCACGCCGCGTACGCTTCTGGCAAGCTCCCTGTCCCGCTCAAGACCAAGGTGGGTCAGGGCAATGACAATATGGACCCCCTCTTTCTCAAGTTGCTCGACAGCCGTGCGCAGGCTTTGTGCTGCGTTGGCAAAGCGCGTGTGCGCACAGGCCCTGGAGATGACCCGCACCTCGTCGTTGGCAAGACCCACAACAGCCACCCTGCGCCCGCCGAAACTGAAAACGCGCCAGGGCGCAATGGCACAGGACGCCAGGGGACAGTCCTTCCGGGGGCGAAGATTTGCGGCCAGCACGGGCACGGGGTTTTGGCGCACAAAGCCCGCAAGGGCCTCGCAGCCCGCGTCGAACTCGTGGTTGCCCAGGGTCATGGCGTCAAGGTGCGTCAGCGCGTTCACACGCGCCTGAAAGGGCAGACCCAACACGCTGTAGAAAAGGCTTCCCTGCACCTCATCCCCGGCATCAAGCGCGAGCACATGAGGATTGGCGTCCTTTACGGCCTCGATGGCTGCAGCAAGCCGCGCGGACCCGCCCATGGCCCTTGTCTGATCGTAGGCCGCGTTGCCCAGTCTGTCCGTGCCGGCAACATGGGAATGGGTGTCGTTCACATGGGCTATGACAAGCTCGAACTCCTGCCCGCTGCAGGGGCCTGCGCACAAAAAAAGCGCTGCCCACACGGGCAGACACAGGGCAAGGCCTGTCGCAAGGGCACGCGCAAGGCGGCAAGGGCCCCAGACAGAGAAGCGCATCATGCCGTGCTCCGACTCGGGATCCTGCAACAGGAGGAGACGAAAAGAGACAGGGACACAGACGCGCTCCTGCTACTTCTCGGCTTCCCCGTGATGGCAGCCTTCCCTTGTCCTGCCATCCTCGCAGGACACAAGCACGCCAATGGCCAGCAGGACAGCGCAGATGGTGAGCCAGATTTCCATGGTGTTCCTCCAGAGAATGGGGGTGCCGATTGACGCACGGGCCCGGGAACGAAGGACTCCCTGTTCCCGGACAAACCAGGGACAGGGAGCCTGCAAAAACGTTGTCACATGTCTGTGGAGCCCTGCGCCTAGCCTGCAAAGAAGACGCGTGGCTCCTCTCTTTTGGCCTCGGGCATGTGCCCCTTGGCGTAGCCAATGCTCATGGTGCTGACAATCTCGAAGCTTGCGGGCACGTTGTAGCGGGCCTTTATCTCTGGCAGATTCATGAAGGACTCGGCAAAGCCTATCCAGCAGGTGCCCAGGCCCTGGGCGTGGGCAGCCAGCATGATGTTGGCCGTGCACAGGGATGCGTCGTACACATGCCAGTGCGAGGCCGTGTCCCCGTAGATCACGATGACGTTGTGGGCGTTGTAGAAGATGTTGTAGGAATCCCTGCCGAGCCATTCCTCGTACTGGGCAAGCCAGGGAAGCTCGCCAAGACGGGGACGCAGCCAGGCCTTGATCTCTGTGGAAAGGGCCTCGATACGCTCCTTTCCCTCCAGGACCACAAAGCCCCAGGGCTGCATGCCAGAACCCGTGGCAGCCTTTGTGCCAAGGCGCAGAAGTTCGTTGATGGTTTCCGAAGGAATGGGCCTGTCCTCGTAGGAACGGCAGGATCTGCGGGTACGTATGCACTGCAGGGCATCCATGGCTGATACTCCTTGAAGTTCTTGAGGCGCGGACCCTGTTGCCCGCACAGCCTTGTCCATTCTAGTTTTGGGCCAGACAAAAGTCAAAAAGTTTTTCTTCATGTATTCAAAGAGCTTGCGTATTCTTCCCCGAGCACAACCCTGGCCTCCAGGCCTCCTTCTGGACGGTTGCGAAGTTCGATCTCGCCCTTGCACAGGCTTGTGCTTCGCAAGAAAACTGCTTGCCTCTCTCGTCCCTTGCGGCTATTCTCAGTCTACCGTCTCGGCCCGAGACAGCGTCAGGGGTTCCCTTGGGAATGATTGGACTGCGCCCCTTCCCGAGTCGGTATCAACCCTGCAGCAGGAGAGTTGCTCATGACCATAACGCCTACCAACAAGGTCCGCGAAGCTGCCAAGTACATCTTCGAGGAAAAGAGGGAGCGCCCCACAGCCGATCTGCATACCCTCATCGACGAGGCCGGCATGCGCTTCAATCTGACGCCCATCGAAAGCGATTCCCTGGTTCGCCTTCTCGCCGAGGAAGACAAGAAATAGTCCCGGCAGCCCCCCCGGCAGCCCATATGGAGCTCTTCAATACAAGGATGCCCCGGATCCAGTGGATCCGGGGCATCCTTCATATGTTCTTGCGCATATGTTCCTGCGTCCGGGCTAGACTTCCACAAGCTCGTAGTCGTCGCTGCCCATGCCAAGTTCCTTCATGTAGGTGAGCTGCCTGAGCCCCGAGCGACTCTCGATGCGCTCCACCATATGGGCGCGGGTTTCCTCGGGCAGGTTGTAGATGAGATCCACGGAGGCCTTGTCTATGGCCAGAATGTCCGTGGAGGCCAGAATGCCGAGGTTGGGCAGACGCACAGGCTCGGCAGCGACACCCTCGCAGTCGCAGCTGACGGA
>CALVGM010000015.1 GCA_944327095.1 uncultured Desulfovibrio sp. | reverse complement strand
CCCACGTTGTCGTTGTCGAGCAAGATGAGGTAGTTGCGGCCAACTTCGGGGAAGCGCATGAGCACGTCCTCGATCTGCTGCGGGTAGATGTTGACGCCCTTGCAGATGAACATGTCATCGCTGCGGCCAAGGATGCGGTCTATGCGGCGGTGTTCGCGGCCGCAGGGACAGGTGCCGGGAAGGAAGCGGGTCAGATCCCTTGTCCTGTAGCGCAATATGGGCATGCCCTCGCGCACAAGGGTGGTCATGACAAGCTCGCCCACCTCGCCTGGCTTTACGTGCTTGCCTGTCTCGGGATCCACAATTTCCGCAAAGTAGGCGTCTTCCCACACATGCAAGCCGTTTTGCTCAAGGCACTCGAAGCCCACGCTCGGGCCGTTCATCTCCGAAAGGCCGTAGCTGTTGTAGACCTTCATGTTGAACAGGGACTCGATGCGCTTTCTGAAGGCGTCCGTGTAGGGCTCGGCACCAACCACGGCTATGCGCAGGGGAAAGTCTGCCGGATCCTCGCCCATCTCGCGCAGTCGCTCGCCAAGGATGAGCGCGTAGGAGGGCAGAATGTGGGCCACAGTGGTGTGAAAGTCCTTCACAAGCTTTATCTGGCGGGCCGTGTTGCCGGCGCCTGCGGGAATGGTCATGCAGCCCAGGCGCTCCGCTCCTGCGTGTATGCCAAGGCCACCTGTGAAAAGGCCATAGCCGGACATGTTCTGGAACACGTCCTCGCGGCGCACGCCAACCATGTACAGGCAGCGGGCCATGAGATCTGCCCAGGTGTTGAGGTCGTTTTGCGTGTGGGCAATGGCCACGGGCGTGCCTGTTGTTCCGCTTGAGCAGTGCAGACGCACAAGGTCAGCCCTGTCCACTATGACCAGGCCCAGAGGATACTGCGAGCGCAAATCGTCCTTGGTGGTAAAGGGAATGCGCTCTATGTCGTCCAGGCTCTGTATGCTGTCCGGGCCTATGCCGGCCTCGTCCAGGCGCTTTCTGTAGAACTCGCACTTGTTGTAGACGCGGCTCACCACGTTTTTCAGGCGCGTGAGCTGCGTTGCCTCTATCTGATCACGGCTCCAGAATTCGGCCGGATCGTATGCGTCAGCGTGCATGTTTCCCCCATTGAAATGTCTGTTGTATATGGATGTATGTGAAGGATTGCTGTTATTGCGCGCCCTGGCCCTGCTGTTTTTGCCTCACGCACCAGGCAAGGAGAAGCCCCAGGGATCCGGCCAGCATCATGCTGCCAAAGGGCGCTATGAACTGCCCGCAGCCCGCCAGCATGGCCCTGCCCGGGCCGCAGATGAAGGTGGGCTCGTAGCTTGCCTCTTCGAAGACAGGCCCGTAGGCAGTGCCGTGGCCGCCGCTCTGCTGCACAACGTCGCAGGGCAGAAAGCCCCTGCGAAACTCGCCAAGGTCCGCCAAAAGCTCCTCTCTTGTGCGCATGGAGGTGTGGTGCTCGTAGATGCCGCGCACAAGGCCCTTGTAGACAAGGGCAGCAAAGACATGGCCATTGCCCACGTTCACAAAGGTCACGCCCTCGCGAAAGCTGCGCCGCACAAAGACAGGGTCGAGCAGGGCACCGAGCAGCACGGCAGTGGCCGTGTCTGCAACAGGGCCGCCGCTGGCAAGATGCACTGCGCGCATGCGCGTCATCTCGAGAGGAGGCACGTCAAAGAGCCAGGAAACGGGATCGGGATTTTGGGCAAGCAGGCTCGCGTAGCGGGCCATGCGCACCCTGCGGTTGCCGGACCCCTTGCCATGAAAGCCGTGGTCCTGCACGGCCGCCAGCACAAGGTTGGGCATGGGCAGATGGTGGGCAGCAAGCAATGTCTGCCAGTTGGCAAGGTCAAAATCCCCCAGGGCAAGCGGCACAAAGCCTGCCGGACAGGTCTCGACTATTTCTATGCCCATGGCCCTGACCCTGTCCGGATCGTTGTGCAGGGCCGTTGCAGCGGAAGATGTCGCGCACAAATTGTGCCCCTTTCTAATGAGCGCAAGGGCCGCACCGGCAAAACCTCCGCCCATGTTCTGCCCGCACAGCCAGACATCGCGGCCCTCACTGGCCAGCCTGGCAAGAGCCCTTTCGACCAGCACGGCCGGGGACGGCAGCACAAACTTGGGCCAGTTTTCCACGCAAGACCCCGGCAGGGCCAAAAGTACGTCCTGGGTGCCGGTGCCTATGTCCAGGCACAATACGGGCCCTGTCCTTTCCAGACAGGCCTGAAAAAGCGCTTCCGCCTCTGCCTGTTCCACGAGTATGTTCCCTCCTGCGGCACAAGTTGCGATCCCCCCCACAGGGTCTATACCCTGAGGGAGCTTGCCAAAACGGTGTGAAAGGATAGCCGCCCTGCAGGGCAAGCGCAAGGGCAGGATTTTTTATCACCGAAATTCTTGCAATAGCACGGGGAATTTGTTATTTTAAAGTTATCGGAAAGAGTAAATCTTTCTTTTTGCTGTTAGGCAGCAAAAACACTCTATATAGCCTTTATGGAACCAACAAGCCTATAAATACTACATAGATCTCAATAAAGTTCACTATATTTACCTAATGTAATTTTTTTGCAACGGAGTAAATTATATGAAACAAAATCAAGATCGACCTATCATCCAATCACATGGCTATAATGGTAGTGAGCCAACTAGAATCTGCCCTCACTGTGGGAAAGAAAAACCCTTAAGTGATTTTGGGTTTAGAAAAATGACAAAAGATGAAGATAGTGACATCAGAAATCAATCTTGGTGCAAAGAATGTCGTGGAAAAAAGTGATCCGCAAGGACCACGACCTCAACATTTTCCTGTACTTGGGTTGAAATTGTTAGAGCATCAGGCCTTTCAAACTACTGGTGGTAGTTTTTGGAGACCAAGAGCAACATGGCTAAAGATGCTGGCGAAGTAGACATCGGAGCACTCAAGTCAACCTATTCTTGAGAATGGCTTGGGTGCTTTCACTTCATGTACGTACAGCTGGCACCTGCTTGACTTCACAGGCTAATACAATCACGACTTGATGGAGCAACTGAATGTGTTAGACTACCTGAGAGACAGGGAAGCCTTCGAGGCGGACAAAAATGTCCTGCAGCAGGATGGGACAGGGCATTTGCGCTCCTAAGAAGGGTATGTGCGCAAGGAAAGGAAGACAAGAGCTGACGAGAATTCGCACCTGCCCCCTTGCCGGCAGGGCATGGGGGGCCTCGAAGGACAGCTCCCAAGGGCTCCATGGAAAGCTCAGGGAGAAACGTCTGTGTGACGCAGCCAGGCTTTCGGACATTTTTTGTGACTTTTTGCAAAAAAACGCTTGCCATTTGTCAAAAATGCCTGTAGAAGCTTTTTCTCAGTTGTCGAGGTGGTGGAACTGGTAGACACGCTGTCTTGAGGGGGCAGTGGCTATGCCGTGCGGGTTCAAGTCCCGCCCTCGACACCAGCTTTTGCAAGCTGATGCTCTTTATCCGTCAACAATTGTTGCCGGATTTTTCTTTGCCCTGCGAAAGGGCACATTCTGGACACCGTAGCGTCCATACGTTTCCCCAAAAGGGAACAGGCGGCTTCATGCCGACATCGAGACGGAAGGAGGTGATTTTCATGCCCGGAGTATTTCTCGACGACGACAACTTTGATCTGGCTCTGCGCCGCTTCAAGAAGCAGGTGGAGAAGGCTGGCATTCTTTCCGAAATGAG
>CALVGM010000014.1 GCA_944327095.1 uncultured Desulfovibrio sp. | reverse complement strand
AGGAGGTGGACATGTAGAGCAGGTTGTCGAGGCCCGTCATGTTCTGCTCGATGATCTGCGCCACGCTGTCCTGCATGGTCTGGGCAGAGGATCCCGCGTACTCCACGTTCATGGAAATGGTGGGCGGAGCCATGGGCGGGAACTGCTCCACAGGCAGGAACCTGTAGGAAAGCCCGCCAGCGAGCATGATGAGCGCCGCTAAGACCGAGGCAAAGACCGGTCGTTCGATAAAGAAGCGGGAAATGGACATGGCCTAGTCCCCCGACTTTCCGTAGGTGTCCACGGTGAGCACGTTGGTCTGGCGCACCTCCGCGCCGGGACGCATGTTCTGAATGCCCTCGAGCAGGACAAGCTCGCCCACCTTGAGGCCCTCGTTCACCATGAGAAAGCGGCCCACCATGTCGCCGCCAACAATGGAACGAAGCTCTGCCTTGCCGTTTGTGAGCACGAAGACCGAGGCGTTGCCCTTGGGATCGCGGCGCACGGCGCGCTGGGGCACGAGCAGGGCCCCCATCTTGACGCCCTGGCTGATGCTGGCCTTCACGTACATGCCAGGCAGGAGCACAAAATCCGGGTTCTTGAACACGGAGCGCAAAAGAACCGATCCGGTGCTCTCGTCCACGGTGATGTCCGCGAACTTGAGTTCGCCCTTCAGGGGGTAGACCCTGCCGTTTTCCAGGGTGAGGGTCACTTCCGTTGAGGTGTTGTCCCCGGGGCGGACCAGGTTGCCGGCAGCGTAGCGGTCGCGCAGCACAAGCAGCGCGTAGGAAGACTGGGTCATGTCCACGTAGACAGGGTCAAGCTGCTGGATGACAGCGAGCTCGTCTGCCTGGTTGGCAGTGACAAGCGCGCCCTGGGTCACGTTGGACTTGCCTATGCGGCCTGTGATGGGCGCGAGCACGTCCGTGTAGCGCAGCTGGATCTGGGCTGTGCGCAGGGAAGCCTTGGCCACCTCGAGATTGGCCTTGGCCTGCAGGTACTCGGCCTTCGAGTCCTCGTAGGCCTGCTGGCTCACGGCCTGGCTGCGCAGAAGGGCCACGCGGCGGTCAAGGCGCAGCTTGGCAGCGTGCAGGGTGGCGTCTGCGCTGGCAACAGCGGCTTTCGCGCTTTCCACAGCCGCGTCGTAGGTGTCCGGATCGATTTTGTACAGGGACTGGCCCTCCTTCACGAGGGAGCCCTCGGTAAAGAGCTGTTCCTTCAAAATGCCGCTCACCTGGGGACGAACCTCGGCCTTGCGGTAGGCGGAGACGCGGCCGGAGAGCTCGGCTGTGAGGGGAATGTCCCTGGCCTCGACCTTGAAGACCGCGGACTCGCGCACGCGCTGCTGGCGCGTGGACCTGCTGTCGTTGCAGGAGGTCAGAAGGCAGGAAAGACTGAGGAGAAGGGAGAGAAGGACAAGTGTCTTCTGGGAAAGAAAGGTTCTTGCTTGCATGAAAATGGCCTTGGGGTGGGGAGGCTTGGGGGACAACGCCCTTGGGGCCAGCCTGGCAAATGGCTTTTGGGGGCCTTTGGGGCCTTGCCTGCCCGCGCCTTGAAACAGGCAGCAATGCGAAAAGCTGTGTGCAAGCCCTGTTGCCTTGTGCGGACCCTTGGGAACAAAGGGCCTGCGCGTTTCGGTCAGGAGGGGCTTGCCTTGGGCAAAATTCTACGCAAGGACGGAAAAAGAGACAAGAAAGGCAGCGCAGGGCGGTTTTCGAAAAGTTGCGTGCCTTCTCTGGGCAAGGCATGCCAGAAAGGGCCTATGAGGCGCAATCATGCCTACCCTTGGCAAGGCGCAGTTTCCCGGAAAGTCGCAGACTTTTGGCTGGGGCTAAGCTTTGCGCGTCACGCCTTGTGGGCAGTGTCGTTGGATGGCACAAGCCTGCGGCGCGAAAAGGAAGCGTACAGCAGGAAGGAACAGGCAAGAATACGCCCTCAATGGGCAAGTTATCCCCGGGCTTCTCCGGACTTTGGCTTGACTGGCCTGCGGGCGTTTTGGGGCTTTTGGGGCCTGCCCAGATTCCTTGCCCGCCTTCCTGTCTCCGTGTCGCCAGTGGAGCAGCTGTTCTGGTTGCCCCTGCGGTTTCGCGGGTGGTAGAGCACAGGATCCATGAAGCCCACCTTCAGGACTCCGCATATCTGGGAGAGCTGGTGGCAGTTCAGCCAGTCGCCAAAGTTCAGGTTCCGGGCGATGAGCCGCGCCAGGGTGTGGACCACCCTGCAGCCCGAGGCATTGGCAAATTCCTTCTCCAGGTAGGCAAAGACTGCCAGATCGCCGTCCCTGCCGGCCCTGGAGATGTTGTCCGAAAGCATACCCGCAGGCATGGTCATAGCCTGCTCCCCCTGATCCTTGGTGGTCCCGATCTTGTAGGAGCGGTCCGCGTCCGGGCTTGTCACCATGCACAGCTGACAGGTCACTATGGCCTGAGCCAGAAGATCGTCGTAGCTGCCCAGGGTGTAGAGCAGGTGCATGATATCGCCTGGTATGCGGTGCTGCATGCCCAGTCCTTGCGCAAGCCTGAGCTCCTTCAGGCAGTACAGGGTCCAGCAGCGCAGGCTGTGGCACTGCCTGCCAAGGTCTATCCAGTGATCCGCAGCAACGGCATCGGCCCTGAAGCCGTACAAGCCGCCAAAGTAGGTGTATTCGGCAAGGCTGTTGCAGGCAGGAACGCAGCAGTCGTGCGCCAGATCCCGCAGCATCTTGAAGGCCTGCTTGTCTGGGCGCGAGCCTGGTCTCTCGCGCAGAGAGAGGGTGTTGAGGCTGCGGGCGTACCAGTACATGGCAATCGGGGAATTGCGCAGAAAGGGGGCCTCGTAGGCGTCTATGTCCTCGGCTTCCCCTGTGCGCAGCTGCTCGAAGAGAAAGTGCGCGTAGGTGTCTGCGTCCCCGAGCTGCGCTGCCGTGCGTATGAGGGTTTCAAAGGTGTGCAGCTTCGGGTCTGCCTCCTCGGGCATGGCCTTGAGAAAGTACTCGCCAAGGCCCAGGTGGGAGGCAGCGTGCATTTGGCTGCAGCCGTACTCGAGAATGTGCCGTGCATCGTCGAGCTCGCTGTCCGTTTCCGCGTAGTCCAGCTGCGTGCGCGCGTAGGCGCAGCCAGCGTCCATGCTGCCGTGCTCCCAGGCCCTGCGGTACCAGAACAGGGCGTAGTCAATGTTCCTGGGCAGGATGCGGCCCGAATGGTACAGCTCCCCGAGAAGGAGCATGGCGTCGGTCATGCCGGCCAGGGCAGCGAGGCGCAGCGTCTCCAGGATGGGCTCGGGAATGTCCGGGGAGAGCTCCATGGGCAGACAGGTCCTGTAGATGTCCACCAGGAGGCGCAGGCACTCCCAGCTTCTGGAGCGCACGCCCTCCACAAGCTGAAGGCACAGTTCGTCCACCTGGTTGTCCTTGAGCCTGATCCTGCCTTCGAGATAGGCCTGTCCAAGGAGGACCACACAGGTAATGGATCCCTTGCGTGCGTAGGAGAAGAGGGTCTGCACCCTCTGTGTTCCTCCGGGAAGCTGGCTTGCCAGATCCCTGGTTGTCCACTCGGCGCACAGCTGGTGCATGGCAGGCAAAAAGCCCTTGTCCGCCAGCGCCTCAAGAAGCCTTGTGCCTGCAGCGCGCAACTCCTCATCCTTGGCGCCAAGGTTGTGCACAGCCACAAGGTAGGTGGCCAGGCGGGACTTCTTGTTCCCAAGGGCCGTGAGCTCCCTGTAGGCCTGCTCCCTGTCGATCTGCCCGATGGTCATGAGCAGCAGAAGCTCCCGTGCCCTGTCGTCCTCGGGCGTGGCCCAGACCGAGTTCAGAAAGTCCGAGATGAGCTGGGACGCCGGAGGCAGGCCGTAGTAGAGGCTTAGGGTTCCCACCTTGTGGTAGTGTCTCGCGACCTTGCTGGCTTTGGGCATGAATGACCTCATTGGAGAAGGAATTGCGGGAAGACCTGGCAGGGGCGACCCTTGTTCCGGCTAGTGGCCGGCCTGGTTCTGTCCGCCCGCGTGGGCGCAGGAAGAGCCGCAGGACGAGCAGGGGGACATGCCCCTGGCGGCCATGGCCTCGGCGCGCTTCACGTTGTTCACAAAGGCCTGGTTGACCGGGCCTACCTTGTAGGGGAAGGGATTTTTCTTGAGCGGGCTTGGCGTGGTGAGCAGGCGTCTGGTGTTGTGGCTCTTGCACTGCGGGCAGCAGGGCAGGGCATCGTCGTCGTCAAAGAGCAGTTCTTCAAAGCGCTTGCCGCAGTCTTCACACTCGAAATCGAAAAGGGGCATGGATATTCCCTCGTGTTGGCTTGTGCTTGGGTTGTTCGAAAAAAGCCCGGGGATGATGCGCGGCCCTGTTGCCACGCGCCATTTCGGACCATCATGCCGGACCCCGGGAAACACAAAACATTCGCCGACCTGTTAGCACACAAGCCCCTGAAAGGCAAAATGGCCCAAAAAGGCAGTTGTGGCAAGAACTTGCCCAAAGGAGCGCTCCGCGAAAGACAAGGGTTCCATGCCTTTTTTGAAGAGGTGTGGGGACAAGCGAACAGGGCGCTTTCCTTGCAGGGGGCAGGACATGCGAGAAGGCGCGCAACATTTTCATGGCCTGAAAGGCAGGGCGCCTGCTTGAGCGTTTGGGGAAATATATGTGTCATGGCCGCAGCTTGCGTGCTTTTCCCTGTTCTGCTGTCCCGAAGGTGTTGACGGATCGTGCATTTCGTTCCAAGATTGAAGGAAATTGCAGGCACAGGCTTTTGCGGCACGGGCCACAGGCTGGCTGCGGCCGCGTTCTTGGGCAGGTGGCGCGCCCGGGCCCGGCGAAAAAAGGCTTGGACACGCGCTTCTTGGGCTTGTGTGTGGCAAATTCCCATCTATCCATTCAGGAGCGGTTATGACAATCGATCAGCAAGAACAGCTGGCAGAGGCTTTGGACCATTTGGATCAGGCAAGGGCCATTTTTCTGGAACTGTCGGAGACCCTTGTGGAAACCAGTGAGCGGGATCCCGAGGACGAAGACGAAGAGGATGCTTCGAACCTTGCGGAACAGTGTGAGAACACGACTGTGACCATCGAGGAAATCATAGCCTCCTTCGAGGATCTGCGCGACAACTGATGCCCATCCTGGGGGAGGGGCCCTGCCTCTCCCCCAAGAGGCCTTTGCGCACGCAGGATCCAGATCACCCAGTTCCCTATCCGGATTTTTCCATGCAGCCTCGTTTTCCCACAGTCTTTTTCGACCTCGACGGCACGCTGACCGATTCCGCGCCGGGCATCCTCAACTCCTGCGAGTACGCCCTCTCGCGCCTTGGCATCGGCATGGAACGCGAGGCCATGTACGCCTTCATAGGGCCGCCCCTTCTGGACACCTTCACCAGGGTGACGGACAGCCCCGAGCTTGGCAAAAGAGCCCTTGACCTGTACCGCGAGTACTTCGCGGACAGGGGAATTTTCGAAAACAGTGTCTACCCCGGCATCGGGGAACTTTTGCGCGACCTTGTGGCCGCTGGCTGCCGCAACGTGCTGGCCACAGCCAAGCCCGAGGTCTACGCACGGCGCATTCTTGAGCACTTTGGTCTGGCCAGGTACTTCGCCTACATGGGCGGGGCCGATCTGAACGGCCCGGTGCGCACAAAGTACGGGGTCATAGAGCGCGATCTCGCAATCACCAGGGCAGATCCGTCCCTTGTGCTCATGGTGGGCGACAGGCGTGACGACGTGGACGCAGCCAAGCGGCTTGGCATAGCCACAGCCGCCGCAGGCTGGGGCTACGCAGAGCCTGGCGAGGTGGATCACGCGGACTTTGTCTGCAGGACACCCGGGGAGGTCTACGCCACAGCCCTTGGACAGTAGCCACAATCCTTGAGGGAGGAAGCCGGTATGAAAAAGGTGGGCATCATTCGCTGTCAGCAGACCGAGGACATCTGTCCCGGCACAACGGATTTCATCACTGTGGCGCAGGGCAAGGGCAGCTTTGCGAGCCTTGGCGAGGAGTGCCAAATCGTGGGCTTTGTGAGCTGCGGGGGGTGTCCCGGCAAACGCGCGGTTGCCCGCGCCCAGATGCTGGTGTCCCGCGGGGCAGAGGCCATTGCCATGGCATCCTGTATGGGCAAGGGGATGCCCATAGGCTTTCCCTGTCCGCACTTTGAGCAGATTTGCCGCGCCATTCGCGCAAAGATTGGCGATGTGCCCCTGCTCGAATACACCCATTAGGGTGCCTTTTCCCTGACACAGTTCCCTGATCCGGGCGCTGGACCCGGATCAGGGAACTGTGCCCGCGCCCTTGGGTACGTTCCCTTTTTGTGTTTGGCATTTGTGGCAATTTGGTCTCCTTGTATTGATGCTGCATACCTTTCCCTGCTTTGACCACAGGATGCACACATGCAAATATCGCCAATTTCGATTGACGACCTGCGCAGGCAGGTGTTTGCCGGAGAAGACGGAAGGCATCAGTTCAAGGAAAATATCACAAATTCTGATTCTCTCGCAGCAGAAATTGTCGCGTTCTCAAATAGTGAAGGTGGCACAATCTATATTGGCGTTTCCGACAAGGGTGAGCTACAGGGAGTTTCTCCAAGCAATGTACGCAGGATTAACCAGCTTATTGCAGATACAGCAACCAATTGTGTGAGAAGCCCTGTACATGTGCAAACACAAAATGTTGTCCTTGACAACGACAGGATTGTCATTGTCCTTACCATTCCCAAAGGCTACGACAAACCGCATTATGATAAAAAGGGTGTCATTTGGTTCAAGGCAGGATCCGACAAGCGACGCATAAACTCAAAGGAAGAACTGAAACGATTATTCCAGCATTCACATCAGTTTCATGCAGATGAGATGTCGGCAAATGTTGGTCTGGAGAGACTGGACAAGCTTTTATTCAGAGATTTTCTGGAAAGAACACACAACTTCAGATTTCCTGATGAGCCGGAAGAACAGATACGGCTGCTCAGGAATATG
>CALVGM010000013.1 GCA_944327095.1 uncultured Desulfovibrio sp. | reverse complement strand
GGCTTTTGCTTCCAATTTGCGCATCCGGGCTGTCCGCGAGGGGTGTTTTCCCTTCTCGGGCAGCCCTTTTTCGTCCGTACGGACAAGGCCCTCAGTCTGGCAGGAGGGATCCGGCAACCACGAAAGTGCCCTGTCGTAGGCCCAGAGTTTTGCGACTGTTGACAGCCGCCAGTGCATGGTGTGAAGGTGAGGGATACGGCCCGGCACTTCACAAGCAAAGGCTTTCGAAGGAGGTACCATGGACAGACGAACTTTTCTCGGCGCAAGCGCTGCCCTTGCCGCTACCCTGGCTCTTGCCCATCCGGTCACTGCCGCACAGGATGCCGCAAAGGCCAGGACGAAACCCCTGCCGCCTCCGGACAAGACCGGCGGCAAGCCTCTCATGGAATGTCTGAACAGCCGTCGATCCACACATATGCCCGGCAAGAAGGAGCTGACCGAACAGCAGCTTTCCAATGTGCTCTGGGCAGCCTGTGGCATCAGCAGCACAAGCGGCAAGCGCACTGTTCCCACAGCCAGAAACCGTCAGCGTATTGCCGTCTACGTCGCTCTCGGGGACGGCGTGTGGCTCTACAAGCCTGCTGAGCACGCTCTTGAGCTGGCGCTTGCCGGCGATCACCGCGGGGACTTCGATGGCTCTGCCTGTGTGCTCTTGTATGCTGTGCCGCGCAAGGATCCCTTCGGGTACGCGCACGTGGGCTCCATGTACCAGAACGTGGGGCTGTACTGCGCAAGCGAGGGTCTTGCAAACTGCGTAAAATATCAGCGTCACGACGCCCTTGCAGGAAAGCTTCCCCTGCCCGAGGACTGGGAAGTCGTCATGCTGCACTGCATTGCCGGGTAGCCGGACATTGTCTGCCAGGGGGAGCTCGGTGCTTCCCCTGGCAAAAACAAGGAGGGGCCCATAGGGTCTTCAACATGATGAAACTGCTCGCCATCAACGGAAGTCCGCGCAAGACAAGGAACACGGCAGCCATTTTGCAGAGCATGGTCGAGGGAGCCATTGAGGCCGGAGCCGAGGCCACCCTGGTCCCTCTGGCAGGCCTGCGCTTCAGAGGCTGTGTCAGCTGCTTTTCCTGCAAGCTTTTGAACGGCCCGTCCTACGGCCGCTGCGCTCTCAGGGATGATCTTGCGCCCATACTGGACATGGCCCATGAGGCGGACGTGATTGTGCTGGGCTCACCCTTCTATTTCAGCGAGGAATCCTCGCTCTTGCGCGCCTGCGAGGAGAGGCTGTGGTTTCAGTACAGCCGCTACGACACAGAGAATGTGACCCTGTCCCCTGCCAAGAAGGCCTGTGCTCTTGTGTATACGATGAACATCCCCGAGGAGGCCATGCCCCAGTATCTACTGAAGGGGGCGGTCTCCTCCTTCAACAGGGCCGTCATGGAGCGCATCTTCTCCTGTCCCTGCGAGCTCTTCTTCTGCTGCGACACCCTGCAGTTCGAGGACTACGCAAAATACGACAATAGAATCTTTGATCCTGCGCACAAGCTTGAGCGCCACAGGAATGTCTTTCCCAAGGACAGGGAACGGGCGCGGGAACTGGGAAGAAAGCTTGTGAGCTAGCCGCCAAGCCATGCCCATGCAGCGAGGACGACCAATGGCAAGAGTTGACAGGCAGGTGGAATTCGAATCTGGCGAAAGGGACGGGGCCTGGCTTCGTCTGCCGGACAGGTGGCTGCAGAAAATGCGGATACGCAGACAATCCCTGTATCACGCTCTTCTTCGATGGTGAAAAAATCACTGTCGAACAGCCGAAAACTGTCGGCATCAGAAACAGTCCCCTGGCAGGCCGGGCCTCTCCTCTCCTCCCCAACCAATTTACACAATGAATCTTACACTACCGGCCGGCGAAAACCATCGGGCCAATCCGGACGTGGAACGGTTTTTTGCCGGGAAGATTTTTGGAGAAGAGTGCTTTGCCCTGGGCTTCGACATGGATTGTGGCCAGTCCCTGCAAAGGGCAGTACCGGAAGCTCCCCACATACTGACGGACAGTCGGGCCCTCGCACATCATGTGGCAAAACTGGATGTACAGACCCTGGGCAACGCAATCTTTTCCCGCTGGCGCGCCTGGACGTACTGGGATCAGTGTTCGCTGGACGAGGAGGACTGGGCATGGTTTGGCGTGGCTCTGAAGCGTCTTGCCGCAATCACCGAGGCGGAGTGAACCTGGGGAGCAGGGGCGCGCTGCTGGCATATGCCAAAGGGCAGGAGAGAGCTTTGGATCGCTGTCTTTTTTGTCCGGGACCAGGCGGCACACCGTGATGGAGCCCATGTCCTGACCCAAATCTCCTTGTGCCCAAATCTCATGTATTGCTGAAGGAAACGGAAAAATTTTTACTTTATGTACAGAAAAACGTGTGCCATGCCCTGGTATCTTTTTCCAATGCCAATCTGTCTTTGCAATGATTGTTTGCAATACTGCATGGGATATTTATCAAAACATATAGAGTATTGGCGTTAGTACAGTGTGTAATGTGTTTTGCAGGAAAAAATTTCGTTTGACTTTTGCGACGGTGTTGTGTAGACAATTCTCCTTTCACCAATCTGCTGCGACGCTCCGCAAGGGAGACGTCGTTATGATGTTCAAAGGAGACACGACATCATGCTGAACAAGGTTATGTTGATGGGCCGTCTTGGTAAGGATCCCGAAATCAAGTATTTGGCAAGTGGGGCGGCCATTGCGACTTTCAACATTGTGACGGACGAGAGCTGGATCGACCGCAACGGCCAGCGTGTGGACCATGCCGAGTGGCACCGTATCATTACTTTTCAGAGGCTTGCGGAAAACTGCGCTCACCACATTGGCAAGGGCAGCCTTGTCTACGTTGAGGGCAGCCTGCAGACCCGCAAGTGGGTCGATCAGAACGGGCAGAATCGCTATGTGACCGAGGTCAAGGCCCAGAAAGTGCTCTTTCTGGACAGGCGGCGCCCTGAAAACCAGCAAAATGCCTCGGACAGCGAGTGGCAGTCCAGGCATCAGGAACGCGGTGACTACGAAGCTTCCGCAGACAACAATTCCTACAACGACACCAGGGTACAGGGCTCTGACGTGAACCTGGGACCAGGTGAAGTGGAGGAAGCCTCCTTCTAAGACACACAACTCGCAGGCTTGGGGCCTGCCGAAACAATACTGTCCGGGGTTTGGGAATTGTCCGATCCCGGACTTTTCTTTTGCGCAAAGGGGGGACTGTTTGTCCCCTGTCCCTTGTCTCAAGGTCTGCCCTTGTTGTGCCCAAGGCAAGGGCAAACAAGCGCCTCGTTGTCTTCCCGTGGGGATTTTTTGCCAGACAAAGGCAAGTTTTTGCCACTTTTGGCAGGCGAGGTCTTGCCGCTTTTTGTGCTACAAGGGCCAAGAGCAACATTCTTGAGGTTTTGCATGAACAGAAGAACCTTTCTCAAGGGCTGCGCCGCAGGCGGCGCTGTCCTGGCCCTGGGAGGAGCAGGCGGCATGGCATTTCTCGATTCTGCGGCTTTCGGCGCCCTGCCCGAGGGCAGGGAACTTGAGCGCGTCCTCCTGTCCCCTCATCAGCAGGGCGGCGTCTTTGTCAATCTCGAACCCGCGCCTGTGCTTGCCGACAACAGCAACTTCGTGGTCTCCCTCGTGCGCTGGCTCATGCTGAAAAGGGAACGGCCAAGGCCGGTCCATCCCCTGCCCCACGAAAAAGGGGATGTGCGCAACCTGCAAAAAGACGCGCTCGTCTGGCTTGGGCATTCCTCCTTCTTCCTGCGCCTTGCCGGCAAGAACATTCTCGTGGACCCCGTGTTCAGCGACTACGGCTCTCCCTTCTTCTTCAGCAACAGGGCCTTTGCCGGCACCACCTTTGTGGGCGCAGACGACATGCCTCCCATAGATCTGCTCCTTGTCACCCATGATCACTGGGATCATCTGGACTACCCCACAGTCATGGCCCTGAAGGACAAGATTGGATACGTTGTCTGCGGTCTTGGCACAGGAGCCCACTTCCTGCGCTGGGGATTTGCGCGGGAGCGCGTGCTCGAGGGCGACTGGGGGGAGAGCCTCGACTTCGGGGATCTCGCGATCCACTTCGTCACCTCCAGGCACTTTTCCGGAAGATCCCTCGGCAATCACGACAGAGCCCTGTGGTGCGGCTTTATCCTGGATGTGCCCGGTTTTCGCATTCTCCTGAGCGGCGACGGTGGCTACGGCAGCCACTTCAGGGCTCTTGGGGAGCGCTTCGGGCCTGTGGACCTCGCCATCCTGGACAGCGGCCAGTACAACAAGAACTGGCCCACAGTGCACATGTTTCCCCACGAGGCCGTGCAGGCAGCCCTTGATGTGCGCGCCCGCCACTTCATGCCTGCGCACATTGGGCGCTTTTGTCTCTCCCAGCACCCCTGGGACGAGCCCTTCATTCTCGCTGCCCAATGCGCAGCCCAAAAAAACCTTCCCCTCTTCACGCCGCTCATGGGCAGGGTCATCCCCCTTGCCAGGGATCTGCCCCTGCAGCCACACTGGTGGGAAGGCAGGGAGTAGAGAGCTTGCCCTGTTTCAGCTTTTGGGGATCTCGCGTCCAACAGAGCAGGCCTTCCAGCGTCCGTTTTCGTTTTTGAAGATCCAGACCATGGTCTCGCTGCCCGCTTCGCCTGCTTCCTGCCAGGTGTAGGCAGCCTTCACCCAGGCAAGGCCGTCCTCAAGAAAGCCGTGTTCGGAGATCTCTATCCCGCGCAGATCGCGTGTGGGCGCCTCCTCGCTCTCGGCCATGTTGTTGCGCAAAAGCCTTGCCATGGGGCCTGTGACCAGGGGCTCCATCACCTCCCAGTCCACATAGTTCCAGTGCCAGATGTCCCGCAGTATCTGCCTGGCAGCCCCGCAAAGTTCTTCTGGCATGCTCTGCCGGTTCTTGTTGTCAGCGTGCATGATCTTCCTCCAGCCCTCCGGGGGCAAAGTTGGAAACAAGCAGTTCGCGCACAGGCCCTCTGGCGCTGCCCCTGCTGTTGATTGAGCGCCTGGCTTCCACCCGCCGTATGATGTAGGCAGCGTAGAGCCTGTCGAAAAAGTCGTCCTGGGGATCGATGTTCCTGGGATCGGAATTGCTGAGCAAAAAGCGCGCTCCCCTCTTGTCCAGCCTTGCCACAAGTTCTGCCAGCTCCTTCTGCCTTGTGTCGTCAAAGCTTGCTGCCGTGTAGGCCGTAAAGCTTGCGCTGGCAGACAGGGGCCTGTAGGGCGGATCCAGGTAGACAAAGGTCTTGTTGTCCACCACTTCGAGGCAGCGCTCGTAGCCTGCGCAGACAATGTCCACGCCCTGCAGGCAGCGCGCCACAGCGCGCAGATTGTCCGCATCACAAATGGCAGGGTATCTGGCCGAGCCTGCGGGGACGTTGAAGTGCCCCCTGGCGTTTTCGCGGTAGAGGCCGTTGAAGCAGGCCTTGTTGAGGAAGATGAGCAGGGCAGCCCGGCGCGTTCTTGCAAGTTCCCTGGTTTTTGTGTCCGCGTCCTTGAGGCTGTTGAAGAGGGCGCGCCTTTCAAGGTACATGGCCTTGCGAGCCTCCCTGTCCAGGGGCCAGAAGGCTTGTTGCAGCCGCTTCAGCCTGTCAATGACCTCCTCTGCCTCGTCGCGCAGACAAAGGTAGGCGTTCACAAGCTCCGCGTTGCAGTCACCCACGTACACGCTCTCAAGCCTGTAGCGGTTCAGAATGTCGAACAACACAGCGCCAGCTCCCGCAAAGGGCTCGACGTAGCGCGTGCATCCCCTGTCAAAGGGGTAATAGAGGGCAATGTCCGCCAAAAGCTGGCTCTTTCCTCCTGCCCACTTCAGAAAGGGGCGGGCAGGGTGGCCTTCGTCCGCGGGGGCTGCGGGGGCTCTCCTCCTTTCCATCAGGCCAGCTCCAGGCTTTCGAGATCGTCCGGAATGTACAGATTCCCGGAAAAGTGGCGTGCGCCTTCCTCGTGGTAGCGCCTTTTCCTGCTGCCAAGGTTCGTGTCTTCCGTGTGGTAGAGAACGAGATTGCGCACTCCGAGGCTCTGGGTCATGGCGCAGGCGTCCTGCACACTGGAGTGGTGCTTTTCGTAGGGCCTGAAGATGTCCGCCTCGCCGGACAGGCAGAAGGCCTCGTGCAACAGCCAGTCACAGCCTCTGGCGTATGTGTGGGCACAGGGCTTGCAGGGCTCGTCCCCGCAGCAGACAAGGCGCCTTCCCTGGCCCATGTCCATGGCAAAGCCGTACTGCGTGGCCTTGGTCGAGCCAATGTCGAAAAAGGTCACTGGCATTCCCTGGATGACCAGCTCCTCGCCATCATGCACCTCCACAAGGTGCAGCCTTGTGTCCAGAAACGAGCTTTCCCTGGCTGTGAGCACTCTTTGGGCCACATCGCGCACAAGATCTGTCACTTCCCTGTGCGAATAGATACATGCGTCCCCCTCGTAGCTGCCCTTGCTTAAGGCCTGGCAGATGAGACGCACCATCCAGAAGATGCCAAGGACATGGTCCATATGCTTGTGGGTGACAAGGATGTGGCGCATGTCCTTCCAGTCGAAGCCCGCCAGGGCCAGCTGGCGGATAAGGCCGTTTCCGCCCCCGCCGTCGACCAGAAAGTGCCTTCCGTCCTCTTCCAGCACAAAACAGGTATTGTAGCAGTGCGTGACAAGCGCGTTTCCTGTGCCGAGCATGGTCAGTCTCATGGCCTTCTCCGGATCAAAAAAAAGGGGAGGGTTGCCCCTCCCCGAAAGATTGTGGCTATTCCCACTCGATGGTGCTCGGCGGCTTGGAGGACACGTCGTAGACCACGCGGTTGACGCCATTGACCTCGTTGATGATGCGGCCGGAGATTTTGGCCACCAGATCATGGGGCAGGCGCGACCAGTCCGCTGTCATGGCGTCCACGCTGTCCACCACGCGCAGGGCAATGACGTGCTCGTAGGTGCGGCCATCGCCCATGACGCCCACGGTCTTCAGGGGCAGGAGCACGGCAAAGCCCTGCCAGACCTTGCGGTACCAGCCGCTGGCCTTCAGCTCCTCCTGCACGATGCTGTCCGCAGCGCGCAGAATCTTCAGGCGATCCTCGGTCACTTCGCCAAGCACGCGGATGGCAAGGCCCGGGCCAGGGAAGGGCTGGCGCCAGACAATGCTGTCCGGAAGGCCCAGCTCCTTGGCCACCTTGCGCACCTCGTCCTTGAAGAGCTCGCGCAAGGGCTCGATGAGCTGCAGCTTCATGGTCTCGGGCAGGCCGCCCACGTTGTGGTGGCTCTTGATGACAGCCGAGGGGCCCTTGCTGGACACGGACTCGATGACGTCCGGGTAGAGCGTGCCCTGGGCCAGAAAGTCCACCTGCGAGATCTTCTTGGCCTCCTCGTCGAAGATTTCGATGAAGGTGTGGCCTATGATCTTGCGCTTCTTCTCGGGATCCTCGACGCCCGCAAGCTTGCCAAGGAAGCGCTCGCGCGCGTCCACCACAGTCAGGTTGATGCCTATGCTGTCGCCGAGCAGAGACTGCACTTCCTCCACCTCGCCAGCGCGCAGAAGGCCGTTGTTCACGAAGATGCAGTGCAGGTTCCTGCCTATGGCGCGGTTGAGCAGCACGGCCACCACAGTGGAGTCAATGCCGCCGGACAGGGCGCAGATCACGTGCCTGTCGCCCACCCTGGCCTTCATGTCCGCCACTGTCCTTTCCACAAAGGAGGACATGGTCCAGTCCGGCTCAAGGCCGGCCACCTCGAAGAGAAAGTTGGCGAGCATTTTGCTGCCTTCCACGCTGTGGTGCACCTCGGGGTGGAACTGGACAGCGTAGATTCTGCGCTGTTCGTCGGCCATGGCCGCTATGTCGAGGGTCTGGGTGCGGGCCGTGACCCTGAAGCCCTCGGGCACGCGGATGACGCGGTCGCCGTGGCTCATCCACACCCTGCTTTTGGCAGGAACGTTCTTCCACAGGGGAGAGTCC
>CALVGM010000012.1 GCA_944327095.1 uncultured Desulfovibrio sp. | reverse complement strand
CCGTGGTGGCTTGAGCCCGCCGAGGCCCAGGCCTTCTACGCAAAGGAATTCGATTTCTACGGAGAAGCCCTGAAGGAGGCCTTGCGCAAGTAGAAAAATACGCAAACGCTGTAGCCGGACTCTGGCCCGGATACAGAAGCGGGGTCATGGCCGGTCCGAAACCTGCCATGACCCTTTTTTTTTCTGCCCCCGGGCACCCGGGGAAAGGACAGTCTTGCCTACATGCCCGTCATGGGCGGCATGAGATCCATTTTTGTCAAAAGACAGATGGCGCCCATGAGGGAAAAGAGGCTCAAAATATTGCTCACAGCCACAGTGAGAGCGGCCTGCCCCGGAACTGCCTGATAGACCTGGCCCAGCGAGGCGACCATGACCGCAGTGCCTGTGGCCATCATGATGACGCTTACCGTGATCATGGTGGGATCGCAGTCCAGAAGAAGGAGTACGACCAGAGTGACCAGGGGGATGCCCACAAGACGCCAGCCTATCAGCCAGATTTGGTGACCTATGGATATGCTGTGGCTTTTGAAGGCTTCACGCAGGTTCCTGCGCAGGGAAAAGCCCAGGGCAAAGAGCATGCAGGTGGGAGACACGTAGCCCAGCATGGCGCAGGCCTTGTCCAGGGGTTCCCAGAGCGGGATTTCCAGAAAGGCTATGGAGAGGCCGAAAATGGTGGCCATGATGAGCGAGTTGCCCAGAATGAAGCGGCGTATGAAGCGCCAGATCCTGATGCGCAGAGGAATGGCAAAGTGTATGTGCCGGCCGTCGGGCATTTTCCGCTGGCGCGACCAGCCAAGCATGACCATCTGGCCGATAACAACCACAGCGTTGCAGGCGACAACCGAGAGCCCGGCCCCGCTGATGGCCTGGGCATTGTCGGGAAAGAGGTTGAGGATGACCGACAGCCCCACAAAGCCAGCGTTGCAGAAGACGCAGGACAGGCTGGAAATCATGGATGGGCCGACTTCCTTGTGGCGCAGATAGTGCTCCAGACAGAAGAAGAGCGCAAGACCGCCGACCTGCGTGCCAAGCATGCCCAGCCACCAGTTCCCCTGGGAAAACTGCTCGGGCGTGGTTGTGCACATGATGTGGAAGAGCAGGCAGGGAATACAGATGTTGATGGCAAAAAAGCTCAGACCATCCCCCGTGCTCTCGGGCAGATAGTTGATCCTTTCTATAATGAAGCCAGCCAAGATGATGATGAAGATGGGCGCCAGGGAGGCAAAGATCATGTACATGAGGGAACCCGAACCTGCATGATGGGAAAAGGTGTGCCGACAGCCTGCGGGCCCTGCAGGCCTGCTGTGCCGGCAAAAATGCGAGCGTTTTGGGAGTGACAGGCATAGCCCCGTCTTGGGCAAAACTCAAGACCCTGTTCGCAAAATACCCGTTCCCTTTGCCCCTGAGCGAACAGACATGCATCAGGTAGAGGTACCCGAGCACCCTGTTTCCGCAAGGCTGTGACCGGGAAGCCAGCTATTCGCCTTCCCCGGGCGCTTTCTGCGCCTTTGGGCTTGTGTTTTGCCTGCCGCTCACAAAGTGGGTTGCATACCACTTCTCTATCCTCGGGTCCCCGCTCTTGCTGAACCTCAGGGGCACATGTTTTGCGCCCCATTGCCTGTACTGGCTCAAGGAGGGCTTCAGGCCGTTTTTTAGCGCGTACACCCGTATCTGGCGCATTATGAAGGCGAGCTTGTGCAGATTGGTCGTGCAGACACGTTCAAGGTAGTCCACACGCCCGTTGCGCCACTCCTCGTACTTCTGCCTTGTCAGAACGCCGATTTCCATCAGCACGTCCACCGGAGCCGTATACCCGCGCTGCCGAATCTGGTTGTCTATCGCAGAATTGACCTTTTTGATGGCGTCCTGATTGTTCATGAGTGTCGTTTCCTGGCGCGTTTGCAAGCGCATTTGAGTCAGAATTGTGGAAAAGATGGCTCTTTGCCCAATACAACAAAAATCGCTGCTCCCCTACCCTCCAGATTCAGGCAGAATCGCGCACAGGCATCCGTGCACAGAAGAGTCCGGCAAGAAGCGGCATGGACAATCTGATTCGCATTGCCTCCCTTGTCAACAGGATTTCAGGGCCATGGATGCCCTGCCCGGCACAAGGGCAGGCCTTGCGGACAGAATTTTGCCGCGCACATGGGGTCATGCTGCGCGCTATACCCCATGGACTTGCAGACTTGCTTCACATTGGGCTTGCAGGACAAACGTCCCGACAAGGACCACGGCAATGGCGCCCCCACACGCTCGTCAGGAAAGTCTGCACCCTTGCAGCCGGATGGCACTCGGTCTTGCCTCTCTGACTGACACTTGTGGGTTTTCCTGCCACATTTCCTCTGCCTGTCAGACACCACCTCGCAAAAGCATCCCTTAGTGTCTTTTGCCACAGCAGGGCAGTCGGAGGGCCCTTCCGACCTGCCTCTACCGTGAGCCCAATTCTGTCCGCATCCTGTGCAGGATCGTCAGGACAGCCTACCTGCTGTTCATGCTCGTCTGCTGGTCGCCAGCCGCATCCAGGCCTTCGCGCGCCTCTTCCCCTTGTGTCTGCGCCGCAACTTCTGTGGCAGCCACAGGGGAGCGGAAGTCCCTGGAACGGAGATTGTAGCGCTCAAGGCGCGCATAGAGCGTTGTCTTGCCTATGCCCAGAGCCTTGGCAGCAAGAACAACCCTGCCGCCGGCTGCGCGCATGGCGTCCATAATGAGCTCGCGCTCCACCACGCGCAGGCTTTCGCCAAGTACCCTGTCCCTGCCGGAGGCACTCTTCCTGGTCTGCAGCCAGACAAAGCGTCCAGAGCCATCGCTTGCGTCCTCACAAGATCTGGCAGCCTCCCTTGCGCTGCGCAGGCGCAGCACGCCGCCGTCCTCGCCGGGCACAAAGGTCACAAGGCAGTACTCGCCCCTCCCCTGTTCCAGTTCCCTGTCGTAGAGTTCGACCCTCACCTGGGAAAAGGCCTGACCCCTGGCTATATCCTCAAGCAGCGAACCCATGCAGAAGAAGCTGGCAAGATGGGCGTATCCGGGAAGATTGCTGACGCCGCACATGGTCCTGGCCACACTGTTGGCCCTACGTATCCTGCCGCTGGCGTCCACGGCCATGAGGCCTTCGGAGCTGTTCTCCACCAGGGCGCTTTCCCTGGCAAGACTTGCGCGCAGCCCAAGCTGCGAGGCAATGCTGCCGGCTGCCTCGTTGCCAACAACACTCAGGTAGGGGTTGCCATTCCTGCTGGTCACAGTGAAGCAGGCCAGCGTGCGCCCGTCCTCGTCGTTGATGGGGCAGGAGACGCAGACAAGGGACCTTTGCCCCTCGCTCTTGCGCGCCAGACCAAATCTTCCTGTGACAAGGGCCGTGGTCATGCCGACAATGGCCGGCGTGTACTCGTTGACAAGGCAGCCTTCCTCAAGACCGCCAAGGCTTTTGTCTCCCCATACCCCAAGCACAACGCCCCTGGCATTGGCAAGGGTGAAAAGACAGCCGGGCATCTGCCCTGCAAGGCGCTCGAGGAGAGGCGCAGCCACCTCCCAAAGCTCTCTTTCCCCGACGAACACATGGGCAAATTCCTCTGCCCCAAGGCGTACAGGGGTCGGATCCTGCTCTTCCTGGCAGGAAGAGTTGGCCAAAGCCTCGCTTTCCGCGCGGCAAACATCATGTGCGACAGCCGCGTCAGCCTGAGGCTCAGGCTTCACGAGAGCCTTTCCTTCCTCCTCGACAACCGCGCAAGCTCCTGCGGCCTGGGCTGTGCCCTCTACGTCTTCCTGTCCTGCGCATTCCCGCGCTCTCCCCTCGCCTGTGCCAAGGGTAGCTGGCAAAATCCTCTCCGCATCGCCCTTCTCAGGGCAAAGGCTTTTCTGCATTGTGCCAGCAGGACTTTCCTCCAGGCCTGCCCCAAGCAGAAAATCGTCTCGCATCCATTCGTCCATTGTGTCTCTTTCCTCATGACGCGCCCTTGTTCCCTTGAAGGGGCGCGCTCTTTCTTGTTGTGTCTGCCAATTCTTCCTCTGTCCGAGGCAGAACATCCTCACCTATTGCTTATCCCGTGTCTGTCCTTCCATGGCGCACCCGGCCTTCCCGGGGGGCGCGCTCTCCTTCCGTGTCCCTGCATCTTTCCACAGTCCCAATCCACCCCGGCCTCGCAAGGACCCAAAAGGGGCCTTTTTGCCCAGGCCCTTGCCGATACCTGCCTCCTGTCCCTGTCCCGATTGCCTTGTCAGCGCTGCCCAAGGCCCTCCTCGCCTGAGCAATCTGCCTGTCACGAAATCTTCATTGTGCTGACACGGGCTGGACAAAACGCCAGCCTACACGTGGACCATCTCTTTTTGCGGGCCAGCCCCTGCCCGCGCTCCTTCCAAGATCCGAATAGCCGCAAAGCGTGTTGCCCCGGACCTGACACGCCTGGCGGCAAGACTGATACATTCCGGAGCAAAACACATGATACACGTCACCAACCTGAACAAGAGCTTTGCCAGTGTCAGGGCCCTGTTCGACATCAATCTGCATATCGAAAGGGGCGAGATGGTTGCCCTCATAGGGTCTTCCGGTTCCGGCAAATCCACCCTCATGCGCCACATCTGCGGCCTCACGGCCGCGGACAAAAACAGCGGACAGATCCTTGTGAACGGCAACTGCATTCAGGAAAACGGCCGTGTCAGCCGCGACATCCGCGAGATGCGCACCCACATTGGCGTCATCTTCCAGCAGTTCAACCTGGTAGGCCGCCTGAGCGTTGCCCGCAACGTCTGCCTGGGTGCCCTGAGCCGCACACCCTTTCTCAAGGGGCTTCTTGGCCGCTTTGCCCCGGAGGATCAGGAACTGGCCTTCAGGGCCCTCGATCGCGTGGGCATAGCCGACAAGGCCTGGCAGCGCACCTCCACCCTGTCCGGAGGCCAGCAGCAGCGCGCAGCCATTGCCAGGGCCCTGGTGCAAAAGGCCGAGGTGCTTTTGGCCGACGAGCCCATAGCCTCCCTGGATCCGGAGTCCGCGCGTATTGTCATGTCCACCCTCAAGGCCCTCAACCGCTCGGACGGCATCACCGTGGTGGTCACCCTGCACCAGGTCAACTACGCGATAGAGTACTGCCCGCGCACCATTGCCCTGAAAAAGGGCTGCATTGTCTACGACGGCCCCACCCGCAACCTCACAAGGGACATGCTCAACGAGCTCTACGGTGCTGAGAGCGAGGACCTTTTCGACAAGAAGGAAGAGGAAATGCCTCCCCTCCTGCAGGGAGCGGCTGCCTAGTTGTCTCCATTTTGCCACAAATTCTTCCCTCTGCTCCCCTTGTTGTCACAAGAAAGTGACATGGGGAGCTCTTTTTTTTCAGAATATGTCCTGCAAGTTGTCTGCAACAACTAAAAAAGTTGCAAAGTGACACAAGTGACAAAGTTGTTTTCTGCGTGCAATTCTTTTGCCACACAGCTTTTCTAGAAAGTGCCCCGCGAAAGTTTCCGGGCAATCCCAAGTTTTGCCCAGCCTCTCGTCCAGCATTTCCTCACTATCAAACGAAGGAGCTTTCAAGCATGCGCCGACGTCTTCTTGGCCTTCTTCTTGCCGTTCTCGTGCTTGCTGGTGCTGCCACAAGCCACGCCGCGGAGCAGAAGGAACTCAACTTTGGCATAATCTCCACCGAATCCTCCCAGAACCTGCGCACTCTCTGGGATCCCTTCCTGGCCGACATGAGCAAGGCCCTGGGCATGAAGGTCAACGCCTTCTTTGCCAGCGACTACGCGGGCATCATCGAGGGCATGCGCTTCAAGAAGGTTGACTTGAGCTGGGTCGGCAACAAGGGCGCCATGGTCATGGTCGACCGCGCAGGCGGCGAAGTCTTTGCCCAGACCGTGGACACGGACGGCAACGACGGCTACTGGTCCTACATCGTGGCCCGCAAGGACAGCGGCATCAGGAACATCGAGGACATGTTTGCCCGCGCCAAGGACCTTTCCTTCAGCAACGGCGACCCCAACTCCACCTCCGGCTTCCTTGTGCCCGGCTACTACGTCTTTGCCAAGAACGGCAAGGATCCCAAGAAGATCTTCAAGCGCGTGGTGACTTCCAACCACGAAGCCAACGCCCTGGCGGTTGCCAACGGCCAGGTGGACGTGGCCACCTTCAACAACGAGGGCATGGCCCGTCTGCAGCTGACCCATCCCGACAAGGCCGCAAAGCTCGCCATCATCTGGAAGTCCCCGACCATCCCCAGCGATCCGCTGGTCTGGCGCAAGGATCTTCCCGATTCCGTGAAGAAGAAGATCAGCGACTTCATCTTCTCCTACGGCGTGTCCGGTCCCAATGCGGAAAAAGAGCGCAAAATCCTTGCCGACCTGCAGTGGGGCCCCTTCAAGAAGTCCGACAACAGACAGCTTCTGCCCCTGCGCCAGCTTGAGCTTTTCCGCGACAAGATGAAGGTCGAGGACAGCGACATGAGCGCCTCCGAAAAGGCAGCCAGGATAGCCGAGATAGACTCGAAGCTCGCGGTTCTGGCCAAGGAAGCCAAATAGGCCCGCTCCCTGTACACGCAACGGATTTTCCATGAACCAGTCACCCTCCAGACATTCCCTGACGCCTCCCCTGGAGGCCAGGGAAAAATTCAACCGCATCCTCACCTGGGTCATTGTGGCTGCCCTCCTTGTGTGGTCCTGGCGGGGCGCGGAGATGAAGCCCATGACCCTGATCCGGGACGCAGGCAACATTGGCACGCTGCTCGCGGGCTTCTTTCCGCCCAACTTCACGGACTGGAAGCTGTACGCCAGAGAAATGCTGGTCACGCTGCAGGTGGCCATCTGGGGCACTGTCCTTGCCGTCGTCTGCGCCATCCCCCTGGGCATCCTCTCCGCAGAGAACATGGTGCCCTGGTACATCAACCAGCCTGTGCGCCGCCTCATGGACGCTGCCCGCGCCATCAACGAGATGGTCTTTGCCATGCTCTTCGTGGTGGCAGTGGGCCTCGGGCCCTTCGCGGGCGTGCTGGCCCTGTGGGTGCACACCACAGGCACCCTGGCCAAGCTCTTCTCCGAGGCCGTGGAGGCCATAGAGACGGCCCCAGTGGAAGGGGTGCGCTCTACCGGCGCCTCCTACGTGGAAGAGGTTGTGTACGGCGTCCTGCCCCAGGTCTTCCCCCTGTGGATCTCCTACTCCCTCTACCGCTTCGAGGCCAATGTCCGCTCCGCCACGGTGGTGGGCATGGTAGGCGCCGGCGGCATAGGCATGGTCCTGTGGGAGCTCATCCGCAGCTTCGACTTCCAGCGCACCTGCGCTGTCATGGCCATCATTGTCCTTGTTGTCACAGTCTTCGACCTGTTCTCGCAAAAACTGCGCAAGATGGTCATATAATAGTAGCCCGAGGCTTGCCTGCAGCGCGCGAAGAGGCGCTGCCAACACCCTGGGCCAGCCTTGCGCCCTCATGGGGGACACTACGCATGTCAGTACGTTACGCACTCTACTACACTCCCGCGTCCGACTCCCTGCTCTACAGTCGCGCGAGCAGGCTTTTCGGTCGCTCCATACGCTCGATACACTCTTTCGACCCCGAGCCTCCGGCCTCCATTGACGCCCAAAGCTGGCGCGCCATGGTGACTGAGCCTGCTCACTACGGGCTGCACGCCACCCTGAAGGCCCCCTTCGAGCCTGCCAGGGACCTGGCAGAACGACCCAAAGCCGAGGCAATCAAAATTCTGACATCCGCGTGTGCAAGCCTTGCGGCACGCCACACGCCCTTTGCCACCAACCCCCTTGAGCTCGCAAGCCTTCCCTCTCGCAACGGCAAGGGCTCCTTCCTGGCCCTCACGCCGGTCAAAACACGGCCGGCAAACCTTGCGGAACAGAAGATGCGCGCCCTTGAACGCGACTGCGTGCTGAGCTTCGAGCCCATGCGCGCGCCCATACGCGAAGAGGATGTGCAAAGACGCGGCAACCTCGACGCTGTGGAAGAACACTACCTGCGCGCCTTTGGCTACCACCTTGTGTTTGACAGATTCCGTTTTCACATAACCCTGACCAACTGTCTGGAGGATGCGGATCTTGAGCGCGTGAAGAACGCACTCATGCCCCTGTTCGCTCCCATTGTGGGCCAGCCTCTGCGCATAGACGCCATAAGCCTCTGCTGCCAGGAAGATCGCAAGAGCCCCTTTGTGGAACTCGCGCGCCTGCCCCTGGCAACGCGCAGGGACGTTTCTCCCTACCTTGCGCATACGCAAAAGGCGGGCAGCCGCATACCGCTGCGCGTGTACGCCTAGGGCACGCTTGAAGTACCGGCCCTAAACTGCCGCCAGAGAGATCCCAGGCAACGGTTTCTTTCTAATCATTTTTATTTGGCATGTCAACATGCCAACAAAAAGTTTTCTTGACCCGTGTTTTTTCAACAAAATTTCTAACCTGCGAAAAGTCAGAATCAGCAAACCCCATGCAAAGCCAAGCATACGACGCAGGCAAGCCTGCACAGGACAGCGCGCCCAATGAGAGCGACGCGCAACACATCAGGGCCGAGCACTTGCGCCTGCTCGCCCTGGCTGAGGAAACGCCCCTGGAGGCCTTTTTGGACAGCCTTGACGAACAGGGCCTGTTGCCCGGATGGAATCTTGCCCGCGGCCCCGAGGCTGGCCTTGTCATGATCCGCGGCCGCATTGGCGGCCAGGGCCAGCCCTTCAACGTGGGCGAGGCCCTGGTCACGCGCTGCTGCGTGCGCCTTTCCAAGGAACAGGACATCCTTGGCTGCGGCTACGTTCTTGGCGAGCGCCCCCGCCACGCCGAGATGATGGCCGTGCTCGACGCTCTTTGGCAAAAGCCCGACCTTGCCCCCTTGTTCGACAAGGAGCTTGATCCAGTGCTGGCCAGGGCTCTCCAGGCCAGGTACGAGGCAGACAGAGCCCAAAGCGCTGCCACCAAGGTGGACTTCTTCACCATGGTCCGCGGCGAAGACAAGGACTAGCGCCCTGCCCCCGGGACCTTCCCGGACACGGGGAACAAGGGTTGCCCGCCCACGAACATCTTTCCAAAGCCTTCTTGCAAACCAACAGGCCTTGCCATGCAAACACCCCATTCATGGACCGGGGACACTGTTTCCCTGTGCCAGCACTGCTTTCGCGCCCTTTTGCAGGCCCTTGCCAGACCCTGCCAGCCGCAGGAACTGCCAGGGGAGCTTGCAAAGGAAAGCCTTCCCCTCCCCTGGGAGCTTGCCTCCATTGCCCTGACCCTTTGCGATCAGTCAAGCGCCGTGTATCTGGGATCCGGCCTTGGCAGCGACGACGCCCATGCCTGGCTGCGCTTTTACACGGGCATGAACCTTGTCCAAAGCCCCTGCGAGGCTGACTTTGTCCTTGTGGGCACCCCCTGCGATCTGCCTCTTCTCGCAAGCCTCAAGCAGGGCACAGCCACCTATCCGGACAGATCCGCCACCCTGGTGGTGGCCGGCACGGACTTTTCCGCGCAGCCCGGCATCCTTGCCAGCGGGCCAGGCATCAGGAACACGGTGCCCCTGCCCTTCAGGCCCGCGGACGGCTTTCTTGCCCAGTGGCGGGACAATCACGACCGCTTTCCCATGGGCGTTGACGTGTTTTTCTGCGGCAGGGGCCAGGTTGCGGGCCTTCCGCGCACAACCCTCTTGTCCGCCTGAACAGAGCGAACATTCGCAAAGGAGAGTATACACCCATGTACGTTGCCGTGAAGGGTGGAGAAAAGGCCATAGCTGCGGCCCACAGGCTCTTGCGCCAGGAGCGCAGGGGGCCTTGCGACATCCCGGAACTCGGCCTTGACCAGATAGCCCATCAGCTCAAGTTCGCTGTGGATAGGGTCATGGCCGAAGCCAGCCTCTACTGTCCAAACCTTGCCGCCCTGGCCATCAAGCAGGCTGCCGGCGATCTGCAGGAAGCCATCTTCCTCTTGCGCGCCTACCGCACCACCCTGCCCCGCTTCGCAGCCAGCCTGCCACTGGAAACGGACTGCATGCGCCAGTCACGGCGCATCTCCGCCACCTGGAAGGATCTGCCAGGCGGCCAGATTCTGGGCTCCACCTTCGACTACACCCACAGGCTGTTGGACCGCTCCCTGGAAGGGAACGCCTCCTGCGATCCAGCGCCTTGCGCGGTCCAGGAGACTGCGGACAACAAGGCCTTTGCCTGCGCGGCAGAAAGCCAGGAGAGCCCCGAGACCCCCGAGAGCGCAGGCAGTGCGGGTTTTCGGGACACAGGCTCCTTCCCCCATCCGCCCCGCCTGCCAAGGGCTTCCCACGCCCTTGAGCAGGAAGGGCTGCTTGAGCGCTCCTGGAGCGCCTACGAGCAGGAAAGGCAGGGGAGGATGGAAGATGCGCAGACTCTTGCCGCCATTGCCGACATTACCCGCGATCCCCTGGAGCTTCCCTGCGACAGGCCCGAGGATCGCCCCCTGCGCCTGCAGATGCTGGCCAGGGCAGACGAGGGCTTTTTGCTGGGCATGGCCTACTCCACGCAGCGCGGCTTTGGCGCTGTGCACCCCTTTACCTCGGAGCTGCGCAGAGGCCTTGTGGAGTGCAGCATTGTGCCCGAGGAGCTGGACTTTCCCCTGGTCATAGGCGAGCTCGAGGTCACCGAGTGCGTGACCATCAGCAGGTACACGGGCACAGCGCTCGATCCCTGCCTCACCCAGGGCTACGGCCTTGTCTTTGGCAACAACGAGCGCAAGGCCCTGTCCATGTCCATAGCGGACCGCGCCCTCAGGGCCAGGGAAATGGAAGAGGAAGAGACAGGGCCTGCCCAGAATCCGGAATTTGTGCTCCTGCACGGCGACAACGTGGACGCCTCGGGCTTTGTGCAGCATATCAAGCTTCCCCACTACGTGGACTTCCAGGCCGAACTCTCCCTTATCCGCGAGCTGCGCAAGGCCAGGGCAAACAAGGCGCAGGACGGCGCGAAGGATGGTGCCGCCAAAGAGGGCACAGAGACATCGGGAGGAGCACAGGCATGAAACTGCAGCAGGATCTCCATACGCCAGGCGAGCATGCTGACCAGGAAGCACCCCTTGCCGGCTACAACTTTGCCTACCTCGACGAGAGCAGCAAGCGCATGATACGCCGCGGGCTTTTGAAGGCCGTAGCCATCCCCGGCTACCAGGTTCCCTTCGCGGGCAGGGAAATGCCCATGCCCTGCGGCTGGGGCACAGGCGGCATACAGGTCACCGCAAGCCTCATAGGCAAGGAGGACGTGCTCAAGGTCATTGACCAGGGCTCGGACGACACCACCAACGCGGTCTCCATCCGCTCCTTTTTCAAGCGAACCACAGGGGTTGCCACCACCACCCACACAAAGGAGGCCACCCTCACCCAGACCAGGCACCGCATCCCCGAGGAGCCCCTGCGCGAGGATCAGCTCCTGGTCTACCAGGCGCCCCTGCCCGAGCCCCTGCGCTGGCTTGAGCCAAGCGAGCAGGAAACCCGCGTGCTCCACGCCCTGGAAGAGTACGGGATCATGAACGTGAAGATCTACGAGAACATCATGCGCCACGGCACCATTGCCATGAGCTTCGACTACCCCGTGCGCGTGGCCGGACGCTACATCACCTCGCCCTCGCCCATCCCCCGCTTCGACAACCCCAAGATGAACCAGTGCCCTGCCCTGCAGCTCTTTGGCGCGGGCAGGGAAAAGCGCCTCTACGCCATCCCGCCCTACACCGAGGTGAAGAGCCTGGACTTCGAGGACTACCCCTTCACCGTGCAGCACTGGGACGAGCCCTGCGCCATCTGCGGCTCGCGCACAAGCTACCTCGACGAGGTGGTTCTGGACGATGAGGGCACGCGCATGTTTGTCTGCTCGGACAGCGACGCCTGCCAGGCCACCCTGGCGAAGAAGCTGGCCAGGGAGGCAGCGGGAAAGGACACAAGTGAGGCCAGCGATGAATAGCTCTATCCCCCTTCTGAGCGCCCGCTCCCTGACAAAACTCTACGGGGAGCACGTGGGTTGTCAGAACATTTCCCTGGATCTGTGGCCTGGCGAGGTCCTGGGCATTGTGGGCGAGTCCGGATCCGGCAAGTCCACGCTTTTGAACATGCTCTCCGGACGCCTTGCCCCAACCTCCGGCCAGGTTGTCTACAGAAGCACAGACTGCGCCCTGTCACGCGAACGTCACGCAACCACAACACAGGATGCTCCCAACGATAACACAAACGCCACACAGTGCAGGGAAATAGACCTGCATGCCCTAAGCGAAGGCGAGCGCAGGCGTCTTCTGCGCACGGAGCTTGGCTACGTGCACCAGAACCCCCGCGACGGCCTGCGCATGCGCGTGAGTGCTGGCGCCAACATTGGCGAGCGTCTCATGGCCAGGGGCGAGCGCCACTACGGCCGCCTGCGCGCCACTGCCCTCGAATGGCTGGACAGGGTGGAGCTGCCGAGAGAGCGCGTGGACGACGCGCCAGCCAGCTATTCCGGCGGCATGCAGCAGCGCCTGCAGATCGCCAGAAACCTGGTCACCAGCCCGCGCCTGGTCTTCATGGACGAGCCCACAGGCGGCCTCGACGTTTCCGTGCAGGCCCGCCTGCTGGATCTCATCCACAGGCTTGTGCGCGACATGGACCTGGCCGTCATCCTGGTTACCCACGATCTCGCTGTGGCGCGTCTGCTCTCCCACAGGCTCATGGTCATGTACCACGGCCACGTGGTGGAACAGGGCCTTACGGACCAGGTTCTCGACGATCCGCACCACGCCTACACCCAGCTTCTGGTGTCCTCCATACTCCAGGGCTAGGTCCCAAGGAAGCTTTCATGTCACGGACAGTCATAGAAGTACGGGATCTGTGCAAGCACTTTGTCCTGCACCAGCAGGGCGGCACGCGCATAGACGCCCTCGATTCCATCAACTTTACGGTCAGGGCCGGCGAGTGCGTGGCCCTCTACGGCCCCTCGGGCGCTGGCAAGTCCACGCTTCTCAAGGCTCTCTACGGCAACTATCTGCCCACTTCCGGCAAGATCATCGTCCACTGCCCGCAAGGTGCCGTGGACATAGCGAGTGCGGATCCGCGCACTGTGAGCATGCTGCGCCGCACCTGCATAAGCTACGTGAGCCAGTTTCTGCGCGTCATCCCCAGGGTCAGCACCATGGACATTGTCGCCGAGCCCCTGCTCAGCGCGGGTGTGCGCGCAAAGACAGCCTACGAGCGGGCATCTGCTCTCCTTGCCCGCCTGAATCTGCCCCCAAGGCTGTGGAATCTTGCTCCCGCCACCTTCTCCGGCGGCGAGCAGCAGCGCGTGAACATTGCCCGCGGCTTTATCAGGCCCACGCCCATTCTGCTTCTGGACGAGCCCACTGCCTCTCTGGACGCCATGAACCGCAAGGTGGTGGTGGAGCTCATCCGCGAGGCCTGCGCCAACGGCTGCGCCGTGGTGGGCATCTTCCACGACGACGACACGCGCGAAAAGGTGGCCACAAGCCTTGTGCACATCAACGAGCGCCACGACGCAGAGCTCAAGTCTGCGTAAGACAAGGACTATATTTCATGAACGAGCTTGTTTTCGACAACTGCCGCATTGTCCTCGAATACAGTGTGCTGGACGGCCACGTCGTCGTCCGCGACGGCAAGATCGCCGAGATTGGCGAAGGCCGGGCACCCCTTGGCGCATCTTCCCGCGACTGCGAGGGCGACTTTCTTGTGCCTGGCCTTGTGGAGCTGCACACGGACAATCTGGAAAAGCATCTTCTGCCAAGGCCCAAGGTGCTCTGGCCAGAACCCGAGTCCGCCTTCTTTGCCCACGACGCCCAGATAGTCTCTTCGGGCATTACCACTGTCTTCGATGCCCTGTCTGTTGGCGAGTACCACGACAAGGGCCGCATAGCCATGCTGGGCGAGGCTGTCCAGGCCCTGCACGCCTGCCGCGAGACCGGTGCCCTGCGCGCGGAGCACCTTCTGCACCTGCGCTGCGAGGTGGCGGATCCCAGAATGCAGGACCTTTTCTTCCCCCTGACCGACGAGCCTTCCCTGCACCTGGTCTCCCTCATGGACCACACGCCCGGCCAGCGCCAGTGGCGCAACACCGAGAGCTACCGCACCTACTACAGCCAGATCATCAACTGGACGGACGAGGAATTCAGCCGCATGGTGGACGAGCTGCAGGCCAGGCGCGACGCCTGCGCGGACGGCAACGCGGCCAGCGTGGTGGCCTTCTGCCACCAGCGCAAACTCCCCATGGCAAGCCACGACGACACCCTGCTCGAGCACGTGAACGAGGCTCTTGCCAACGGCGTCAGCATCTGTGAATTCCCCACCACCGAGGAAGCTGCCAGGTACGCTGCCGAAAGCGGCATGACCGTGCTCATGGGCGCACCCAACATTGTGCGCGGGGGATCCCACTCCGGCAACGTGGGTGCCGAGGAAGTGGCCAGGCACGGCTATCTCGGAGCCCTGTCCTCGGACTACGTGCCCATCAGCCTCATGGGCGCTGTCTTTGCCCTGGCCAAGCACGGCACCATGAGCCTGCCAGAGGCCATGCAGCTTGTGACAAGCCATCCCGCGGACGCAGTGGGCCTGAAGGACAGGGGCCGCATAGAAAGAGGTCTGCGCGCGGATCTGGCCCTGGTGCGCCTTGTGGACGACGTGCCCCTGGTGCGCTCCGTGTGGCGCGAGGGAAGGCAGGTGTTCTGATGTCCGCACGTCTTGTCTACGTCATGGGCCCCTCCGGGGCAGGCAAGGACAGCCTCCTTGCCGCTGCACGTCCCCTCTTGCGCGGCCTGCCTGTGGCCTTTGTCCGCCGCTACATTACCCGGCCTGCCGCAACGGGCGAGTGGCACATTCCGGCAAGCCCGAAACGCTTTGCCGAACTTGAGCGCAGCGGTGCTCTGGCCCTTGTCTGGCACAGCCACGGGCTTTCCTACGGCGTGCCCGCCAGTGCGGATCTGGCCCTCTCCTCTGGCATAACCCTTGTGGTCAACGGTTCCCGCGAGGCCCTGGCAAGGGCCTTCGAGCGCTTCCCCTCCCTGGTGCCCGTGCTTGTGGAGGCACGCCTGGACGTCTTGCGCTCACGCCTTGCAAGGCGCGGTCGCGAGAGCGGGGAAGACCTGGAAGAAAGGCTGCAAAGGGCTGCCCTGCCCCTGCCTGTGGTGCCTGGCCTGCCCGCGCCACTGCGCGTGGACAATTCGGGCTCCCTGGCAGCTGCTGCCGAGACCTTTGCCAAAATCGTCAGGGATGTCATGGAGAACAAGCCAGACACCCTGGAGCGTGCCTACGCAAGCACTGGCAGGGCTGGCTAGCCCCCCAGGAATCGACAAACTATCTCCCCCTTGCGGGACAGACGGCACAGAAAGGCTTCTTTCTGTGTCTTTTTTTTTTGCCCTTTTTCTGTCTGTCGCCCAAATCCCGCACTTGCGCTTTGTGTGGTCCTGCCTCCTCAAAGGATGTCAGAAAAACTTTGGCGAAGTCATTGGCTCAAACCGCCTCGACACCCTGCCCGCAAGGTTGCCATTTTGTCCTATCGATACCAATGTAGCCGTAAAGGAAAACCCGAGGCCACAAGCCGAGCCAGCTCTTTGGACTTGACTTGACACCACAATGTGGAATCATCGAAGAAGGGAGAGGTTCACGAGTGAGGCTGATCTGGGAAAAACAGGGAGCCGTGTTCCATCGTCCCCACCCTCAGCCGACTCCCGACACGGGGTGCAGCCAAATCAGCAAGACGTTTTTACGAATACAGGACCAATTCCATGAATACAGTTCCTTGCAAGGGCTATCAGGGCCGTTTTGAGTACGATTCCGAAGCAGATATCTTTCATGGGGCATCTCAATGATGTTGTGACTTTTCAAGGGCGTTCGATTGATGCACTGAAACAGGCATTGGCGGATTTCCGTGGAAGACTCTCTTGAGCTTTGTGCCGAGATAGGCAAAAGAACCAGAAAAACCGTTCTTTTGGACGCTTCAATCTCAGACTTTCACCAGCTTTGCATCAACAAATCGCAAAGAAGGCTGCCGACGCAGGAGTAGGCCTCAACAACTGAACCTCCGACACGCTTGCTCACGCACTTCAGTACTCTTGCTGTTGAGCCATGCGGCAGCATTCCCGTAACTTTCTGCATCTTCAAGGGCCAGTGCAGGGCCACAAGACACTTCTTCAAACTCCGGGAGCGACGCTCTCCTCCCGACATTCCCAAGGAAACAGCAATGGCAAGAACACTTCTCGTAACCGGCGGCGCAGGCTTTATTGGCTCCTGCTTTGTCCTGCAGGCAAGGGAGCGCGGCGAGCGCGTCATCAATCTGGACAAGCTGACCTACGCGGGCAATCCGGACAACCTTGCAAGCCTCGCCCAAGATCCGGACCACATTCTGGTGCAGGGCGACATTGGCAACGCCGAGCTGGTGAACTGGCTCTTGCGGCAGTACAGGCCCGACGCTGTAGTGAACTTTGCTGCCGAAAGCCACGTGGATCGCTCCATCCTCGATCCCGAGGCCTTTGTGCGCACCAATGTCCTTGGCACCTCCACCCTGCTGCGCGTGGTCAAGAACTGGTGGCAGAATCTCGACGAGCCGGCAAAAAGCTCGTTCCGCTTCCTGCACGTCTCCACGGACGAGGTCTACGGCGCGCTCAAGCCCGGGGATCCGGCCTTTTGCGAGACAACGCCCTACAGCCCCAACAGCCCCTACTCGGCCTCCAAGGCGGCCAGCGATCACCTGGTCCGGGCCTTCCACGAGACCTACGGGCTGCCCACCCTCATCACCAACTGCTCCAACAACTACGGCCCGCGCCAGTTCCCGGAAAAGCTCATTCCCCTCACCATCATCAATGCCCGCAACAACCGCTCCATTCCGGTCTACGGCACAGGCAGCAACATCCGCGACTGGCTGCACGTGGAGGATCACTGCGCTGCCATTGCCCTGGTGCTCGAAAAGGGACGCGTGGGCGAAAGCTACAACATTGGCGGCCACTCCGCGCGCACCAACCTCGAAGTGGTGCAGTCCATCTGCGAGATTCTGCAGCAGGAAGAGCCTTCGCCCACCATGTACGCGGACCTCATCCTTTTTGTGACGGACAGGCCAGGCCACGATTTCCGCTACGCCATAGACTGCTCGAAAATCGAGCGCGAGCTTGGCTGGAAGCCTGCGCACACCTTTGCCACTGGCCTTGTGGACACAGTGCTCTGGTACCTTGCCAACGACGCGTGGGTCGAAAACGTGTGCTCCGGCGCCTATCTGGATTGGGTGGACCGCAACTACGGCCACAGGGGCTGATCCCCGGACAAGGGCGGATCCTGTCCGCTGCCCCGGCAGATCCC
>CALVGM010000011.1 GCA_944327095.1 uncultured Desulfovibrio sp. | reverse complement strand
TTGGAAGAACGGTTTGGCCATCTTCCTCCCTGTCTGGCTGTTTCCATCGAGAGGATTTCCGATCCTGAGGTCCTCACGGAGTTCATCATCCTTGCCTGCACCACAAATTCGCTGCAGGACTTCGAAGCCAAATCTGCAACAGAGCATCTTTCTCCCAGGGGGCAGCAGGAATAGAATTCCGCAGGACAAGGACCGATGCACAAAGCCCTCGGCCCATTTCTTTGCAGGAGACAGGAGCCATGCTGGAAAACAGAGCAGAGGAATGGAAGAATATGTTTCTTGCCGAGGGCAGAGAGGAAAGGGATCAGCAGATAACCGCCTTGCAAAAAAGACGTATTATCAAGCTATTGGAAGAACGGTTTGGCCATCTTCCTCCCTGTCTGGCTGTTTCCATCGAGAGGATTTCCGATCCTGAGGTCCTCACGGAGTTCATCATCCTTGCCTGCACCACAAATTCGCTGCAGGACTTTGAATTTCGGTCTGTAGCGGTGCATCCTTCTCCCAGGGGGCAGCAGAAATAGGGCTTTGCAGGGCAAGAGCCGACACGCAAGGCCTCTCGGCCTTTTTTGCTGGAGATAGGAGCCATGCTGGAAAGCAGAGCAGAGGAATGGAAGAATATGTTTCTTGCCGAGGGCATGGCCAAGGGCAGAGAGGAAAAGGAACAGCAGATAACCGCCTTGCAAAAAAGGCGTATTATCCAGCTTTTGGAAAAGCGCTTTGGCTATCTTCCTCCCTGTCTGGCTGTTTCCATCGAGAGTGTTTCCGATCCTGAGGTCCTCACGGAGTTCATCATCCTTGCCTGCACCACAAATTCGCTGCAGGACTTTGAACTTCGGTCTGCAGCAAAACTTCCTTCCCCCAGGGAGTAGCCCGGGACAGCTCTTCACAAGAAAAGGAGCAACCAGCAAAATCCAGTCTCCGCCTCAAGGCTCTTCCATGGACAGATGCCACAAGGCCAGTCAAGTCCATCTCTCGGCCCCCTTAAACAAACGAGAGTGTTAAATCGCGGTTGGATTTCCGGATATGGGCTCAAGGAATATCAACCACTTGGGATTGCACAGCCAACCGCGAGCCAACACTCTCAAACAAACAACTACTTTCCAAAACAAGCTATCTCTATGTCTGCACAAGGAATTCTTCTCTTTTCCGGCGGTCTGGACAGCCTGCTCGCCGCAAGGGTCCTCATGGACCAGGGCCTTGACATACTCTGCCTGCACTTTGTCTCCCCCTTCTTCAACAACGCAGGCGCAAAAAAGCGCTGGAAGCGGCTCTACGATCTTGATGTGGAAATTGCGGACGCAGGCAGGGAAATGGTGGACCTTGTGGCCAACTGGCCGGAACACGGCTTTGGCAAGGTCCTCAACCCCTGTGTTGACTGCAAGATCGCCCTGCTCAGGCTTGCGAAAAAACGCATGGAGGAAGAGGGTGCGCACTTTATCGCCACAGGCGAGGTCATAGGCCAGCGCCCCATGTCCCAGCGCCGCGACGTCATGAATCTCATCCGCAGGGAGGCCGGCGTAGAAGGCCTTTTGCTGCGCCCCTTGTGCGCGCAGCATCTTGATCCCACGCCCTTCGAACTCTCGGGTCTTGTGGACAGGACAAAACTTCTGGCCCTGCACGGACGCGGGCGCCAGGAACAGCTCGAACTCGCACGCAAATACGGACTTGAGAACATACCCTCTCCCGGAGGCGGCTGTCTTCTGACCGAACGGGAAAACGCCCGCCACTACTGGCCCCTGCGCACGTACAGAAGCACTCCTTCCGTGGCAGACTTTACCCTCGCCAATTTCGGACGCCAGCTGTGGTCCATTCAGGGGCAGCGTGCTCTCTGGATGGTTGTCGCCCGCAACAACCGTGACAACGAGCGCCTGCGCGAGGCTGCGCAGGAACGCGACCTCCTTGCGGGCCTGTGCGACTTCCCAGGCCCCATAGCGCTCCTGCGCGACGGAGCAGACTGGGAGAGACAGGATCTCGAACGCGCGGCAGCGCAGTTTGTCTCCTACGCGCCCAGGGCCATGCAGGCCAGCGAAGAGACTCCCGGACAGACTGTCCGCGTCTGGCTCAGAAATGCCGCGGGCCAGCAGGTAATTGCCGTTGTGCCCAACAGGGAGCGCACGGATTTTGCCAGGCCCTCCTGGGAAGAGGTCAAGGCTCAAAAGCATGAGCTTGCCAGCCGCATGGACGCCCTGCACAAGGAAAGGCTGGCTGCACAAAAAAAGGCCAGGCAGCTTGCCTGGGAAAGGGAACACTGCAAGACTGATCACGCTTCCGGCGACGGCAACGGGCTTGCGCCGGAGACGAACTGAGATTTTCGAGGAGACTTCCTATATGGACACCAACCCTACGGATACAAGGTACATTGTCATCAAGTTCGGCGGCCACACCATGACCGATCCGTCCCTGCGCGACGCCTTTGCCATGGATCTTGCGCCTCTGGCCAAAGAGGGCAGGCAGTGCGTGGTAGTCCACGGCGGCGGCCCACAGATTTCTTCCATGCTCAAGCGCCTTGCCATAGAAAGCCATTTCGAGCAGGGTCTGCGCGTCACGGACGACGCTGCCATGGAAGCAGTGGAAATGGTCCTTGCCGGCCAGGTCAACAAGGAGCTTGTGGCTGCCTTCATCGCCCACGGCGCCAAAAGCGTCGGCCTGAGCGGCAGGGACGGCGCTCCGCTGCTCAGGGCCAGGGTAGTCAACCCCAGACTTGGGCGCGTGGGGGCTGTTACTACTGTGGATCCGGAAATTCTCAAAATCCTTGTTGCCGGAGGCTTTGTGCCCGTTGTGGCCCCCATTGCCGAGGACGAGGAAGGCAAGGGAGCCCTCAACATCAATGCCGATACGGCTGCAGGCGCTATTGCAGGCGCCCTGCAGGCGGAATTCTTCGTGCTCATGAGCGATGTGCCCGGTGTTCTTGACGCAGACAAGAAGCTCCTCCCGAGCCTCACCCGCGAGGACATAGCGGCCCTCAAGGACGCGGGCGTCATCTGCGGCGGCATGATCCCCAAGGTGGACGCCTGCCTGCACGCTCTGGACAAGGGGTGCAAAAAGGCCCTTATCCTCAACGGCGCGGAAAAATCCGCCCTGCGCCGTCTGCTCGACGGGGAAAGCGGCCTGGGAACTGTCGTACACTAGGTCTGAACGCCAGGATTAGAGCAAGGGGGCAGTGCCGGAACTTTCCGGACACTGCCCCCCTTGTTGCTGTCTTGTGCCTATTTTGCTGGCTCGAGCCTGGGACAGAAATCGGCCATCTCGCAGATGCCACACCTGGGAGTTCTGGCATTGCACACGTCGCGCCCGAACTGCACCATACGGTGGTTGAGATCCCCCCACTCGCTGCTGTCGAAGAGCGCCATGAGATCGCGCTCCACCTTGACCGGATCGGTCTGGGCAGTCAGGCCAAGGCGATGGCTTATGCGTTTGACATGGGTGTCCACAGCCATGCCCTCGTTGATGCCGTAGCCCCCGAAAAGCACAATATTGGCAGTCTTCCGGGCAACTCCCGGCACCTTCACAAGCTCTGCCATGGTCCTTGGCGGCTCGCCATTGTACCTTTCCTCCAGCATTTTGGCTGCGCCAAGGAGGTTCTTGGCCTTGTTGTGGTAAAAGCCGGTAGAACGGATGACCTCTTCGATCTCCTCTATGGTCGCACAGGCCAGCTCCTTCGGTGTGGGCCAGCGGGCAAAGAAGACAGGTGTCACCTTGTTGACCCGCTCGTCTGTACACTGGGCAGCAAGCACTGTTGCCACCAAAAGCTGCCAGGGCGAGGAGTGCTCAAGAACAGTGCCCGGATTCGGGTAACGCCTTTTCAACAGCTCCAGCACCCTTGGTGCCCGCTCCCTTGCGCCTGCCGGAAGTTCCTGTGTCCTTGCCATAGTCCCCCCTTTCCCGTGTGGTGTCTTTCGCTCCCCTGTCAGGATGCGATTCCGGGTTTGTACCGTGAACCACGACAAGGGACAAGAGAGCTTTTCCCGCGTTTTTTTCAGGGTCCGCCAGCCCTGTCCAAAGAGGGTGAAAGCACGCCCCAACAACCCCTTGCTCCATGGTCCGGCTTGCTGGCAAAGGCAAAATCCCTCCTTTACAAAACAGCTGCAAGCGAGTATGAATCCTGCGAATTTTTTTTGTATCCGGTTTCAAAACCAGAAAAAATTCCGGGCTTTGGACTCTCCTCTCCCCTGATGCAGGGGGTATGCGGACAGTCCCTCCGCGCATGGAATTTCCGGCGGACGCCGGACACCATGCCCCAAGTCTGGCAAGAACCATTTTCCTGCCGGATCTCTCTTCTTCACCACTTCTTTCATTCGGGCGGGAACATCAGCGGAACGCAGGGCTCACTGCCCAGGGCTGACATTGCCGGTTCCCAGAGGGAGGGCGCGTTTCCCCTTCGTGACAACGAAGCTCTTTCGCGCTTTTGTAGGATATGGAACAAAAGGACATCGAATACTTCAAGACTCTCCTGAACAACATGCTTGTCGAAGCCCAGCAAAAGGGTGACTCCACCCTGCAGGAACTGAGCGGCGACAACGAACTTTTTGCTGATCCCGCAGATCGTGCCACTGCCGAGTCCGATCGCGCCTTTACCCTGCGCATCAGGGATCGCGAGCGCCGTCTCATCAAAAAGGTCAAGGAAGCCCTGCAGCGCATCAACGATGGCACCTACGGCATCTGCGAGGAATGCGGCGAAGAAATAAGCATCAACAGACTGAAGGCCCGTCCAGTGACCAGGCTCTGCATCAACTGCAAGGCAAAGCAGGAACAGGACGAAAGTCAGCGCGGCAACTAGCCAGCATAAATAATTCCCATATTCCAGGGGCATGGCTGTCTTGCAAGAGTCAGTCATGCCCCTTTTCGCAAAAAATTCGGGGCCTGCCCGGGTTTCGCTCAGGACTTTGCCTTTATGGACGCGCATCTTTTCCGTCGTTTTGCCAGGGACCTTGTCCCCCTTCTTGCAGGTGCAAGACTTGTCAAGATCCAGGAACCCTTCGAGAATATCTACACCTTCAATCTCGATCTCTTTGTGCGTTCCGCGGATCGCAAGGTACAGCTTGTGCTCAAAAGCGGCAGAAAGGAGCCCTTTCTCTTTCTGACAAGGTCCAGGCTCAGCGCGGGCACCTCGCCCTCTGCGGCAGTGATGCGCCTGCGCAAGTACGTGGCAGGCAAAAGCATACGCCACGCCCTGGCGCTGTGGCAAAAAAGGCAGCTGTGGCTGCTCATGTCCGGTGCCATGCCGGCAGCCATTGTGGAGGGCAAGGCAGCAGGCACTGCACAGCCTGACGGATCGGACACAAGGCTGGTCTGGCTTGTGCTCGATCTGCGCGAGGGTCCACGGCTCCATTTTGCGGACGAAAACGATTTTCCCTGCGAGGATGCGGCCGTCTGGCCTGGGCGGGAAGAACTTCCCAAGGCCATGGAGAACTGGCAGGAATGGCCAGTGCTCACCCCTGCCCTGCGGCGCAGCCTCAAACTCATGGACACGGGCGACGCAGCGGCTCTTCTGGTTGATCTCGAGGAAGGAGACGGAGACGTCTTTGTCTACACCCGGGAGGGAGACGAAAGCGGGCAGAACGTGCCGCACAGGGAAGTTATTGCGCGCATCAGCGCCTGGCCCCTGCCCGATGCGGCAGGTCTTGCAGAACACGTGCGCGAGGACACCCTGCAGGCCTTCATGGACGCAGGATCGGACATTGTGCTCTCCACCTCTGCAAAGCTTGCTGCCCGCAAGGCAGCGGCTCCCTGGATACGCAGGGAAAAGAAGCTGCTTGAGCGCCTTGAGCTGCAGCGCGAGGACGAGGCAAGGCTGCGAAAGATGTCTGCCAGACGCGAGCAGGGGCTGCTCTTGCAGGCCAACCTCTGGCAACTGCCCCAGGACAGGAGACTGCACAGCGCGGACCTTTTCGATCTTGAGGGCAAGCCCGTGCAGGTGCGCCTTGATCCGCGCTTTACCGTGCGCGAAAACATGGAACGCTTTTTTCACACTGCGCGGCGCGGCGAGCGCGGCCTTGCCCGAATCGGGGAAAGAACACGGGAGCTGGAACAGGAACTGGAAGAAGTGCGCAGGCAAAAGGAAGCCTGCCTGCTCGGTGGCGCCTCTTCCCAGGGCACGCGGGCAAGTTCAGCCAAACGGGTGGTCACGCCGCCCCAGGTGCCTTCCACTGTCCAGCTCTTCATAAGCTCGGACGGCTTTGTGCTTTTGCGTGGCAAGAGCGCAAAGGGCAACCAGGACGCCAGACGCATAGCCTCGCCCCATGACCTGTGGGTCCATGTGGAGGGAGGGCCCGGCGCCCATGTCATCATACGCAAGAGCCATGCCGGCGAAGAGGTTCCAACGCGTACCCTGGACGAGGCTGGAGCCCTGGCCGCAGCCAAGAGCTGGCTCCAGAACGAACCCCGCGCCACCCTCAACTACTGCGAAATCCGCCACGTGCGCCCCCTGAAGGGGGCCGGTGCAGGCACCATGCGCATGGACAAGATTCTCTTCACCCGCCAGGTGGACACTGTGCCGGATATCGATGCCAGACTCGCGCAAAACGCTGTTCCCCAAAGGTAGAGAGCACAATTCAGACAGGGACAGCCAAAAGCTTTTGCCTGAGGGCTCTCAGGGGACCTGACACAAGCAAGAGCACCCTCGGTGTGCGAATTGGTACAATCAGCAGGCACGGGAGCCCATGAGACTGGCCCTGCAGGAGGGCGAACGACACCCTTGAGTCATAGGAGCAAAATCTGGGCATTCCCGGGGAAATACCGCAGGAATGCCCAGAAAAGCATAAACTGGTTCAGCCCCCTACACATTCAGGGTCAAAAGCTCGTACTTGCGCACGCCAAGGCCGTGCTGCGCGGCAGCTTCCACAGTGTGGATACCATGGCGCGAATCCATGCGCTCTATGAGGGCAGCCTTGTCGGGATCCCCGGCGTTCACAACAGCGTCATAGCAGGCCTGGTCCAGAGCCACCGGATCCGTGGAAGCAAAGATGCCGAGATCGCCCATCCTTGGCTCCTCCGGATGAGACGAGCAGTCGCAGTCTACGGAGAGCCTGTTGGCTACGTTGATGTAGACGATATTTTCGCGCCCCTTGTAGTCCATGACCGCCTTGCAGGCATCTGCCATGGACTCGAGGAAGTAGTCCTGCTTGGGAAGGTTGCTGAAAAGCTTTGTGTAGTCTCTTGTGAAGCCTGCCGTGTGGATATTGGTCTTGCCCCTGGTAGAGGCTATGCCAATGCTCTCACGTTCTTCAGGGCGCCGCCAAAGCCACCCATGGCGTGCCCCTTGAAGTGGGAGAGCATCAGAATCGAAGCGTAGTTGGCCAGATGCTTGCCCACGAGATTTTCCTTCAGATGGAAACCGCCCTTCACCGGAATGGCCATGTCGCCAAACTCGTCCATGATGTCGCAGGGGGCAATGGCCTTGAAGCCGTGATCCTCGATGGCCTTCCAGTGTTCCTTCGGATCCAGGCGCCTGCCCTCCTAGGCCGTGCAGCACTCCACAATGGTGCCGTGCAGTCTGTTCACCAGCGGGGCTATGAGGGGTGGCTGCAAAAAGTTGTGTCCGCCTGGCTCACCGGTGGAAATCTTTACTGCGACCTTGTCCTTCAGAGGATGCTTCAGGGCCTCGTACATGGCCACAAGACTTTGGGAAGATATTGTGCGGCAAAAAGACACGTGCCGTCTTTTCTGTCGCGTGCGCTTCAAAGGGCATGCCCCCGAGGACAAGCCCGCCCATGACCACGGAGCTCCCTTCACGCATGTTCTGCGCGATATGTGTTGCTGTGGCAAAACTCCTTTCTCCCGGGCTGTATGGTGCCTTGTGCCCCATCTTTTGCCCGAACTCTTGCAGGACAGCATAACTTCCCGCAATGAGACAGCAATAACCATTTCAGGCTTTTGTTTGCCCGATCCACCCACGCAGTTGCGCGACAATGCCCCGCGGCCAATACGCTTGCCTAGCCAATCAGCCTTTCCAGCCAGACCCAGGCCTCGTCCAGACTGTAGAATCTCGCCATGTTGTCCTCGGCCAGAAGCTCCGGTTCCACAAAGGGCGCAAACTTTTCCTGCAGGCTCTCCTGCAGCCCCTGCGTCAGTTCCATGGCCCCGGGCTTTCCCTTGCCAAGCAGCGCTTCGACCTTCCTTGAAAAGGTCATTTTCGAGATGATCCCCAAATCCACCATGCCCGCCATGTCGCTGGCTTCCAGGCCTGCCAAGCGCAAAAGGGCGGCCACTGTGCCGCAAAACCTGTCCCCGCGCCAGGGAAAGAGACAGAGCCTGTTTCCGTCCAGGACAATGCTGCTCTTGTGAAGCCCGTACATGACGTAGGCTGTTTTGGCCTTCTGATACATGACCCTGCCCTTCTGATTGAGAAAGGCAGGCTCTTGCCCCTCCTCGTAGAGAGTGCGCATGGTTCTGCGTACCCTGTCGTGCACCTTTCTGCCAGCGCCGGCAAATCTCGGCGGCTTGCCCTCGCTCACAGGCTCAAGCTCGATGCGGTGCTGGCTTTCCTCCAGGGAGACCACCTTCCAGGCCCTGCCGGCAAAAAGAATGCTCTGTCCTGCCTTCAGAGGCTCGGTCATGGGCAGCTGGCCCATGAATTTGCCCTCGTGCACAAGCCCAAACTCCGTAGCTGTGCGAAAGGCCGTGGCAAAGTCCTGGGTGTTCACAATCTCCCAGCCCCGCGAGCCAAGGCTGATCTCCCTTTCCCCTTCCCTTCTGCTCACAAGCCCTCTTCTTGCCAGGCCCTGCAACAGCCTGGCAAAGTTTTCCTGGGACACATTGAAGGGGCCGGTCTTGCACAAAAAGTTCCAGAGCACGGACGGGCGCACTGCCCCGTACTGCCCTAGCACAGCCAGAAGCTGCTGAACAAGCGTGGAATAGTGGGGGCGCGGGGCCTCGCCCGGCTCGCACCAGCCTTCCTGCAGAAGGCGCAGCACAGCCAGGGACTGGAAAAGCCCCAGATGCAGTCTGTCCGTAAGGCCGGCGTTGCGCAGGACAAAGTTTTCCAGAAGGCAGATGCGCAAAAGCTGCTGCCCGCCCCTGCGTCCTGCCCTGCCAAGGCGCTGGCTCAGGCTGGCAACGGAGTTGGGCGCGTCTATCTGCACCACACTGTCCATGTTGCCAATGTCTATGCCAAGCTCAAGGGTCGAGGTACACACTGCCGTGGTGGGCCTTTTCGCGTCCTGCAGTCTGGCCTCGAGTCTGGCCCTGAGATCGCGCGACAGACTTCCGTGATGGGGGAAGAACTCGTTTTCCATGTCAAACTGCCTGCAGCGTTGTGCAAGCAGTGTCGCAACCTGCTCTGTCCTTGCGCGCGAGTTGGCAAAGACCAGGTGGTGTCCGCCCACAAGCAGGTTGAAGAGATCGTCCGCCAGATCGTTTATGCCGTGCTCGGCTATGCGCTCCCGCAAAAAGGGCGGTACTTCGAGGTAGGCGCGCAGCTGCACAAGGGGATGGCGCTCGGCATCGTCCCGCACCACAAGGCACGGATAGTCTCCCCTGTGCGGCCGGAGCTCCTCCTTCATGCCTTCCTCGTCCCCCAGGGTGGCGCTCAGGGCAATGCGGGGAACAGTGTGGTGCGCCAGGGCCTCGATGCGGTGCAGAAGACTCACCAGCTGCCTGCCCCGCTCCACTCCGGCAAAGGAGTGGAACTCGTCTATGATGACGTGAGAAAGCGAGGAAAAGGCCCTGTAGCAGAAGGCGGAATGGCGCAGCAAAAAGCCTTCCAGAGACTCGGGTGTTGTGAGCAGAATGCCGTGGGCAGTTTCCAGATAGCTGTGCCTTGCCGCAGCCGACAGGTCGCCGTGCCAGGGAATCAGGGGCAGGTTCAGCCTGGCACACAGGGGTGCCAGGCGCCTGTACTGATCGTTGATGAGCGCCTTGAGGGGGCTTAGGTAGAGCAGGGGTGTGCCTCCGCTTCCTTCGGCCAGAATGCGGGAAATGGCTGGCAAAAAGGCAGCCTCGGTCTTGCCCGCGGCAGTGGCTGCAGAAAGAAGGACGTCTGTGGTGCCGGAAAGGACAGGACCCAGGGCAGCCTTCTGTATGGGGCGCAAATCCTGCCAGCCAAGGGAGCGTACCCAGGCCACTATGCGTGCGTCCAGGCACTCCAGACAGCACGCGTTCTCCTCTGCCAGGGACTGCTTTTTCTGCCCATGCGAAAGGACAGGACCGACGCCAGCAGTGCCGTCGATCCTGTCCGTGATCAGTGTGTGTGCGGATCCGCTCACAGGGATGCTGCCCGCGCGATGCGAGCCAGGGTCTCTTCCCTGCCCAGGAAGGCCATGATGTCATGCAGGTGGGAACCACCCATGAAACCCACCAGGGCTGTACGCAGCGCAGGCGCAATTTCCTTGAAGGTCAGGTTGTTGTCCTTCACAAAGCCGTTGAACACCTCATTCAGATGCTCGGCCTCGAAGGGATCGGTCTTTTCCAGCACAGCGGCAAGGCGGGTCAGACGCTCGCGCGTTTCCGGCGTGATGTTCTTGGCCACAGCCTTTTCGTCGTAGGTAAGCTCGGATGCCTTGCAGAGCATGGGGGCAAAGCATTTGGCCAGTTCCACAAGGGTCTTGGCCCTTTCGCGGAAGAGCGTGCACAGGCCTTCCAGGCGCTCTTGGGAAAGTTCTCCGTAGCCCTCTTCCACGGCAAAGGGACGCACAAGGCGCGCAAGCTCGCTCACAGGCAGGGAGCGCATGTAGTGGGCATTGAGCCACTGCAGCTTGTTGACGTCAAAGCGCGCAGCAGAGGGGTTCAGATGCGTGCCGTCAAAAAGTTTGACCAGCTCGTCCAGGCTGAAGATCTCCTGATCGCCATGGGACCAGCCAAGGCGCACCAGGTAGTTCACCAGGGCATGGGGCAAAAGGCCGTCCTTCTCGTATTCGATGACTGCCCTCGCTCCGTGACGCTTGGAGAGCTTGGCCCCGTCGGAGCCGAGAATCATGGGCACGTGGCCAAAGATGGGCTCCTTGAGCCCCAGGGCGCGGTAGATGAGAATCTGGCGCGGCGTGTTGGAAACGTGGTCATCGCCGCGGATAACGTGGGTAATGCCCATTTCGTAGTCGTCCACCACCACAGCCATGTTGTAGGTGGGGGTGCCGTCCGCACGCTGAATGACCATGTCGTCCAGTTCGGACACGTCCACGGAAATGCGGCCCTTCACCATGTCGTCGAAGACGATCTTGCCCTCGTCAGGGCATCTGAGGCGCACGCAGCGCCCCTCGCCGGGTCCCAGGTTGAGGTTTCTGCAGTGGCCGTCGTAGCGGGGCTTCTTGCCCACAGCCCTGGCCCGCTCGCGCATGGCCTCCACTTCCTCGGCCGTGCAGGAGCACCAGTAGGCCTGTCCATTCTGCAGCAGCTTTTCCACATAGGACCTGTAGAGATCCATGCGTTTTGTCTGGTAGGTGAGCTCGCCGTCCCAGTCGAGGCCAAGCCACTTCATGGAAGCCAGGATGGAATCTGTATACTCCTGCTTCGAACGCAGAAGGTCTGTATCCTCAATGCGCAGATGGAACCTGCCGCCATAATGCCTGGCAAGCAGCCAGCAGAAGATGGCTGTGCGGGCCCCTCCTATGTGCAGATGCCCTGTGGGACTTGGTGCAAAACGGGTAACAACGTTCATGCGAAAAAAAGGCGCGACATCCCGGACTCAAGCCTGGGGGAATGCGCCATCCTCCTTTGTCTGGAATATGAAACGGGGACATGCAGCTTCCCCGAAAAAACGGCCGGCTGGCCGGTTGTGTGCTCCTGGCAATGTCCCAAGCTCCTGCGGGGCGCAAGGCCACAGGCGGACATTGTGTCCCTTGTCTGAAAAAGGATCTGCCCTGCAGTGGATGCAGAGCAGCGCAGAGGGGCTTTGTACCCGCTTTTGCCCCTCTGCGCAACGCACGCGCCAAGCCTTGAAAAAGGGGCCTCCCGCGTCTAGAAAGAACAGGCAGACTCTGCTGCCGGACGCTGCTCGCCGGCCTTTTCACAACCATCAAACACTTCTTTAAGGATGCTTTGTCATGTCCATATACGTTTCCGGCTCCCTGGCCTTTGATCGCATCATGAACTTCAATGGCAATTTCCAGGACCATGTGCTCATGGACAAGCTGCACATGATCAACATCAGCTTCATGGTGGACGACATGATTGAACGGCGCGGCGGCTGCGCTGGCAATATTGCCTACACCCTGGCCCTGCTGGGAGAAAAGCCCATCATACTCGCCTGCGGGGGCAGGGACTTCGACTCCTACGCAGACCATCTGCGCAGCGTGGGCCTCCCCCTCGAGGGCATACGCCGAGATCCGGAGCTGTTCACTGCCCTGGGCTTCATCACCACGGATCTGTCCGGCAACCAGATAACCGGCTTCTACCCCGGGGCCATGAAAAAGCCCTGCGGCTACCAGTTTGCAAGCATTGGCAGCGAGGATCTTGCCATTGTTTCCCCAGGCAACATGGAAGACATGCAAATTCTTCCCAGGCTCTACAGGGAAAAACATGTGCGCTTCATCTTCGATCCCGGCCAGCAGCTGCCCATCTTCAACAAGGACATGCTCAATGCGGCCATTGACGGAGCCTTTGCCTACGTGTGCAACGACTACGAGCTCGGCATGACCAGCAAGCTCCTCGGACTCGCCAGGGAAGAGGACCTGCTGGACAGGGTCGAATGGCTCATCACCACCCTTGGCGCCGAGGGTTGCCGCGTGCGTGGTCGCGATGGCACAGACGAGCTCATTGCCCCTGTGCCCTGCGAGCACGTGGCCGATCCCACAGGCGCAGGCGATGCGCACAGATCCGGCCTGCTCTTTGGTCTCAGCCGCGGCCTGTCCGTGGTGCAGTCCGCCAGGTTTGGTTCCGTGACCGCCAGCTACTGCATTGCCTGCCACGGCACACAGGAACACCACTTTACCATGGACGACTTTGCCGCAAGATACCGTTCTGTCTTCGGAAAACTGCCCATCAGCCTCTAGCATCTGCCTGCAAAAGAACGTCAGGAGATTTCCCTCTCAGCCAATATACAGGAAAGAATCAGTGATTATTTCCTATGCAAAAGAAGTTGGAGGGAAAGTTAATGCCTCGTCACAGCAAACCATTGGAGTGTACTCAGGAACAAATCGAAAAACTGCAAGCCATTGTCAGAGACAAGACCGGCGATCAACGGCTTGTTGAGCGTGCGCAAATCGTTCTGGCCTGTAGTGGCGAACACAGAGTCGACCAGGTGGCAAACAAGCTTGGCTGCAATGTCTCTACAGTCTACAAGTGGAGGGACAGATTTCGCCAGTACGGGATGGATGGCCTTTGCGACAGCCCCCGCAGTGGCAGACCTGTGATCTACGGCAAGGAGACGGAAGAAAAAATCCTTGCCAAGCTCAGGGAAACGCCTCCGAACGGACAGGCAAGGTGGGATGGTCAAAGCCTGGGAAAGGCCCTGGACATACCTGCCGATGCGGTATGGCGCTTTGCCAGAAAAAACAATATCCGGCTTGATCGCCAGCGCTCCTGAGATGGCCTCAAAGGCCCATGCTCCCAAAAAAACCTCAACGAAAGGGCCGCGTGCAACACGCGGCCCTTTCGTTTGATCCCTATTTGTGCCGAGCGAAAGACATCCTGCAGACCTTGGGCCTGCGGATCCTGCGCCTTGCCATGCCTGCACGGCCCTGTGCCAGGCCTTGCACCAGACCATGGCAAGCCTGCCCAGGCTGTTCAGGCGTCTCTTCCCTGCGGTTCACCCACCAGCGCCTGTCCACATGCCCGAACCACCAGCGGTTGTGGTCTGTGCGCAGCATTTGCGCGCACAGCTCCCTGGCCTCGGCTGTCCTGAGCCTTTCGACAGCCGTGTCTATCCAGTCCTGGGCAAATCTGTTGCCCTTGTCCAGCTCTTCCTTCAGATTGAACAGAAGATCCAGCTGATCCGCGTCCTTGGCAAGCCTTGCCTCAAGACTTTCCCTAGCCTCGAACTCGTCGTAGGCGGCCAGTACATCCTCTTCGAAACCGGTTCCGGCCACCGCGTCCGCCTGGGCCCTGCGCTCGTCCTTGTTCGTGTAGCGCTGGTTCATGTAGTTGAGATCCGAGGTGCGCGCCTCGTGCAAATCATGCAAAAGCCCCAGCAGGGCCGTGTGCTCCGGATTGGCTCCTGCCCTTTTGGCAAGCACATAGCCTATGAAGGCTACGCGGAAGCTGTGCTGGGCCACATCCTCCTGCCCGCTTCCCAGAAAGGCCCAGCCACTACGCACAGTCTTCCTGAGCCAGCCGGCCTCGAAAACAAGGTCCACCACGCGCTCGAGGGTGTTGTTCTTTCTGCCACCCGGCCTTTGCCCACGCCTACAGACTCTCACTCGCTCTCCCCCCTTTCGCTGCCGTACTTGCGCAGCTTCTTGTGCAGGGTAGCCCTGGTGATGCCGAGCTTTCTGGCTGCTGCGCTCTTGTTGTCCCCTGTTTCGCGCAATGTCTCCTCAATGGCGCGCCTCTCCACCTCTTCAAGCGGCAGGCCAGCCAGGGAAGAAGACGTTTCCGTGCTCCTCGGCAGGGCCTCTGCCGCGAGCCTGGCGATATTCACAGGCAGCTCCGGCCCTGTCACGTACTCGCCTGTGCACAAAATGACTGCCCGCTCCACAGCGTTTTGCAGTTCGCGCACGTTGCCCGGCCAGTCGTAGTGCAGGAGCATGTCCATGCACTGCGCGGAAACGCCCTTGACGTTCTTGTGGTTGCGCTCCGCGTAATGGGAAAGAAAGTGGGCGGCCAGCAGGGGAATGTCTTCCTTTCTCTGCCTGAGCGGCGGAACCTCCAGGCTGATGACATTGAGACGGAAATAGAGGTCCTCGCGAAAGCGCCGCTCCTCCACTTCCTTGCGCAGATCCCTGTTGGTGGCGGCTATGACGCGCACATCCACGTGTTCGCTCCTGTCCGAGCCCACACGCTGTATCTCGCCCTGCTGCAGGGCGCGCAAGAGCTTGGCCTGCACGCCTATGGGCATCTCGCCTATCTCGTCCAGAAACAGGGTGCCCCTGTCCGCCTGCTTGAAGCGGCCTTCCCTGCGCTTGTCCGCGCCGGTAAAGGCCCCCTTCTCGTGGCCAAAGAGCTCGCTCTCGAGCAGGGTTTCCGCAAGGGCCGCGCAGTTGACAGTGACAAGGGGCTCGTTTTTGCGCAGGCTTTGCGCGTGCAGGGCCCTGGCCACCAGCTCCTTGCCTGTGCCGGACTCTCCGGTGATGAGCACAGTGGCCTCCGTGGGGGCAACGGTGCGGATCATGGAAAGCATGCTGGTGATGGCAGGGGAGCGCCCGAGGATTTCCGTGCTCGCGTTCTCCTCGGAGAACTGCCTGCGCAGCTCCCTGTTCTCCACCCCAAGGCGCGAGTGTTCGATGGCCTTCTTGAGGGTTTCCTTCAGGGCATCAAAGTCGAGCGGCTTGATGAGGTAGTCGTAGGCCCCAATGCGCAGGGCGTCCACAGCCGTTTCCACCGAGGAATAGGCTGTCATGAGAATGACGGGCAGGGAAGGATTGTAGCTCAAGATCTGCTTCATGGCCTCAATGCCGTTTACCTTGCCCATGCGCACGTCCGTGAGCACCGCGTCAAAGGCCGTTTCGTGCACCCTTGCCACTGCCTCGTCCCCGTCTGCGGCCTCCTCGACCGCATAGCCCCAGGACTTGAGCATCATCCTGAGCATGCCGCGGTGGGCATCATCGTCGTCTACGACCAGTACTGTAGTTGTCATGTTGCGCTGCCTTTGCTTGTCTTGTGTGAGTAGTTGTGCTGTTGAAACCATCGGGATGCGTCAGGCCTGGCTCCCTTTCCCTGTGTCCGCTACCGGAAGCCAGATGGTGAAGCAGGTTTCCCCTGTGTGGCGTTCGGTTGCTTCCCTGGAGGTTACGGAGATCTCGCCGTTCATGGCCTCCACTATCTTGTGCACAGTGGCAAGGCCTATGCCTGTGCCCTTGGTCTTGGTGGTGAAGTAGGGGTCAAAGACGTGGGGCAGGTTTTCAGGCTTGATGCCTGTGCCGTTGTCCAGTACCTGCAGACAGATGCGGCCCTCGCTCACGTTGGTTGCAAGGGTAAGTTTGCCACCCTTGGGCATGGCGTCAAGAGCGTTGAGGCACAAATTGAGCACTGCCTGGCCGAGCCTGTCCGGATCAGCCAGCGCGCGTGGGCACTTGCGCAGGTTGAGGATAAACTGCACGCCCCTGCTCGCGGCGTTCTGGGCCAGCAGGCGCGCCACGTGCTGCATGACCTCGTCCGGAGCCACAGCCTGCAGCTTCACGTCTGTGGGACGGGAGAGCCCGATGAGCTCGGTGATGACGCGGTTGAGCCTGTCTGCCTCGCGCACCATGACCGCAGCCGCCTCCCTGTCCTCGCTGCCTTCGGGAAAGCGCTGCTGAAAATAGGTGGCGTAGCCCTTGATGGAGCTTAGGGGATTGCGGATCTCGTGGGCCACACCGGCTGCCAGATTGCCTACTGCAGCGAGCTTTTCCTTGCGGCGCACTTCCTCCTCGAGAGCTGCCACGCGGCTTCTGGCTGCCTTTTCGCGCAACCTGGACTGCCTGGCCTTCTGGGTGTGGTAGAGCACAAGCAGGCAGGCCAGCCCCACCAGCAGGGTGACGCCCACAAGCATGGTCATGTAGGCCCTGTTCTGGGCGCGGGTAATGTCAAAGGGCGAGATGTCCATGCCGAGGAAGATCATGGGCACCGGGAGCTCGCCTGTGGCAAATCGCCTTCCCATCCCGCGTCCCCGGCCTCTGCCATGTCCAGGCCCCATGCCTTCCATGTGCTGCCCGTGCATGCCGCCCTTGTCCTGTCCAGTGTCTGGCCCCCTGTGCCTGTTCACGGCAATGGGCTGGAAATTGCTGTACACCACAAAGCTTCGCGTGCCCTCGATTTCCATGATGCTCCAGCGCCGCTCGCCGCGGGGGGAGAGCTGGTGCATGGTCGCTTCCGAGGCCTCGTGGCCGTCAATGTTGAGGATCTCGCCTATGCGCCTTCTGTCCGTATGGGCAATGATGGTGCCGTCCGGCATGGTGACGGCTATGAAGTTGACATCAGGACTCTGCGTCATCTGCTCGAGCAGAAACTGCAGCCGTATGCCCATCTGCGAGCGCATGCCCGTGCGCAGGACATTTTCAAAGGCCGTGATCAGGGAAAAGCCCTTGTCGGCAAGCAGGCGTGTCAGCGTTGTCTCGTTGCGCTCCACGGAAATGAGGGCCGGGAAGCTGACCATGATGGTCAAGGTGAGAAAACCGAAAAAAAGCAGTATTCCAAAGGGAATATGCGCAAGGTGCTCGCTGTTGAAGAGTTTAAAGAACAGACTTGCCCGTCTGATGTTTCGTGGCAGCTGAATCCGTGCTTTGGACATGGGGGACATCTATCCAGGGGGCTATCAAGGGAAAAGGAGAGAACAGAGGGGTATCTTGTCACAAGCTGCCCTGCCCTGTCCAGTGACTTTCCTCTCCTTGTGCTGCAACAGCCCCTGCAGGGACTGTTCTTTTCGCAAACAAAAGGTTACAGCTCTGCACTTTTCCCAAAAACAACAGGAAGACAGCATGCGCACAGAAGGGAAGGGATACTCATTGTGCACAGGATATGCGTATTTCGTTTGCGTCAATCCAGCTCATTCTTGTCCTGTCCAGACCTGCCTTGGCGAGAAGAGCAGCGTTTTCTCGCCTGTGCCCATAGAGATAGCCCTGCACGGCACAAGGAAGCTCCAGGTGCACGAGTCTCCCGTAGCGCGCCACATCCCCTTGCACAAGCTTCAGCAGGGCCAGGGAAAGGATCCTGGTGCCCAGGTTGAGATCCCTAGGACCTGCCAGCACATGCTCCTCGAAGCCCTGTTCCACTGCGACTCCCAGCCGGATGACGGGAATGTTTTTTTCATGGGCAAGAAGGATGCCCTCGGACAGGGCATCAATGGTTGTGTCCACGCTCCAGGGCACGTACCTGCCCTCGCGATAGAGTTTTGCAAGGCCTGTCCCCTCCACCACAAGGCAGGGGTAAAAGCGCATGAAGGAGCACCCTGAAGCCACAGCCTTTCGGACATCGTCCACAAAATCCCTTTGCGTGTGCCCGGGAAGCCCAGGCAAAAGCTGTACCCCAAGCGCAAGTCCTGCCCCAAGCACGCATTCCATGGCTTCGCAAGCCACAGCGCTTGTGTAGCCGCGCAGGGACCTTTCAAGCACATGGTCCACAAAGGTCTGTATGCCCAGCTCCACTGTCGTGCAGCCGCACGCGCGCATGTCTGCAAGGATTGAGCCATCCACACAGTCCGGCCGCGTTGAACAGCGCCAGGAAGCGACAAGCCCCTCCTGCATCAGGTTCCCGACCCATTGCAGGCAAAGCTCGAAGGTACTGCTCTCCAGAGCCGTGAAGGTGCCTCCGTAAAAGGCCAGCTCGCAGGGAGGAAGGCCGCGCCTGCGCCTGGCCCGCAGCATGGAAAGAGCCTCGTCGAGAACAGGACGCACGCCCTGCAGGGCCTTGCCTGTCTGCAGGGTCTGGGCACAGTAGATGCAGCGGGTACGGCACCCGGCAAAGGGCAGAAACACGGGCACAATGCGCGTGTTCTTGCCGTGCACGGGCCAGGGGTGAACAAGGGTTTTCATGAACAGCGCGCCCTGCCTTGCCGAACAGAGCCTTTTCCTCCCATGATTTTTTACCGCCCGACCCTTCGGGCCCGGGGTAGGACAATTCTTTTGTCCCTAGCTTCCCATGTCAAGTGCGCAGGCCAGGGAACGACGCCGGGCCTTGCACCCGCTGTGGATTTTTGGGCCTGCCTGGTGTAGAGGAAGGCAGTCTTGCCAGCCGCGGCTCAGGCCGCCCCGCGGCCATATTCCGGCTGACCGGACAAAGAAAATCCCGGCCTTTTTGCCATATGGACCCAAAGGAGAGTGCATGCCCTTTGACAGCTATGTCTTTGTCCTGTTCTTCCTGCCCCTGCTTGTCCTTGTCTGGAGGGCGGTTGCCATAGTGCACAGGCCGTCTCTTGGCCTTGTGCTGCTGTGCGCCTCCATCCTCTTCTGCTTCTGGGCAAGCCCTGTGGCATTGCTTGTGCTGGGCATCATGGTCCTTGTAAACTACGGCCTTGGCCTGGCCCTGGCTGCGCCGGGCGAGCGCGAGGGTTCGCTCAAGCGCAGGGGGCTGCTCCTTCTGGCTCTGCTTGTCAACTTCGCTCCCCTTGTGCTTGTGCGCTATTTGCCAAGGCTGGGCGCCCTTGTGCCGTCCCTGGCCTGCGCACAGCGCGAACTTCCCTTCTGGTCCACCCTGTGGGAAGGCATGTCTCCGGCTGCGGGAAACAGCTTTGTACTCGGCACATCCGAGCTGGCCGGCATCTCCTTCTGGACTCTGGTCCAGGCAGCCTGGCTTGTCTCCGTCTACAAGCGCTACCTTGAGCCGGAAGGGCTCATGCGGCACGGCATCTTCTCCCTGGCCTTTCCCTACCTTCTGGCAGGCCCCATAGTGCGCTACGAACAGATGGGCCAGCAGTTCGACAGACTGGACGCTCCTGCCCTGTCCACCCTGGCCACGGGCCTTGGCCTCTTTCTGGCAGGCCTTGCCAAGAAGGTGCTTCTGGCAAACTGGCTGGGCGCCCACGCAGACACGGTCTACGCAGCTGCCGCTGCCGGAAGCGCGCTGACCAGCATGGAGGCCATGCTGGGCGTACTGGCCTTCTCCTTCCAGATCTATTTCGACTTTTCCGGATATACGGATATGGCCCTGGGCGCAGCCCTCATGCTGGGCCTGCGGCTGCCGGAAAACTTTGCCGCACCCTACAGGGCAACCGGCTTCATAGAATTCTGGCGCAGGTGGAACATCACCCTTTCATCCTTTGTCCGCGACTACGTCTACCAGCCTCTCGCAGGTCCTGCTCCGTCCTTTCCTAGGGCCTTCATTGGCGTCATGGCAGGCATCGGGGCTGTGGCTCTCTGGCACGGAGCGGCAGTGAACTTTCTTGTCTGGGGCCTTGTGCACGCCTTCTTTCTCGCTCTCAACGCAGGGCTTCGCCATGCCAAAAGCCCTGTCCTGGACACACTCCTTTCCGGCCTTGTGGTACGGGCGTTCTGCATCCTTGTGACCTTTGTCCTGGTCAGCCTTTCCTGGGTGCTCTTCCGCGCAGACTCCCTGCCCCACGCCCTTGCCCTCTACAGGGCCCTCATTGATGTCACGGCCCCGGGGGCCCTGTCCTGCTTTGCCAACGGGCACTTTGCGGGCGTCATCTCCCTCTTTCCCCTTGTTCTGGCTGCCTTGTGCACCTTTGTTCTGCCCACAGCGCGCGAGGTCTTCCTTGGCTGCAGGGACGGCTCGCGCCCCTGGCTGAGCTTTTCCCCCACCCTGTCCTGGGCCATTGTCCTTGCCGCGGCAGCCTTTGCCTGCCTCTCGGTAATGGACATGACGCGACCCTTTATCTTCTAGCCACTGTCCCGGGCAGCAGGTACAGTTCCACAATTTTCCCCGACAGACTTTCCGAACAGACAGGATACTCATGACCGAACAGTTGCAGGACAGATCCAGAAGCTGGCTCAAGGCATTCTTTCTCCTTCTCGCTGCCATTGTCGCCCTTGCCATGTTCATCGCTGCCCCCCTTTCCGGGCTGTGGCTCTATCTGTGCGGCGAGCTGGGCGTAGACAGAGCCGTTCAGGCCCAAACCAGGGGTTTTGCCCTTTTCGGCCCCTCCATAGGGCGCGATACAGGCTCGGTCCTCGAGTACAAGCTGGCCCTCTACCAGGCCAAAAAGCCCCAGGTTGTGCTGGCCGGTTCCGCAGGCATGGGCAGTCTCAGGGATACGGTGTTTTTGCGCCCCATGCTCAACATGGCAGGCACGGCCAACTCCCTTTCCACACTGAGAGCAAGCCTGGACGCCATGCTGGCCCTGCACAAGCCCGATGTGGTGCTGCTGGGCCTGGACTTCTGGTGGTTCTCCCCGGCCTGGGAAAGGGATCCCTTTGCGCAGCCGCCCAAGAGGACCTCGCCCTTCAGCTACACCATGGACACGCTGCGCCTGCCCTGGCGCATGCTCCTGCAGGGAGACATCTCCCTTCCCCAGTTCATGTTCATGTCCTTCCAGGAGGCACGCTTCGGCATATGCGCCCAGTTTGAGGACACAGGCTACGGTTCGGATGGCTCCACCTACGCAACCTCCACCATCACGGCAAAACGCGCACCGGACGCAGGCTTTGCCAAGACCCTGGACAGACAAAAAAGGCACATAGGGGAATTTGTGCCCCAGGACGGTCTGAGCCAGGCCCATCTCGACGCCCTGGCGGACATCTATTTCAGGCTCAGGGGCAGGGGCATTGTCCCTGTGGTCTTCCTTGCGCCCCTGCCAGGCCAGGTCCTCGACGCGCTCAAGGAGCAGGAGGAGCTCTATCCCCATCTCTTTGCCCTGAGACAGGCCCTGGCGGAACGAGGCATAGAGCTGGCCAATACCGTTGACGCACGCTACTTCAGCGCGACCTCCTGCGAATTTGTAGACGGCACGCACGCTGGCGAAGTCGCCGCATTGCGCATTCTCAACGAGCTCACCAGGGTCTGGAACGGACTTCTGCCCTACATCAACATGGAAGCGCTGAACCGCTCGATCAACGAATGGAAGGATCACGCGGCAGTGGCAAGCCCCTTTTTGCCCAGGGTTGTGGAAGAGGATTTCCTCCAGCTTGGCTGCGTAAAGCGCACCGGACCCGCCAGGCCGCAGTAGATCTTCACCTGACGGTCATCCCCGCTCAAAGCGCTCGCAAGCCTGCGGCAGCCTCTGCGCATCCAGGCCGCACGCTCAGGTTCTTCTCATGCCCTTGCGCAAAGCACCGCGCCACAGTACCCGAAAGACCTGCCTTCCCAAAAGAAAACGCAGACAACAAGAGAGCTCCCCGTCTTCCGGCATGGTGCCGAAAGGCGGGGAGCATCAGTATCCTGAAAGTCGAATCAGCCGGCTATTCGCCAACTATTTCCTTATAGGAATCGCCGTACTGGTCCTTGACCAGAGTGTGCATGTTGAGCAGCACTCTCCAGCGACGGAAGGTACCAAGGATAACGAAGAGCATCATGACCATGACGAGCACGCTCAGGAAGATGAGCAGGTACTTGCCATTGGGCAGGTACTGGTAGAGGCACAGCCAGATACCGGCCCAGAAGGTGATGATGGTCATGAAGCAGCCGGGAATGCCAGTCATCAGGGCGTACTTGCCCTTGTTCATGCGCAGCAGCACTGTGGTGCCGATGAGCAGGGTCACGGAAGCAAGCAGCTGGTTGCAGATACCGAACAGAGGCCAGATGTTGGAGATATCGCCGCTGTACACGAGATAGCCCCAGGCACCGGTGAAGATAGCACTGGTCACAACGATACCGGGCCACCAGTTCTTGTCGCCCCACTTGGGAGCGACCTTGCCGAGCATTTCCTGCAGGAAGAAGCGGCCCACACGGGTACCGGCGTCAACTGCAGAAAGAATGAACACGGCTTCAAACATGATGGCGAAGTGGTACCAGTAGGCCATCAGATCTTCCATGAAGGGAATCTGGGAGAAGATGTGAGCCATGCCAACGGCCAGGGAGACCGAGCCGCCGGGACGGTGCATCAGATTCTCCTGCACTTCCTGCTCCAATCTGGGCAGTTCCTGCACGGCCATGCCGAGCTTGTCGAAAGCCTCCTGGGGAGAGTTGATGGCAAAGTAGTCGGCGGGGATGAGCACGCAGGCTGCGATAAGGGCCATGACAGCCACAAAGCCTTCGAGCAGCATGGCGCCGTAGCCCACGAAGAGCACGTCGTGCTCCGTGCTGATCATCTTGGGGGTAGTGCCGGTGCCAATGGTGGCATGGAAGCCGGACAGGGCACCGCAGGCGATGGTAATGAAGATGAAGGGGATGACAGGACCGCCGACGATGGGGCCACCGCCGTCAATGAACTTGGTCAGGGGCGGCATGTTGAAATGCGGCATGACGAAGACAATGCCGATGGCCAGGGCCAGAATGGTGCCGACCTTGAGGAAGGTGGACAGGTAGTCACGCGGCAGCAGCAAAAGCCACACAGGAAGAACGGAAGCAAAGAAGCCGTACACGGGGATGACGATGGACATCTCCCTCTTGTCGATATCCAGGAAGCCGAAGATTTCCGGATGCGCGGCCACGTAGGGACCGGAGAGCAGGCAAAGGAAGAGCAGCACCACGCCGATGATGGAGGCACCAAGCACGTCGCCCTTGCGCCAGATCTGCATGTACAGACGCATGATGATGGCGATCGGGATGGTGGCCGCAACCGTGTAGGTAGACCAGAGGCTGTTGTGCATGGCGTTCACAACAGCAATGGACAGGCCGGCCAGGGTGAGCAGCAGAATGGCAAGCACAGCCCAGGCAGCCACAGTGCCGGTTGTCTTGTCTATTTCCTTGGCTGCAATATAGGCAAGAGACTGGCCCTTGTGACGCACGGAGCAGAACAGCACGACCATGTCGTGCACTGCGCCGGCAAGCACGCAGCCGATGAGAATCCAGAGCAGACCGGGCAGATAGCCGAACTGGGCAGCAAGCACTGGTCCGAGCAGGGGACCTGCGGCTGCGATGGCCGCGAAGTGGTGGCCAAAGAGCACGTACTTGTTTGTCTGGATATAGTCGTGCCCGTCGGCGTATTTCACAGCCGGGGTGGGACGGGCGTCATTAAGATTGAGTACTTTGCGGGCTATGAACAGACCATAGAATCTGTAGCCGATGGCAAAGACACACAGGGCAACAAAGATAATTGTTACCGCATTGATTCCAGGTGTTGCCTCAACCATAAGGCAATTCCTCCTTAGAGTAAGCCAGAGGTAGCGTAAACCGCCTCCATTTCCGAAACCTATCTAATGTCATGTGAAATATTTTTCTAGTCCCCCAAAAGGGGAGATCCCAGTACAGTGAAAACTTTCTCTTTTTCTGAAATAAATAAATTATTGCACAGACTTACAATATTCTTTCGACTGGATAACCTCGTTTTTCTGTACAAATTTGCAAAATCTTTCTTGCTTAATTTCAATGATTTAGGTATCTATAAAATTTTTTGGTTCGCGACAGTTTTTTTTGGGAACATCTGCCCCCAATTCCCATGCCCGGACGCACCCATCCCGGCATGCGGAAACGATATGAAAAAACGCGGCGCTAGGGGCTTGCACGCTGCACGCAGGGACGGACGAGGCATTCTGCCCGCACAGGGACAAAAGGCCTCTTTTCCCAAAATGAAGAGGGGCTGTCCGACAGGAATGACTTCCTTTCTGCCGGACAGCCCCAGTGCGCAACAGGCGCTGACGCTACTTTTTGTCGAAGAGAATCAGGGCAATGAGTTCCATGTCTTCGCTGCCTGTATTGGAAAGGGCGTGCTCCTCCCCTTCAGGACAGACGGTCACGTCGCCAGGTCCGACCTGCACCTCGACGCCGTTGTCGTTGTACACGCCACAGCCCTTGAGGATATAGTAGGTCTCGAAATCGTTTACGTGACGGTGCTTGCCAATGGTCACACCCGGCTTCAGGACAATGTGGTTGAAGAGCCTGCCCTTGTCGCAGAACTCTCCCTCGTTGAGAATCTGTTTGGCCTCGATGGCCCCTGGGCCACCGAACATTTCCTTGCTGAAGGTGATGCAGTCTTGGGATTTGCGGATCATGGTTCCTCCCGGGGTACTTGGGCGTCCCCTCTCTTTCAGAACGTGGCCGATCATGCACCAGGCCTGATCGGGGCCCTTCTCGGTCTTGCGGGCCTGCTTCTGCGGACAGGCAGGCTCTGGGGCTGCCTGCGGCCCGCTGGCCGCTGCGGGGCTGTGTCCTTCTTCAGATGGACATCCATCTGCGGGAAGGCAATCTCTATGTTGTGTTCGGCAAAGCTCTTGTTGACTGCGTAGCGCAGCTGCGAGGCAACGCCCAGGGCAAGATCGTAGTCCTTGACCCAGAACAGCAGCCTGAAGTCCAGGGTGCTCGCTCCGAAATTCTGGAACTGCACGGTGGGCTGGGGATAGGCCAGGACATCCGGGCTCTTGTTGGCTATGTCAAGCAAAAGCTTGCTCACAAGCTCCGTATCCGTCCCGTAGGCAACCCCCACAGTCACCTGCTGCCTTGTGGTTCGGCTGTTGCTTGTCCAGTTTGTGAGATTGCCGGACACAAAGGCCGAGTTGGGCACGTAGATGACTGCGGAATCGTAGGTTTCCACCACTGTGGCACGGACATTGATCTGCTTGATGCGGCCCACAACCGTGCCGACCTCCACCACGTCGCCAACCTGCAGGTTACGGCTGAAGATGAGTATGATGCCGGAGATGAAGTTGTTGACTATAGTCTGCATGCCAAAGCCGATGCCAACGGAAAGGCCACCGGCGATAACAGCCAGATTGCTCAGATTCATGCCCAGGCTCTTCAGCACAAAGAAGCCGAACAGACACCAGACAAAGTAGACGTAACCGGTCTGCATGGGGGTGATGAGACTTCTGTCTATCTTCATTCCCCTGTCCGGCATCTTGGATATCAGGTTCTTGCCCATGCGTGCTGCAGTCCTTGCCAGAAAGAAGGCTGTGGCAATGAGCAGCACCTGCATGAAGTTGAGCTGTGTCTCGCCTATGCTGACGCTCTTGAATATGTAAAACTGCAGAAGATCAAGGCCGCCGGGTAGCGTTCCTACCCACAGGGACACCACAGCCACTGCCAGAAGGAGCACTATGGGAGCGGAAATGGCCAGAAGGAAGCTCAGCCACATGGTGCTTGTGTCATCGTTGTCCAGCGATTCGTTGATGCGGGACAAAAAGGACAGGGACGCCACGGAAATTTCCACTGCCACGCACAGCGAGGTGAAGAGCAGATAGATGGCCATGCTGTAGAAGTGCAGGCCCACGATGCAGAGAATGAGGCAGGGCCACAGCGCCACGGGCTGCAGGTTCAGTATGGACTTTTCCAGCTGCATCTTGCCAAGATCCGGGGTCTGGGACCTGTGACAAATCCACAGGTTGGCCACAAGGCAGACAAGCCACAGCACAAGTGTCAAGAGCTGCGGCAGAGGCAGATACAGAAAGATATAGGCTGCGAAGGTAAGGGGAATGAGAGCAAAGATGGGCGATCTCTCCCTCGTAATGTCGGGGAACTTGACGAGTCGCAGCTGCCAGGCCAGGGTAACCTGTCCCATGATGAGGGAGAGGTTGCCCAGAGCCAGGAACAGCCTGAACAGCTCCATGCTCGGCGTGTAGGAGGCTGCAATCAGGGCCATGCCGAACACGTTCCAGGGAAGGCTGCCCAGCAGAATCCGCTTCTTGATTTCCGGATAGCTGCGCAAAAACTGGTTGCAGAGAAGGTAGCCCAAAAGCCCCATGGCCACCAGGGTAATGCCGAAACGCAGGAACGCTCCCTGCCACTGTGTTGTTGTGAGGGGCAGTTCCACTGCCTTGCGCAGCTCAAGGCTGAGGCCGAAATAGCCCAGCGCACGCGGCAGGGACAGCCACTCGGAGGCAGACAGCCAGGCAACGGGCTTCTGGGTGTAGTAGTTCTTCCACAATTGAGGCAGATTGGTGCTTATTTCCTTGCGTGTCTGCTCAACCTTTGTCACCAGCGCCCTGGCAGGGGCAAGAGCCGAGGCATAGCGGCTGATGATTGCTGTAAGCAAAAATCTGGCCGTATTGATTTTTTCCATGTATTCGGCAGTATCACTGTATTTTGACAGCGCTATTTCTGCCATACTGTCTGCCGAGCGCTCCAGTTGTTCCAGCAGCTTGTGTGCGGAAAGCTGTACACTGGCAGCGGACAGGATGATGGTTCTGACAAGATCCGCGGAAATGCCAAGCCGTCTGCTCACTGCCTCAAGGGGACTGGGATAGGCCTGAAACTCGTTGATCAGCACAAGCTGGCGGTTGATGTCCTGTTCCACCGGGCGGATCTGATCAAGGACACTGACATCGGAAAGAAAGCTCTTGCTCAATGTGGTCGACTGCTTGATGACGCTGTCGATCATGGTGCGCTGGGTGGCCCAGATCTCGCGCAGGGGGTCGTTTTCCGCAAGCTCTGCGGCTTCCTGCTGCTTCTGGGCAGCCACTTCGTCGCGCTGCTGGCGCAGCTGCTCTTCCTGTTCGGACTTGGCCTTGACCGCTTCCTCGGTCTTGGCCTTGAGCTCTGCTGCCTTGCGGGCCTCTTCGGCCTTTTGATCGGCCTTTTGCGCCGCCTCATCGTCATCCTGCCCGGTCTTTTGTCCGGCGTCGGCAGTCCCCTGGGCCGTGGTCGCGCCGGCCTTGTCCGTGTCTGCCCCATTGGCTGCGCAGGCGATGGCCGGCATTGTCAGAAAAAGGATCAGAACAAACAGAAGACCGGCAAGTCCCTGCAGTCTTCCTGGCCCCAAAAGGCTTTTTTCTGCGTGCAGGCTGTACAGCATGCCCCACATTCCTCCACGAAATCACAAGTTTCGGCAGCACAGCCCCTCTTCGGACCTGCCAGGTCCAAAGGGCCGAAAAAGATGCCGAGCTGAAAAAAGGCTGAAAGAATGGCTTGTTGTGTGCCAGATGTGAGGCTATAGCACCATGCCCCTGTCCTTGCAAAGAGGCTTCCTGACCCCATGCCGCCCAAGTTTGCGGCCCTTGCGGGCTGGCATCGTTCCCGGTTTTTTGCGGCATTGAAAGGGCCTTTGCCCTGTGATACGGCTTGCCATGGCCCGGAAAGCACACCGCGGACCCCAAACCCCACAGCCCGAAACACCACGCCAGGGAGGCGGCGCAGAAGATACGCGCCGAGACAAACACATGAAGCGACTTGCCAGCCTGTTTCTCCTCTGTCTTGTCCTTGTCCTCGCGACTGCAGCCCATGCCGGCCCTTCCTACCGGAAGGTGGAAACAGGCGATCCTGCCAGCAGCAACTGGCAGGAGGGCATCGTCCTTGTGTTTGCCCTGGACGAAAACCGCTGCCGCAAGGCCTACGGCAGAAACTGGGTGCAGGAATGCATGGCACAGGCCTATGGAGAGCCTGGAAAGCCTGTACGCGGCGTGCGAATGAGCCCGAGTGTGGACGGCGAATGGCGCTGGAACAGCTGGAACAGCCTGCAGTTCCACCCCCGCACGCAAAGCGGGGCCCTGGCTCCTGCCACAAGCTACAGGATCAGCCTTGAACAGGCGGACATTCCCGCTGCCATGGTGCTGGACAGGCGCGAAGTCACCTTCACGACACAGGGGCAGGCCGTCATGCCCGGCAAGGAAACGGTCTGGATCGATCCCTCGGCAAGCGAGGCCCACGGCATTTCCCTTCCCCTTTCCTTCATCTGGCCCCAGGACACAGCCGCGGTGGAAAAAAGCCTGCGCCTTGCCACAAGCGGCGGCGTTGTCCTGGCAAATCCCCGCCTTGCCTGGAACGCCACCAGGGACAGCGTGGTTGTCAGCGCCCTGGTGCGCAAGCTTGGGGAAGGCCCGGGACGCGTGACCGTATGCCTCGATTCCATGCCGGCCTACGTTCTGCGCAACGGCAGACGCGTGCTGCAAAAGGGCAGTCTTGCCCATTCCTTCGGCGTGCCTGGCAGAAACTCCCTCTTTTCCTTCAGGGAAATACGGCTGGTCAGAGGGCACGACAAGAACTTCAACGTACGCCACGAACTTGTCCTTGAGACAAGCCTGCGCACGCAGCCCAAGGATCTTCTTGCCGCTCTGACCATTCTCGAACTGCCCGAACGGGCCGAACCCGGCGCGGACAAACCCACGGACTGGACGCGCTATCCTGCCCTGGCCCTGGAGGATGTGCGCAATGCCAGGCAGGTAGAGCCCACGCTGCTCTCCTCTGCCGGGGAATCCGACCACATCCGCCTTGCCATCCCCATTCAGCCCGAGCGCTGCGTGCTGGTGCATGTGGACAAGAGGCTTGCCTCCACAGGCGGCATTCCCCTGGAACAGGACGTGACCATGGTCCTGCGCGCCCCAAGGGCCGAGGCCGAGCTTTCCTTTCTTTTGCCAGGCAATCTTGTCAGCCTGGCTGGCAGCAGGAAGATTGCCCTGCACAGCGTGGGCATAGACAGCCTGCGCTGGCAGGCCAGACGCATTCAGCCCTCCTTTCTGTCCCTCTTTGCGGCAAGCCACGGCTTTTCCGCAAGGTCTCTGGAACCAGGCATGAACGACGTGGACCTGGACGCCCAGACCACAACGGTACAGGGCACTCTTCCCGTTGCCCTGCAGGACAATGGCAGAGCCTCCTTCCCTGTGCTTGATCTGGACAGCATGCTGGATTCCTCGTCCTGCGGCCTCTACCAGCTGGTGCTGCAGGGCATGCGCAACGGAAAGGCTGTGGCCGACACGGAAAAGATGATCCTCCTGACCAATCTGGGCCTCATCGTCAAGGAAAACGCCCTGGGAGGGCGCCACGTCTATGTGACAAGCCTGTTCAGCGGCACACCGGCAGCCAACGTCATGGTGCGGCTGCTGGCAAAAAACGGAACTACCCTCTCTTCCGCGCAGACCAACGCGCAGGGGCAGGCCTATCTTCCGCCGGCAAGCGGCCTTGAGGGAGAACTGGAACCTGTTGCCATCACGGCCGCAAGCACTGGCAAGAATCCGGACCTGTGCTGGCTCTCCCTGCGCGACAAGTCCCGCATCCTGGATCCGGGCGACGCAGCCCGTCTGGGAAGACACGGCACGCGCTCTGGACTCCTTGCCTCGGTCTTTTCCCAGCGCGGCCTCTACATGCCTGGGGATACGCTGCACTTTGGCGTCATGGTCCGGCGCTTCGACTGGCAGATGCTGCCCCCGAACCTGCCCCTGGAAGTGGTGCTTGCGGATCCGCTCGGCCGCACAGTCCTCAAGAAACCCCTTGAGGGAGATCCGGCTCTTGCGGAAGTTTCCTGGAAGTCCACGCCGCAAAGCCCCACCGGACCCTACAGGCTGGATGTGCGCCTGCAGGGCGACGACAAAAATGCCCCTGTCCTGGGCTCGACCACTGTCAGGGTAGAGGAATTCGAACCGGATTCCCTGGCCATTGAGGCAAGCCTTTCCCCTGCTCCTGCCAGGGGCTGGATTGTGACAAGTCCTGCCCAAAGCCCTGCCAGCGCCAGGGTTTCCCTCACCACGCTCTACGGGGACGCGGCTGCGGGCCACGAGGTGCAGGCCCGCATGGTCAGCGAGCCCGCAAGGCTCTCCTTCCCGGGCTTTGCAGGCTATGTCTTCCAGGACATTTCCCTTGCCCAGGGCGAACAGCGCTCCCTGCGGCTTGCCCCTGCGCAGACAGACAAAAACGGCCAGGCAACCCTGCCCCTTCCCCCAAGTCCCTATTCCGGGACCTTCCGCGGTACTGTGCAGCTTGAGGGCTTTGACGCGGCAGGCGGCAGAGCAGTGGCGCGACAGGTATCGGCCCTCTTCTCGCCTCTCAGGTTCATTGTGGGCATGAAGCCCGTGGACGGGGCCAATACCCTGGACCACATTGTGCAAAATGCCCCTGCGGCCATCGAGGTTGTGGCCCTGGACAATACCCTGTCGCCCATGGCTCTGCCCAATCTGACCCTTTCCCTTGCGCACCGGCGCTACGTGAACGCCCTTGTGCGCGAGGAAAACGGGGAATTTCGCTACGACACCACGCCCTTGAGCAAAACGTTCGAGACAAGACGGCTTGCCCTTGACAGGGACGGGTGCAAGATTTCCCTGCCGACCGGAACGCCTGGCGACTACTTGCTCACACTGACAACCGCCGAGGGAACAACCGTCCTGAGCGTGCCCTACACAGTGGCAGGCCAGGACGTGCGTCTGCCGGACGGGACATCCTCCTTTGCCTACGCTCAAGGCAACCTTGCCCTTGAGCTCAACAAGGAGGCCTACGAGCCCGGAGACACCATTGTGCTGCGCATGAATGCACCCTACGCAGGCACGGGGCTTGTCACCATAGAGCGCGAAAACGTTGTGGAAAGCGTCTGGTTTCGAACCGACGCAGGGCAGTGCGAACAGCGTATCCGCATTCCCAAGTCCTTCGAGGGCCAGGGCTACGTGAGCGTGCTCCTTGCCCGCACCTCCAACTCCGAGACCATCTACATAAGCCCCATGACCCATGCCACAGTGCCCTTTGTCTGCGGTCTTGGGCACCGTTCCATGGGACTGTCCCTCGAAGCGCCCAAAAATGTCCTGCCAGGCGGGAACATAGACGTGCGTCTGCGCGCAAAGCGCAGGGGCAAGGCCCTGCTCTTTGCTGTCGACGAGGGCGTGCTCTCCCTCACAGGCTATGCCACACCCAATCCCCTGCGCGATCTTCTTGCCAACAGGGCCCTGGACGTGACCACAAGCCAGATCCTGGATCTGCTCATGCCGGATCACGCAAGGCTCAAGGGCAGACTGCCTGCCTTTGGTGGCGGCATGGCAACACCGGGCGGCCGCTTCCTCAATCCCTTCAGACGCCGCAGCGAGCCCCCCTTTGCGCGCTGGCTGGGCATTGTGGACGTGGACACAAGCGAGAAGGTCGTCTCTCTCAAGGTGCCGGAATACCTGTCCGGCAGCGTGCGCATCATGGCTGTTGCCTCCTCGAGCGAGCCCAGGGGCTTTCTCTCTGCCGATTCGGCCGAGGCCAGCTGCAGGGTACGGGGATCCCTTCTCCTGCGTCCGCTTCTGCCCCTGGCCGCAAGCCCCGGGGACAGAATCGAGGCTGCCCTTGCCGTTGCCAACACCATCGAGGGAAGCGGCAGCGCAGTGCCAATCAGCGTGTGCATACAAGCCGGGGACGGCCTTGTCCTTATGCAGGACGGCAAGCCTGTTTCCGAACTTGTGCGCGCCCTCAAGCTGGACGAGGGCACGGAACAATCCCTATCCTTTGAGGTGAGCGTGACAGACAGGCTTGGCAGCGGCTCGCTCTCCTTCGAGGCAAGGCTCGCAAAGCCCTCCCAGACGCAGCTCGACAGGGCGCTTGCAAGGCGAAAGCAGAGCATCTCCATCCGGCCCCTTGACGTGGCAAGAACCACATCCGCCAGCGGCAGCGTGGGACAAGGGGCCATGGTAGCCGTTGATCGCGCTCTCTACCCTCTTGGTGCGGACACAAGGCTCATGGTGGCGGCTGCTCCGCTGGCAGCCTATCGCAGTCTTGCGGCGCGCCTTGCGGCCTACCCCTACGGCTGCACGGAACAGCGCATCAGCAGGGCCTTCCCCTGGCTTGCCACCCTGTACAGGCCAGAGCTTGCCGATGTCCTCTCTGCCCCACAGCTTTCCGCACAGAAGAAAGACAAGGCCAGAGACGAGGCCATAAGCGCAGCCCTGACTGCCATACGCCAGAACCTTGCCGGACAGCGCGTGTCTCTGTGGCCTGGCTGCGAGGGCAACGACACGGTCACGGTCTACGCCTGCGACTTTGTTCTGAGCCTTGCCGAACAGGGCGCTTCTGTGCCTGCAGACCTGCGCGGGAACCTGCTTGCGGCCCTGAGAAGCATGGTCTGGCGGGATCCCCAGACACTTGCGGACGCCCGCATCAAGGCCTATGCCTGCTGGGTGCTCATGCGCTCGGGCGAACTTGTGACCCAGGATGTGGAACGCCTGCAAACCTGGCTCGACAGCTACGCCAAAAGCTGGAAGAAGGATGTGACAGCTGCCCTTCTTGCGGACTGCTACGCCATGCTGCGCCTGGAAAAGACCGCCCGCGCGCTCATGCCGGCATCTGTGGCTCCCCTTGAGGCGGACGGAGCGCAGCTTCTGGACACAAGCTGCGCCATGGCCCTGCACGCGGCCATCCTGGCCAGATCGCACTGGCAGGCACTTGGGAAAGAACAGGGGAGCGGGCCGGCAGAGGAGCTTGTGACAAGGGCCCTTGCGCCCCATGCCTCCACCATGGCCATGGCCCTGACAACCAGGGCGCTGGCAGGCGCCCTTGGCTGGCAGGAGAGCGCGGGCAGCGTTGCTATCACCTGCGAGGAGTACATGGACGGCTTTGCCGAGGACACGGCCAGAGAGAAACGCCTTGCCCTGGACGGCGTGTTCGAGCTTGCCTCCCCTGGCTGCCGCAGGTTTTCCGTGCGCGCGAACAAGGAGACAGGCCTTGTCTGGAACCTGAGCGTGACAGGATACGACAGGGGCCTTCCCGCAGATTCCGCCAATGGCCTTGAGGTGCGCAGACGCTACCTGAACGAGAAGGGTCAGGAGGTCAGCGAGGCCAGGGCTGGCGACGTTCTGACCGTGGAAATCGGCCTGCGTTCGGACACACCGCTGGACAATGTGGCTGTGGCCGATCTCTTGCCCGGAGGTCTCGAACCCCTGCTTGTGCAGGATGGAGAGCTGCCCTGGTACGTGGACCATGTCGAGCGCAGGGAGGATCGCATGCTCTTCTTTGTGTCCACAGCAGGGGACATGCGTCTTGTCACCTACAGGGCGCGAGCTGTCACGGCCGGCACCTTCAACGGGCCCTGCGTGCACGCCCAGTCCATGTACCAGCCGGACATGGAGGCCACGACTTCCGGCAAGCCACTGCGCATCACGCGCCGCTGAAGGCTTCCATGCCCAGTCTGCCCACCCCAGGCCCGCTGCGGAGAGTACTGCGTGCGCGCACAATGCGCGTGATCCTGCGTGTGCTCCTGATCCTTGTCCTGTGCGGTGCCGCGGGCCTTCTTGTGTGGATTGCCCGTCCCTGCCCGCCACCCCTTGCGCAGGTCCCCTTTTCCGCCTGCCTGCTGGACAGGGACGGACGCATCCTGCGCATGGGGCTTGCCAGCGACGGCCGCTACCGCCTGCGCGCAAGCCTTGACACGCTGCCCAAGGAGGCCATTGAAGCTGTCCTGCAGTACGAGGACAGGTTTTTCTGGTACCATCCCGGCATCAACCCATTCTCCCTGATACGGGCCTGCGCAAGCATGCTTGCCGGCGGCAGGGCTCTTGGCGGCTCTACCCTGACCATGCAGGTTGTCCGCCTCGAACGCGGCCTGCGCACGGGCTCCCTCCTCGACAAGCTGCGCCAGATGGCCTGGGCCTTGCGCCTTGAGTGGCACTACAGCAAGAAGGACATTCTCGAGGCCTACTTCTCCCTTGCTCCCTACGGGGGCAATGTGGAGGGCCTTGCGGCAGCCGCGCGCGTCTATTTCCACAAGGATCCGCGGGAACTCACCCTTGCGGAAATTCTTTCCCTTGTGCCTGTGCCCCAAAACCCGGTCCGACGCCACCCCTCGTCCTCAAATCCCCATTTCCTTGCCGCAGCCGCAAGGCTGCAAAAGGCCCAGGCAAAGCACAAGGGTTTTCAGGTGCGCATGCCCCTGAACAGGACATCCCTGCGTGTCTTTACAACGCGCGATCTTCCCCACAGGGCCATGCATCTGACAAGCGCCCTGCTGCGGACAGGTGTTTCGTCAGACGTGCGCACGACCCTTTCCCTGCCCCTGCAGGAAATCATCGAACAGCGCCTTGCCTCCTTTTGCGCGCGCCTTGCCCCCTATGGGGCAGGCAATGCCGCGGCCCTGCTCGTGCACTGGCCAAGCAGACACATCCTGGCCCTTGCGGGGTCTTCCTCCTTTTTTGCAGAAGGCCTGGCAGGACAGGTGGACATAACAGCTGCGCGCAGATCCCCGGGTTCCACGCTCAAGCCCTTTATCTACGCCCTGGCCCTCGAACAGGGGCTCATCCATCCCAAGACTCTCCTCATCGACCTGCCGCGCAACTTCGCAGGCTACGAGCCGGAAAATTTCGATGGCAGCTTCCAGGGCCCCCTGCCCGCAGACGCAGCCCTCAGGCTCTCGCGCAATGTGCCGGCCATATCCCTGGCAAGCTCGCTGGCAGCTCCGGGGCTGTACGGCTTCTTGCAGCGGGCCGGGGTGGACTTCGACTTTTCCGAAGAGCACTACGGCCTGAGCCTTGTCCTCGGCGGGGCAGAAGTGACGGCCAGGGAGCTGGCAGCTCTCTACGCCATGCTGGCGGATGGGGGTATCATGAGCCCCCTTGTCTGTCTTGCGGACGAGGCCAGGGACGCACGCACCCAGAGACTGCTCTCCCCTGAGGCCGCCTATGTGGTGGTTGACATGCTCAAGGACGAGAATCCTGACAACAGGGTCTGGGACAGACAAGGCAAGGCTGTGCCTCTGCGCCTCAAGACAGGCACGTCCAACGGGCTGCGCGACGCCTGGACCTGCGGCATCTTTGGGCCCTACGTCCTTGTGGTTTGGGTGGGCAACGCGGACAACAGCGCAAATCCCCTCTTTGTGGGCGCGCGCACCGCCCTGCCCCTGTTCAGGGAACTGGCCAGGGCCATTGCGGCCAGGGAAGACATGCGGGATCTGCACGCAAGGCCAGGGAACAATGTGCGCATACGCCGCATTGCGGTCTGTTCCGCAACAGGGGACGTGAACACCATGCTTTGCCCGGCAAAGGAAAGCCAGATCACAACCTGGTTCATACCAGGCGTCTCCCCTGTCCGGGAAACGGGCATCTTGCGCAGGGTGCGCGTCAACAGCCGTACCGGCATGCTGTCCTGTCCTGCGGACAGGGAGGAAAGCCGCGAGATTGTGGCGGAATTCTGGCCAAGCGAACTGAGCAGGCTGTACGCAAGGGCAGGCATTGCCAAGCCAGCCCCGCCTGTGTTTGGTCCCTTGTGCGGCAAGAAGAGCCTTGAGGGACGCGGGCCGCGCATCATCCTGCCCAAGGAGGGCATACGCTACCACGTGCGCGGCAGCGAGTCCGCCTGTCCCATGGTGCTGCTCGCCCATGCCGACGCGGCCGTCTCGCGCCTGTACTGGTTTTGCGACACATCCCTGGCAGGTGTCACAGGGCCTGGCGAGGAGCTGCTTGTGCGCATGGAGCCAGGGGAGCACGTGCTGCGCGTGGTGGACGAGACAGGCAGGGGAGCGAGCCGCAGGGTGCTTGTGGGGCGCGTTCCCTGAACGCGGCACAGCCTCCGGCACCCTTTGGCAGGACGCTAGCCCCGCGGCAGAATCGGGCAAGTTTTGTGCCACGCGCCTTTCTTGCCTTCTCTCGTTCTTTTCTCTAAACTGTGGCCCAAATGTGAAGCATCTGCCCCGAAGGCCTGCCTTTCGGGGTGAGCTTTTCTTTTCTCAAAAACATCTCCAAATAGCCCAGTATCATCCATTTTACAATGGGGTTAAAGGTAGAGCATGACACGCAAAGACCGCACAGAAGGTATCTACAGTCGCCGGGAAGTACTCGACGCCAACGAACGCAAGCAGTATTATCTGATTCAGCTCAAGGATCTGCTTGTCTACGCCTACAGATATTCGGAAGACGTCAAAAAGCGCTTTGATCGCGCCCAGTTCAATGTCGAAAAGTTCAAGACCCTTTCCGATATCAAGCACATTCCTATTCTGAAGAAAAAGGAACTCATTTTTCTGCAGTCCATGGGACCGCGTCTTGGCGGCCTTCTGACCAAG
>CALVGM010000010.1 GCA_944327095.1 uncultured Desulfovibrio sp. | reverse complement strand
GGTGAACTGTTCGGAGAAGGCAGGCAGCTGGCCAGCGAGGAAGGCGTTCACAGCCTCGCCCACAGTGGGGAACTGGCCGGCAAAGTAGACGTCAATGCCTACCTGCTTGAAGCCCATGAGCGGACGGAAACCCATGCCACCGGCGAGCAGGGCCTTTACGCCGTGGCTGGCCAGATGCTGCACGGGTGCCAGGCAGCCACCCTGCTGATGGGGAACGTTTTCGAGCGTGGAGACGGTTTTGATTGCGCCGTCTTCGATTTCCACGATGGTGTAGATGTCGCAGTGGCCCAAGTGCATGCCCATGCCGGCTTCAAGACCGCCAGGCATATTGGAAGGAACAGCGAGAAGTGTGCTCATATTGTTTTTCCGTGGCCTTTTGTTCTGGCTCACGGACCTCCTGAATGTGATTTGGGGTTGGGGGGAAGGCTGGCAGAACTGCCAGCAGCCGGTGAACTATGGTGATCGCAAGGGATCCCCTTGGGGGGATGCGTTGCGTCTGTGGCATGGGGCTAGAGGTCTGTGCCGAAGCCTCGCAGCTGCAGTCTTTCTCTGGCCTTGCTGTCTGCCAGAGCGTCGATCTTGTCCCAGATGGCGGCAAGGGTTGCGGAGATCCCGGAAGAGGTTTCCGTCACTGCCTTGCCCTCTATGGTCGCTGCCGTGATGTCCGTTGTGAAGGGAACCGTGCCAAGCAGGGTGTGTCCTTCCCTTTCGCAGTAGGCTCTGATGCGCTCTGTCTCTTCGGGGTTGATGCTGGCCTTGTTGACAATGACCCCAATGGGCACCCTGAAGTGGGAGCAGACTCTGGCTACGCGGTCAAAGTCGTGCCTGCCGGAAAGGCTTGGCTCCACAACGGCAACTGCCAGAGTGGCGCCGGACAGGGAGCTTATGACAGGGCAGCCTATGCCCGGCGAACCGTCGCAGAGTATGGTTTCGCGCCCTGTCTTCTTGGCAAGCTCCCTTGCCTCGCGCTTGAGAAGCGTGACGAGCTTGCCGGAGTTTTCCTGCCCTGGCACAAGGACTGCGTGCAGGAAGGGCCCGAAGCGGGTGTCGCCAATGTACCAGTCTCCGCACCTGGCTTCGGGAAAGTCCAGGGCCCTTGCCGGGCACAGGGCCACGCACACGCCGCAGCCCTCGCAGTCGAGTTCGCTGATGCAGGCCTTGCCGTCGCGCATGGTGACAGCGTCAAAGCGGCAGAGGCTTGAGCACTGCCCGCAGCCAACGCAGTCCGCCTCGCGCACCACTGCCTTGTTGCCGCCCATGAAGAGGTGGCTTTCCCCGTCCCTGGGGTTGAGGACAATGTGCAGGTCCGGCACATCCACGTCGAGATCGCACAGGACAGCGTTGCGGGCCAGGGCCGCAAAGGCCGCGCACAGACTGGTCTTGCCTGTGCCGCCCTTGCCGCTGATGATGACTATTTCGCGCATGTCGTTCTCCCGCCTGCCTCCGCAGTCTGGAAACACTGTGCCAGGGCCCTGGCCAGGCTCTCGAAGCGCTCCTTCCAGGCTGCGGAAATGTCTGCCAGAAGCCTGCCTGTGGAGTAGGCCTCGGCAGCCTCGCGCTCGAAGGGCAGCTCAGCCAACAGCGCCAGGTTGTGCTTGGCACAGTAGTCCCTGACCCTGTTGTCGCCACTTGCGTTGCCTGGCATCCCGGCCCTGTTCAGCACGCAGGCCAGAGGGCGATTGAGCTTGCCAAAGGCCTGGTGGGCCAGAATGAAGTCGTGCAGGCCAAAGGGCGAGGAGTCGACCACCATGAGAATGGCGTCCACGTGGCTGCCAACTGTGACAGCGGGACAGCTGACGCCTGGAGGCGCGTCCAGGATCACGTCGGGCATGGCGCCGCACTGGCTGGCCACCTCCTTTTCCAGGCAGGCAAGCCTTTTGAAAAGCTGCCGCAGAAGGGGTGGGGTCATGACCTCGCCAACGCGCGTTGCCCCGGAGAGCCAGGGGCTACCGTCGGCCAGAAAGCCTGTGTGCAGCTGGCCTATCTCGCGCTCGCCCCTGACAAGGGAAGATGTTTCGCACACGGCAAAGCAGCCGCCGCAGGCGTGGCACATGTCCGGGAAAATCTTGAGGTTGGTTCCAAACCTGGCAATGGCGCCGTAGTGGCAGATGTCGTGGCACCTGAAGCATTTTGTACAGGTGTCGTCGATACGCACGGGTATGGGCAGGGCTATGGTGGAGCTCTCCCCGATGTCCGGCTTCAGGAAAAGGTGCAGGTTCGGGGCCTCCACGTCGGTGTCGGCCATGATGTGCCTTGTGGGCCACACCCTTGCCAAGGAGGCCGCCACCGAGGTCTTGCCCGCTCCGCCCTTGCCGCTGGCTATGGCAATACGCATGGTCGTGTCCCTGGGACTAAAGGGGCATGCCGCTTTCGTGGTTGGCGGCGCTGGCCTTGGTGCATTCGCCCTTGCGGAAGCGCGCGAGAGCCTGGCCTACGGTCATGTTGTCCATGTCCTGGTAGACGCTGATGCCAGCGGCTTCCAGAGCCTCGAAGGCCTTGGGACCAACGTAGCCGCTCAGCACTGCCGTGACACCCGCGTTGCACAGATGTTCGGTTGTGGCTATGCCCGCGCCCTGGGCCATTATCTGGGCATCACCGTTGTCGAGGTAGGCTATTTCCGGATCCTTGGTCAGATCATTGTCCGCGAAGCTGGCCAGAACAAAGCCTCCGGCGCGTCCGTAGCGCGAATCGACCATGTCTTCCAGGGTCGGTCCCTCGCTGGAAATGGCAACTATAGTCATATTGTCGGGCCTCCTTTTGCGAAAGCAGCTGTGTCCGTTGCGGAGCAGAACATAGGATCCCCCCTCGATGCGCAGGACCTTGCCGTGCACAAGGGCCTCGGCAACGGCCCTTCTGGCCTCGGCCAGGGTGCGGCCGTAGGAGTGGCGGGAAACCCTGACCCTGAGCGCTGCCTCGGTGGCGGTCAGCCCCTCGATATCCGACAGGCGCAGGGCCTCGAGGCCTTCCACGCTGAGCCGCACTTCGTCCAGCTAGTAAAAGGGAATACCGCAGGGCTTGAAGTAGCAGGCGTTGGGGGTTTGCTCCACGTAGCGGCAATGTTTGGGTCTTGCCATGGTCGCTCCTGATTGTTTTGCTCAATTGAGCATAATCTAGACCCATCAACGGATTTGTCAAGACGCAGGCAAGATTTTTTGCTCAAATGAGCAAAAAATCTTGCCCGGGCTTGGGGCGATGTTGCTTCTGTCTGTCCCTGTTTTTGGGCTTGCGTGGGCTGCCCTGTGGCGGACGTTGATCTGGTCTGCTCGCCACAGGGTTTTGCATGTTTTTAGGGAGTCCGGACACCGGGGCGTACGCAAACCTCTGCCAGCCGTCCGGGAATCCAGGGATATTCCGGCCCCTTGGAGGTGACAAGCCTGCTTTTCACGCAGAGATAGACTCCTTCCTGAGCCATGTCCTGGCAGGGCGCGCTGCCATCCTCGTTGTAGGGGGCTCTGCCTGCGCTGTAGAAAGCGTCCGAGCTGCCAATGCTAAAGCGCAGGACATGGGGAGTGACCCAGTGGACAAGGTTCACTTCGCCGCAGGACGTGGCGACTTCATGGGGCTCTGGCAAAAATACCGGTTCTTTCTCGGGAACGGGCGCTGCGCGCATGAAACTTTCAAACAGGGCTGCAACGCGTTGCGCAGGCGCCGGCTTGCCCATGAGCCGCACCTCCTGAAGCTTGGCAAGCCCTTTTCCGTGTTCCATGTCGAATCTCAGACGAAGATCCTCCACAGCGCGTTTGCCATCTTGCATGTCTTCCCTGAAACAGCGCAAATCCCACCTGCCAATAGCCATCGTGCGCCAGGTGCAGAGAAAGCCCTGGGCGTGCAGCCAGGAGGACAGCTGTCTGGCTGTCTTGTGCGTGCCAACAGGGACACTGGCATAGACCTTGTGGCCATGACACGCGAGGGAGACTTCTGGGCCATACAGTGCAAGTGCTACAGCGAAGACACGCGCATCGACAAGGGTTTGGGGAGGCAACGTGAGGCCGCATGCACTGCGCGCAGCTGCAATGGAGCAGGGTCTGAGCATTCCTTCGCGCGGCAACACTTGGCGCAAGGGCAGCACTTTTCCGCCAGGCATTGATTCCTGGTACACCTGACTTGGCGTTTTCTGGTATACTTTTGTTGTCGTCTCACAGGGCTCCAAAGGATCTAGCCATCCCTTGGAGCCAGTGCATTATGATTTTATAACCAGTACATGTCGGGCTCGTATCTGCAGGAGCCAAACAAATCGACAACTATCAGCAACTGCACGGTATCCGCCCTGCTGACTCGCATCGCACCCCCATCTTGCAGGCCTTCTTGAAAAACGCCATGCCCCAGTGGAGGATCTGCGTGTAGCCTTGGGCCTTGAGATCCGCGTCGTACTGGTGTTCCTCTATCTGCTGCAGAGCCTTTTCGACATCGGCCTCCATCTCTTCCCTGGAATCGGCGCGTTTGACTTCGATGACCGCAGCACGCATGTTCCGCGTATCCAGTACGGTGAGATCGAAGGAGCCTTTCCCGGCTTCCCTGTTGGAGGTCACCTGATACATGAGCAGGAAGAAACCAAGAAGCAGGGAGTGGTAGAAGTGCTCCCGATACTTGTAGTCGTGGACACTGGAACTTGTGAGAAGCATTGTCTCGAGCATTTTTTCCAGGTTCTGCGCGTCCCCCTTCCAGAACAGATCGAAAAAGTCCTGCTGCCTGTCCCTTGGGAGCATGGGCTTGAACCAGGATTTGATTTCCTTCTCGAACACCTCTCTCACCTCCCTGTTGGGAATGGCAAGAACGGTTCGTTCTGGGCCTGGAGAGACAACGCAGTTTGCGCTGTCTGGAGAAGGGACACTGGCATAGACCTTGTGGCCATGACACGCGAGGGAGACTTCTGGGCCATACAGTGCAAGTGCTACAGCGAAGGCATGCGCATCGACAAGGGTTTGGGGAGGCAACGTGAGGCCGCATGCACTGCGCGCAGCTGCAATGGAGCAGGGTCTGAGCATTCCTTCGCGCGGCAACGCTTGGCGCACGGGCAGCACTTTTCCGCCAGACATTGATTCCTGGTACACCTGACTTGGCGTTTTCTGGTATATGTTGGGTGTCTGTTGGGTGTCGTCTTATAGCGCACGGGCACCCAAGAAACACAAAAAAAGCAGTCTTTGCTGACTGTTATGGTTCAACAAAGACTGCTGCGCATTGTTTGATGGCGGAGAGGGTGGGATTCGAACCCACGTGCCCTGTCACCAGGACAACTCGATTTCGAGTCGAGCTCGTTACGGCCACTTCGATACCTCTCCGCGTGGTCGGACTGTCTTGGACACAGATCCTAAAAACATGCGCCGATAATCCCGAGGGATAGTCGGCGCATTGAAATTTCTGGCGTCTCCAAGCGGATTTGAACCGCTCTTAGCGACGTGAGAGGCCGCTGTCCTAACCGGATAGACGATGGAGACGTAACGCAGGACTGTTTGTAAGGAAATTGCACCTGCCTGTCAACAAAAAATTTCAATTTTGTGAAATTTTCTTGTGCAGGCCTTCAAGGCCGGTATCGACCTGTGTGCGACTAGGCCTTGGGGCGGATGGTCAGAACTGGCACAGTGGAGTTCTTGACGACCTTTTCAGCCACGGAACCGAAGAGAATGCGGTCAATGCCCTTGCGACCATGCGTGCCCATGATGATGAGGTCTGCGCCGTCCTTCTTGGCCTTGGCAAGGATTTCATCGGAGGCATAGCCAACCATGACTTCGCCTGTGGCCTTGACTCCATCGAAATGCTGGCTCACAAAGCCGTTCATGCTGGCCTGGGCACCGCTGACAATCTCGCCCACAAAGGCGTGAATATCGCTCTGGGGAATCTTGAAGCCCGTGTACTGGCTCAGGGTAGGGGCAACATAGACAACATCAACTTCTGCGCCGCACTTGCTCGCAAAGTAGGCTGCGTATTCTGCAACTTCGGCGCTATGATCGGAAAGGTCCACTGCACAAAGAATATTCTTGATAGTGGCTGCCATGTTTTTCTCCAGTTGCTAATAGGTTGGGGAAGTGAACCACCTTGTGCCAAAAGTTCCCTTGCGGCAGAAGATGGACTGCATATTTCCTTGCCACAAATATAGATGCTGGAAGACAATTTGGCAAGAGGGGCTTGTGCACAACGTCACAAGGTCTGAAGCAAAAAACGCGCAAAAACAATCGTTTTTCCAATACCTAGGCACAAGCAGAACAAAAAGCGGACTTGTGGAACCCTCTTTTCAGCTCCAGAGCCTGCGTATCTCTTCCCTGCGCGCCTCAAGTGCCAGGACAACGCCCCTGGGCACAAGGTAGTCTATGCAGCGCCCGGCAAGCCAGCGCTCGCGTATGAGCGAGGAGCTGACCTCAAGCCAGGGCAAGGGCTGGAAGAGAATCCTGCCCGCGCCGCAGGTCATGGTAAGGCCCTGATCCGTGCATGGGGCCACAAGGGTCGCGTCCGGCCACATGTGCCTTGTGTCCTGCACGAAGCTTTCCCTGCTGTAGAAGCCGCGCGGGGCCACCAGCAGCGAGCAGCGATCCAGAAGGTCCAGGCCGTGGTACCAGGTGGGGAGCTGGACGTAGTCTTGGCTCCCCAGCACAAAGATGATTTCCCTGCCCTGTTCCCTTTGGGAGAGAAGCTTCAGCGTGTCCCATGTGTAGGATGGCTCCGCGCGTTCTCCTTCCATGGGATTGCAGGCAAGCCAGGGATAGGGGGCCACAGCCTCGCCTATGAGATGGACGCGCACGTCGAAGGGCAGAAAATGGGATTCGGCCTTGTGGGGCGGATGGGCTGCCGGCAGAATATCGACCCTGTCAATCATGGGGCCGAGAGCCTCGTGGATCTCGATGGCAAGGCGCAAATGCCCCACGTGCAGGGGGTTGAAGCTGCCGCCAAGAACTGCGATGGCGCCCATGGACAGCCCCTAGTCGCGCACCTGGCCTGTGCCTGTCACCACAAACTTCGTTGTGGTGAGTTCCGTGACGCCCATGGGGCCGTAGGCATGCAGTTTGGAGGTAGAGATGCCGATTTCCGCGCCAAGGCCGAGCTGGCCGCCATCGTTGAAGCGGGTGGAAACGTTGACGCCCACCATGGACGCGTCGGCCTCGCGCACAAAGCGTGTGGCGTTGCTGTAGTCGTTGGTAACTATGACGTCCGTGTGGTTGGAATTGTACTTCGCGATGTGGGCCAGGGCCTCGTCGAGATCCCGCACCACGCACACGGCAAGAACGAGATCATGGAACTCCATGCCGAGATCGTCGCTTGTCTGGGGACGGGCGTGCTCGCCAAGCAGGGGCAGGCTTGCGGCGTCTGCCCTGAACTCCACACCGGCACCCCCAAGCTTCTCCGCCACCATGGGGAGGAACATGTCTGCCACCTGCTCGTGGACAAGCAGGCATTCCAGGGCATTGCACACGCCAGGACGCTGCACCTTGCCGTTGTAGACAATGTCCAGGGCCATGGAAAGATCCGCAGAGGCGTCCACAAAGGCGTGGCAAACGCCCTTGTAGTGCTTGAGCACGGGCATGGTGGCTGCCTCGGTCACTGTGCGCACAAGGCCCTCGCCGCCGCGGGGGATGATCACGTCAATGTACTCGTCGAGCTTGCACAGCTCGGGCACTATGGCGTGATCCGTAGACTGCACAAGCTGCACGGCGTTTTCCGGAAGCCCGGCTGAGACAAGGGCTTCGCGCAAGAGGGCTGCCAGGGCCCTGTTGGAGTTCAGAGCCTCGCTTCCGCCGCGCAGGATCACGGCATTGCCTGCCTTGAGGCAGAGGATGGCGGCGTCCACGGTGACGTTGGGCCTGGCCTCGTAGATCATGCAGATGACTCCTAAGGGGATGCGCATCTTGCCCACCAGGATGCCGTTGGGCTGCTGCCACTGCCTGTCCATGGCCCCAATGGGATCGGGCATGTCCGCTACGTGCAGACAGGCCCTGTGCATGTCCTGTATGATGGCAGGGGTGAGGGTGAGCCTGTCGAGCCTCGGCTTGTCCATGCCAATGCTCTCGGCCTCCTCGATGTCCTTTCTGTTCGCTGCGAGAATGTCCTTCTTGCGGTCGTTGAGCAGACGGGCCATGTTCTGCAAAAAGACGTACTTGGCCCTGGGACTCGCGCTGGCAAGCCCACGCGAGGCTTCCTTTGCCAGGACGCCCATTTCCCTTGCTGTATTCATGACTCTCCCCCTTGTTGTCGAGAGTGCTTTTTTGCGTGTTTGTGTCTGATGCCCAGAGCTTGCCACAAGGCCAGGGCAAAGAAAAGCTCCGGGCGGCTTTTTTGCGGCAATCCCGGGCAGGTTGCCCTTTTCCGCAGGCTTTGTCCAGAGAAAGAAGAATCCTTGCGAAGGCCTGTGCGTGCCTGAAAAGGCATGAAATTCACAATGGTTATGCCTTTCCTTGCCCTGTGCTGGAAAAAGGGGGCAAGGGGGACTACACTGGGGCTGGCCCTGTCGCTGCAGGGACCGGCCAACACATGTCTTCATCGCTGCCGGGCAGGCTTTCTGCCCCAGGGGCAACAACGTGCTCAAATACCTGGTTTCCTTTCTTGTTCACATGATTCAGCCGGAAAAGACGCAAAGCCACAGAAAGGTCTTTTCCCGCTTTATGCTGGTTCTGGTTGCCGAAATCGTTGTCTTCTCCCTCCTCTTTCACTGGCTGATGCTCTACGAGGGAAGAGAGTACTCGTTCTTTACCGGCTTCTACTGGACCTTTACGGTCATGTCCACCCTGGGTTTTGGCGACATTACCTTTACCTCGGACCTGGGCAAGCTCTTTTCCACCATTGTTCTCATTTCCGGCATCATCTTCTTCCTCATTCTTTTGCCCTTTACCTTTCTGCAGCACTTCTACATCCCCTGGGTGGAACGGCAGAAAAAGGAAATGGTGCCAAGATCGCTGCCGCAGACAACAAGCAGGCACGTGCTCATAGCTGGCACCAACCCCATAGCCCTGAACCTGGCCCAATCCCTTGCCCGCTACGACATGCAGGCCTTCCTTCTGTGCGGCGACATGCAGACAGCCCTGCAGCTCATAGGCCGCGGCCTCAACGCGGTCCTTGGCGAATACGACGACAAGGAGACCTACCGCAGGCTGCAGGCAGACAGGGCCGCAGCCCTGGTAGTCATGGATTCGGACATACGCAGCGCCAACATTGTCTTTTCCGCCCACGAGGCAACGCCGGACCTCAACATTGTGGCCGGCGTGGAAACCCTGGAAGCAAGGGACATACTGCGCATGGCAGGCTGCTCGCACTGCTTCCACTTCTACAGCCTGCTTGGCGAGGCCCTTGCGCGGCGTGTCATTCATCCCAACCGCAGGGTGAGCATCCTGGGGCATTTCGGTCGCCTTGTCCTGGCGGAGGCCCCGGTCATGCGCACGCCTTTGGCTGGCAAGAGCCTGTGGGAGAGCCGCATCCGCGAGGACGCGGGCGTGAGCGTCGTGGGCGTGTGGACCAGGGGCGTCTTCAGCCTGCCAAGGCCGGACACTGTCTTTGGCAGATCCACTGTGCTCATGGTGGCCGGCACAGCCGAGGAGGTGAGTGCCTTCAACCGCATGCTGAGCAAGCCTGTGGAGAAAACGGTGGCCAGGCAGCCTCCGGCCATCATTATCGGCGGGGGCAGGGTCGGCGTGGCCGTGGCCAAAAGCCTTGCGCGGCGCGGCATCAACGCGCTCATAGTGGATCGCAAGAAGGGCATACAGTGCGGCGACATCCCGGTTGTCTGCGGCGAGGCCTCGGATTTGGCCTTCATGGAACGCACAGGCATCAGGACAACCCCCTCCATCATTGTCACCACTCACGACGACGACGCCAACATCTACCTGACCATCTACTTCAGAAGCCTGCGCCCGGACGCGCAGATCATCAGCCGCGCCTCCCTGGACAAGAACGTCAACGGCCTGCACCTTGCCGGCGCGGATCTCGTGCTCTCCCTAGCCTCGCTCATTTCCGCCACAGTGGTCAACCTGCTGTCGCCAAACCGCGTGCTCATGCTCAACGAGCGCCTGGCTGTCTTCCGCTCGAAAATCACGGACAACCTGGCAGGAACCACGCTCAAGACCAGCGGCATACGCAACAAGACGCACTGCTCTGTCCTTGCCGTGCACTGCAGGGACGGATCCTCCTGCATCAACCCCCACGCGGACTTCAGGCTCAAGCGCGACGACGTCATCTACCTCATAGGGGACAACCAGGCCCAGCAGCTCTACAAGGCGCACTACGGCATTGTGATGCCCGAGGAGCCCTCGGACGCCCAGTGGCAGGCCGATGCCCAGCTGGAAAAGGGGGAGCAGGCCTGACGGGCCTGGAAAACTTGCAAAAATCCGGCGCGCGTGCTTGCGCGCGTATTGTGCTTTGCGAAAGATGGGGCTAGAAAAAACTCCCTCAAAAGCACTGCATGCACACATCGTGTCCGGCTTCCCTTGTCCGGACAGTGGAGATTTTTCATGGGAATGAACGACTACCTCAAGAAGATTCTGCTCAGCCGCGTCTATGACGTAGCCAGCGAAACGCCCCTCGAAAAGGCCGAGACCCTCTCGAAACGCCTGGACAACACGGTCCTGCTCAAGCGCGAGGACACCCAGCCCGTGTTTTCCTTCAAGCTGCGCGGCGCCTACAACAAGATGGCCCAGCTCAGCAGGGAAGAGCTCAATCGCGGCGTCATTGCCGCCTCCGCAGGCAACCACGCCCAGGGCGTGGCCCTGTCGGCCAGACACCTTGGCTGCAAGGCCACCATTGTCATGCCGGAGACAAGCCCGGCCATCAAGATCCACGCTGTGGAACGGCTTGGCGGCAAGGTGGTGCTCTCCGGCGAGTCCTTCAGCGACTGCGCCCAGAAGACCAGGGAACTCATAGAGGAAACAGGGGCCGTGTTCATTCCCCCCTTTGACGACGAGGACGTCATTGCCGGCCAGGGCACCATTGCCATGGAGATCCTGCGCCAGAAACCCGGGCGCCTGGACGCTGTCTTTGTGCCCATTGGTGGCGGCGGCCTCGCGGCTGGCGTGAGCGTCTACATCAAGCAGCTGCGCCCCGAGGTCAAGGTCATTGGCGTCGAGCCTGTGGACAGCGACGACATGCGCCGCTCTATTGCCGCAGGCAGGCCTGTGGAAATGCGCGAGGTGGGGCTTTTTGCCGACGGCGTGGCCGTGAAGCTGGTGGGCCAGAAAACCTTCGAGCTGTGCCGCGACTGTCTGGACGACATTGTCCTTGTGGACACGGACGCCATCTGCTCGGCCATACAGGACATCTTCGAGGACACCCGCGCAGTGGCAGAGCCCGCCGGCGCCCTGTCCCTGGCAGGTCTCAAGGCCTACGCAAAGGAGCACAACCTGCACGGGGCAAGGCTGGTAGCCATAGTGAGCGGCGCGAACATGAATTTCGACCGCCTTGGCTACGTGACAGACCGCGCAGCCATTGGTTCGGCCAGCGAGGCCCTCATAGCCGTGGACATCCCGGAGAAGATAGGCTCCTTCAGATCCCTCATCCACTGCATAGGCAAGCGCAACATCACCGAGGTCTGTACCCGCTTTTCCGATCCCGTGCACGGACACGTGCTGCTTGGCCTCTCCCTGGGCAGTGCGGACGCCAAGGAAACAGTGCTGGACGATCTGAGAAAGGCAGGCTTCGGCATCCTGGATTTGAGCAACAACGAGCTCGCCAAGCTGCACATACGCCACCTTGTGGGCGGCAATGCCCCCAACATCAAGAACGAGAAGCTCTACCGCTTTGTCTTCCCGGAGCATCCAGGCGCGCTGTTGAACTTCATTGACGCCATGCACATGGACTTCAACATCACCCTCTTCCAGTACCGCTACCACGGCGCGGACTTTGGCCGCGTGCTCGTGGGCATAGACGTGCCCGAGGACAAGGAGGACAAGTTCCAGGCCTTCCTTGAGCGCGTGCACCTCATGGGCTACCCCTACGTCAACGAGACGGACAACGAGGCCTACCGCATTTTCCTCGGCTGGCACGACGGGAACAAATAGTCCGGCAAACATATAGTGCCAGCCCACAGGGCGCAAACACAAATCGGGCGGATTTCCCATTGGGGGATCCGCCCGATTTGTAATCTCCTGGGGCAAAGAGCCCGGATTAGAAGCCTGCCACTGCCCGCAGCAAAATGAGCAGCACAGGCAAAAGCGCCAGCAAAAACTTGGTCCTGGCAGGCTTTGCGAAGAGGAAGGCCCAGCACACAAGGGATCCAGCGGTCACAAGGAAGGGACCAAAGCGCAGCAGGGCGGAGTAGCCGCCAAAGCCCACCTGGGCCGCTGCGGAAAAGGCCACAAAGCCCGCGTCCAGCAGCTGGAAGGTGGCGCCTGCCAGGGCAAAGGCCAAGGCCATGCGCAGCGAGGTCGCCTCCTTCTCGCTCAAGGGGCGCACCTCCTCGGTGGTGCCGGGAATGACTTCCCTGGCTTTTGCCTCCCTGTCCCTGCGCCGCTCAGCGGCAGTGAGACCTGGCAGACGCAGGAAGAGGGCGAGCACGGCAAAGCCGCCTGCAGGCATGAGGGCCGCGCAGGCCTCGCGCCAGGCATTTTGCAGGAGAATGGATATGGCTGCTTCCCTGGTCATCTGGTAGGGCAGGCCAAGGAAGGGCCAGTTGCGCAGCACCAGGGTGGCAAAAAGGCAGAGGCAGGCGGCAATGGCGGCAAGGCCAGCCCATATGGCCAGCCTGTTCCTCTTGCGCCCGGAATCGTCGTCCATTTCCACATGAGCTGTGCGAAAGACGGGCTGCGCAAGCCTGCGGGCCACAAGCAAAAGCGCAAGCCCGCCTGCCCAGGCCAGAAAGCTTGTGACAGTGGATCTCCAGGGCAGGGACGTGAAGTCGTAGGGGTAGGGCACAAGCTGCGACATGGCCGCGGGCAGGGCCCGCAGGGAAACAAAGCCGTGGCCCATGATGTCTAGAAGGCCGAAGAGGCCGGTGACCAGGCCAATGGTGAGAAAGAGTTCTCCGCAGTTCATCATGGCCGGGCGCAGGCGTCTGCGCCCGAGAAAGAGGCAGATCGCTGCCATGAAGGGCACAACCACCGCGGCCTGGGTGGCCACGGACAAGAGCGAGGCTGCGGCCTGCCAGAAAGGCAGCCAGACTGGTGCTTGCATGAATATTCCTTGTTGTGCGCCCCTGTCCCCAAGTCGAACAGGGGGAGGCTTTTTTGTGGTCATTTCCTGCGCAGGCGCAGGAGGAGCTTCTGGCCCTGGGGGCTCTTCAGGTAGTTGACAAGCCTGAGCGCAACGCTGTCAAAGCGGCTTGCGTCAAGCACAGGGGCAAGGGCCGCTTCCCAGTCTTCCGGGAAGACTCCTTCCCTTGGACACAGGATGGTGCACACTTCCTCGGCTATGGCAAGGTAGCGCGCAGGCTTTGGGATCTCCTCGCCCTTCAGATGGCGCGGCGTACCTGAGCCATCAAGGCGCTCGTACATGTCGGAAACGGTTTCCTGCACGGGCAGGTCGCCAAAGTCAAGGCCTGCCAGGGCCAGGGCCACCCTGCGGCATGTGCCGTTGACGCAGAACTGGATCTGGTTTTCCCTGCGGGTGGCGTTGCCGAAGATGAAGAGATTGCCCGCCAGGGTGAGGAGGCGTGCTGTCTCAAGGCTTTTGTCGGTGTCGAGTTTTGCCACAATCCTCGCCACTTCCGAGACCTGCGTGGAAAGCCTGGCCGCGTAGGGGTCCAGGATGCCGGCAAGCTTGTGCAGGGCTGCAGCGTTCTGCTCGACCATGAGGGTGCAGCGTTCGGCAAGGGCCAACCGCTTGCTGATGTCCCTGTAGACAAGGATGACACCGGCAAGGAAGCCTTCCTGATCGATGTAGGGAGCCGCCAGCACTTGGCAGGTCTGCCACACGCCCTTGAGGCAGAGCCTGGCCTCGCCTTCCGCGGGACTTGGGGTCTCCCACAGCAGGGCAGTGCGCTGGGCCATGTCCGCGGACAGATCCTGGGGCAGATCGTCGCTGGTGAGACCGGCAAGCTCTTTTGCCGCCTCCTTGCCTGCAAGGCGCGCGAAGCTTGTGTTGGCAAGCAGGATGTTCCTGTCAAAGTCCGTGCACACCATGGCCAGGTGCAGGTCGCTGTCAAGGGCCTGCAGGACTTGCGTCTGCTGCAGCCTCCTTGCTGCCTCTGCCCTGCCAAGCTGCGTGATCTCACGCTCGCGCTGCCTGAAGACCACAAGCCAGAAGAGGAACAGGGCCAGGAGCAGGACCACCATCTTGGCGCAGGTGGTCACAAGGTCCGTTGTCTTGGCCCTTGCGTCCGCAAGCTCTGCAGCCTGCTCGGGCAGGGCGGAGACAAGGTAGAGCGAGGTGCTCAAAAAGCGCTTTCCCATGCTGTAGACAGCGTTGCCAAGGCCAGGGATGCGGTACAGGCCAAAGGCTATGCCGTCCTCGGTGGCCGCAAGCTCCTTCAGGGCCACCTTTTGCGTGTCGCTGCGGGACAGGGCCACAAGGCTTTCGTCCTCCTGCAGCTCCAGCACGGCAGTGCGCACGCTGCTGCCCTGGGTCAGGGCTGCCTGCACGCGCTCCATGGCGTCCCCAAGGTCTATGGTCACAATCAGTATGCCCACATTGTAGGTGAGCACATTGCGCTTGTCCGTGAGCACCATGGGCACGGCGATGTCCGCGCACAGCCTGTTCTCGCTCACGTAGGCAGGCTGGGAGAGGGCGTGGGCCGTTGTGCCGCGCATGTTCTGGGCTATGGTCTTGGAAATGTCGTGGAACCTGGCAGGAATTGTGCTTGTGCCAAGGCAGGGCACGCCTTCCAGGGTAAAGAGGTAGGCAGCCATGAAGTTGTGGCGCTCGGCAAACTCGCGCAGCCGCTCGCGCATGGCCTCTGCCTCGCTGGCAAAGGCGCGCAGCCGCTCCAGCTCCTCTGCGCTGCGGCGCTGCGCAAGCAGTCCCAGCATGGACTTGCTCTCCTCGCTTCTGCCGCCAAGCGAAACAAGCACGTCCCTGCCAAGCCCAAGGCCGCTGACCCTGCTCACTAGAAGCGAGAAGGCGCTGTTGTCCGCAAGTGTGTGCAGGGACTGGGCAAAGTCGCGTACCCAGACCCTGTTCATGGTGTCCTGGCTCTTTTCAAGCTCGCCTATGACACGTGTCAGGTAGATGGTGCTGCTCTTGTTGCTATCCTCCCACAGGGAAACAAGGCCCCAGAGCGCCAGAAGACAGGCAAGGACACAGGAACCCGCAAGGAGAAGTCCGGATTTTCCCTTGAATGTGAACATGATGACCTCTGGGCTAGCGTTCGGTGAGGGCGTTTTGCTTGGCCTTGAGAATGGGCTTCAGGAGATACTGCAGGATGGTCTTCTTGCCTGTGAGAATGTCCGCCTGCACGATCATGCCCGGGATGATGGGCAGGATCTCGTTGTTGTGCTCAAGGTAGGTTTTGGAGGTGCGTATCTTGGCAAGGTAGTAGAACTCGCCCTGCTTGCCCTCGATGGTGTCCGCGCTGATCTGCTCGAGCTTGCCTTCGAGGCCGCCGTAGATGGAAAAGTCGTAGGCAGTGACCTTGACCATGACATCCTGCCCGGGCCGCAGAAAGGCCACGTCCTGGGGACGGACCCTGGCTTCTACTAGAAGGGTGTCGTCCAGGGGCACAATGTCCAGTATGGGCTCGCCGGGCTTGATGACGCCGCCAATGGTGTTGATGTAGATCTGCTTCACAATGCCGCGCACAGGAGAGCGCACGTCGGTTCTGGTCACGCGGTCGCCGCCTGCGGCCAGGGTTTCCTGCAGGGTGGTGAGCTCGACGCGGCGCTTGTTGATCTCTTCGGTGATGGTGTTGCGAAACTCCGCCTCGTGGGACTCTATGCGGTGCCTGGCCTCGGCGGCCGCGGCCTGGGCCCTGGAGATGGAGGAGGCCAGCATGTCGATCTGGCCCTGCAGTTCCACGACGCGCGACTCCATGTTCAGAAATTCCAGCTTGGAGAAGTTGTTCCTGCGCACAAGCTGTTCGGCAGCGTCGCGCTGCTGCTTGGCAAGGCTCAGGCTCTGCTGCAGCTGCTCCCTGTGCGTTGTCTGTTCCTGTATCTCGCGGTCGCGCTGTATGAGCTGGTTGTTCAAAACCTCCCTGTCCACCAGGAAGCGTTCCTTGCGCGACTTCCAGAGAATCTTCTGGTCGCGCACAATCTGCTGGGCCTGCTGCATGATGGATGCGTCGGGCCTTGTGCCAAAGTAGTCCGTTGCCCAGGCGTAGAGGTCCTGGGGGAAGACAGGTTCTTCGCCCTTCAGTTCGGCCTCCAGGCGGATAAGGGCAAAGACATTGTCCATGCTGCGCTGCATGGCGTCCCTGTAGGAGGAAGCGGCCATCTCGTTGTCGATCTGGGCAATGACATCCCCCTTTTGCACAGTGGATCCGTCGCGGACAAGCATGGCGCGCAAAATGCCGCCCTCGAGGTTGGAGATGGTCTGCGTGCTTTGCGAGCCAACCACGCTGCCCTCGGAATGGGTCACCTCGTCGATCTTGGAAAAGGCTGCCCACACAAGCAGGATGGCAAAGAAGATAATGGTGGCAGCGGAGATGAAGCGCGCGCCAACCTTGGGCCTGCGGCTCAAGGCCGCGTCCACGTCGCCGGCGTACTGTATATCGTCCGGGGTCAGGCCCTGCAGGGGCGCGTCCAGGGCAGAGAAAAGGCCCTGGCCCTGCATGGTGGTGCTGCGCGAGCCAATGCCCTGCTGTCTCTTGCCGCGCACAAGGTCGCCCAGCATGCTTGCCAGGCTGCGGTCCGGCTTTTGCTCGTCCCTGTTTTTGTGCACCAGGGAAAGGAGGAAGGAGAAAAAGCCCCGCAGATTGGAGGAGGTTGCTGCCGGATTGGCCATGGGGCCAAGACCCTGCCCGGCAGGGGCGGCAGGCATGTTTATGGGGCGACGCGTGGGAAGGTGCTGGGCAAAGGCCTGGGCCCGCGCCTGCTCAAGCGATACGGCAGGCTTGGGCGCTGTCTCCTGGGCCTGGGCAGGGAGCGAGGATTGCGGACCTCCTTCTGCCTGCAGCTGTTGCGCTGCGGCAAAGATGTTGGCAACAGGCTGCGCACCTCCTGGCTGGCCATCCTGTGTGCTGCCTTGCGCGGCATCCTGTGTGTCCTGCGCTGGAGGCGATACCGCGAGTCCCTTGCCGCTGTCTTCGGTCAGGGAGGGAATGAGGACCTGGGCTTCCTCGTCCGCGTTTTGCCGGTCGGCCTGTCCCTGGGGCTGTTCCTGGATCTGCGCCTGGGCCTGCTGGCCACCCCCGGGCAGCACAACCCTGGGCTTTTTCAGGCCCTGAAGCTTGCTGAGCCTGGCAGCGGACGAGGCTCCGCGTATGCCCTTGTAGCGAGGGGCCGTATTGCTTGTCTGTTCACTCTGCATGGCTGACTATCCTGACTATTCCGGCTTGCGCGCGTTTGGGGAGTCTGGCCCTGATGTGGCTCCCCGGGAGGAATTGGGCGCGGGTTTTGCTGCGGCTTGCGGGGCGGGTCCTGCTGCGGGTTCTGATACGGATGCCGGGGTGGACGCTGGCCTTGGGCTGACCCTTGCCTGCGTGCGCAGCCTGGGCTGCAGTCGAGCTGCAGTTTGCCCTGCCTGCGTGGCAGCTGCCCTGGTCACGGTCTGGATCCTTGGGCCAGGCTGAGCCTGGGCAGTTTTCATCTGCGTTGTTTGGGCCTGTGTGGCCTGCGCAGCCCTGACCTGGGTCGTCTGGGCAGTTCTGGTCTGCGTGGCCTGAGCTGTTCTGGTCTGGGCAGTCTGGGCAGTCCTGACCTGTGCAGATTGCGCGGTTCTGACTTGCGTGGGCTGTGCCTGGCCCGGCTGCTGCCGGACTGTGCCCTGTGGGCCCTGGGTCTTTTGGGCCTGGTTTTTGGGATGGAAGAGCTCGCAGGCGTCCCTTGGGCCATCGTAGACAATGTGGCCTTCCTTCAGGATGACAAGACGGTCCACAAGGCGCAGCATGCTCAGGCGATGGGTTATGAGCACAAGGGTGCGGCCTCTGGCAATCTGGGCCAGGCGCCGCTGCAGGAGGCGCTCGGAATCCGTGTCCATGTTGCTTGTGGGCTCGTCCAGGATGAGCACTTCCGGATCGTGCACAAGGGCTCTTGCCAGGGCCACTGCCTGGCGCTGGCCTCCGGAAAGCTCCTTGCCCTGTTCGCCAACCTGGGCCGCGAAGCCTGCCGGATTGTTGCGCAAAAAGTCCGTGACCCCTGCTATGGTGGCAGCGCGCAGGATGAGATGGTCGTTGATGGTGGGGTCACCCAGGGCGATGTTGTCGCGTACCGTTCCGTAGAAGAGCACAACATCCTGGGGCAGGACGCCCACGCGGCTGCGCAGCTCGGAGGTGGCAAACTGGCGTATGTCCACGCCGCCGAACTTCACTGCCCCCTCTCTTGGCTGGTAGAGGCCTGTGAGCAGCCTTGAAAGGGTGCTCTTGCCGGATCCCATAGCGCCGATGATGCCCACGTGCTCGCCAGGCTCGATGTGCAGGCTCACCTGGTCAAGAGCCAGGCGCTGGGCCTTGGGGTAGGCAAAGCTCACCTTTTCCATGGTCAGCGAGGGGCGCAAAAGGCCAAAGTCCAGGGGTGTCTTTTCGGCCTCGTTTTCCGAGGGCAGGGCCATGAGCAGATCCAGGGCCTTCAGGGCCACGTGGCTGTTCTGCAGGCGAGTGAGCAGGGAAGCCACCTGCATGAGCGGGGCCATGGTGCGGCCAAGCAAAATGTTTGCGCCAATGAGCGCGCCCATGGTCATGAGGCCTTCCTCGATGCGGTACACGCCCCAGATGATCAGGATGACGGACACAAACTGGGTGATGAGCAGGGATGCGTTGACAGCCAGGTTGTTGTACTTGCGCGACTCGGAGCTGGACTTGGCGGAAAGCCCCACAATGGCTTCCCACAGTCTTTGCATGCGGCTTTCAGCCTGGCTTGCCTTGATGGTCTCAAGGCCGTTGACTATTTCCACCAGCAGGGCGTTTTTCTGCATGCTCTGCTTGTAGGAGGCCTCGGCGCTGCGACGCGCAAAGCCCTGGATGACTATGCCGAGCAGGATGAGCACAGGGATGGCGCAGATGGGCAAGAGGCACATGGGCCCTGCTATGATGCCTATGAAGATGATGAAGACAGCGAGAAAGGGCACGTCGATGCAGGCAAGCAGTGTGGACGAGCTGAAAAAATCCCGCAATTGCTCGAACTCGCGCAAATTGTTGGCCAGGGCTCCTGTGGACTCGGGCTTGCTGTCCAGGCGCATGCCAAGCACCTTGTTCATGAGCGTGCTCGAAAGGACCACGTCCGCGTTTCTGCCCGCCACGTCCACGAAGTAGACGCGCATGGAACGCAGCACAAAGTCGAAGAAGTAGGCAATGAGCACGCCCGTGGCCAGGACCCAGAGCGTTTCCATGGCCGCGTTGGGCACCACGCGGTCGTACACGTTCATGACAAAGAGCGGCGTAGCCACGGCAATGAGGTTTGTGACAATGCTTGCCAGGGCCACGTGGCGGTAGATGGGCGCGTAGTAGCGCAAGACATCCCAGAACCAGCGCTTGCCCCTGGCTATGGTAAAGGCATTGGTGCGCTCGTCCGGCTTGCTTTCCACAGAGGCAAAGAGGGCGTAGCCGCTGTAATCGCTTTTCAGGGCTTCCAGGGGGACATTCTGGGCCGTGTTGTCGGTTTCCGGGAAGATGACCTGTATGTGCTCGCCCTTTCTGCTCACAAGAACGCAGGCGCGGTCGTTGCTCAAGAGCAGGATGCAGGGCAGGGTCAGGGCAGGAATGTCCTCGAGCCTTGGCCTGTAGAGGATGCGGCCCGTGAGGCCCGCCTTGCGGGCAACGCGCAGGCAGCCCTCGGCTGTCACGTGGCTGCCGTTGAGTCCGGCCATGAGAAACTGGGGGGAGACAATGACGCCCTTGAGGCGCAGGAGAATGGACATGCAGCGCAATATGCCCGGCATGAAGTCCACGTTGGAGGGCCGCAGGGGATCGGTCACATACTGCTGCGCGGATGAGGCATTTTTTTCCTGATTGGCCCTGCGCAAAATGGCAGCGGCCTGTCCGTCGAGCCTGGGCGCCTGGTTCTGATTCTGGTCCTGGTCGTTGCCTGTGGCGCTGTCCGGACCCATGTTGCCAGTCCTGCCGCCTGTGTCCTGTGTTGTACTTGCTTCCTTGTCCTGACTCATATGTCCACCGCCAAGTTCTTGCGTGTCGTCTGTCTGTTTCCCCTCGTGCCAGGGCAGGGCCTCGCGCGAGAAAGGGGACAGGGAAGAGATACGGCCATTTTGGAAGATCGTCAATTTGCCCTAACGCAAGCCCCTGTCTCAAGAGCAGTTTTTCCCATGAAAAAGGGGCATTGCGCAATGCGCAATGCCCCGCATACTTGCCGGTTGGGTCGCAAGGAGGAGGATGTTATTCCTCTTCGTCGCCTTCCCACTTGATGAAGCCGGGATTCACGTCAACCATGCAGTTGACAATGAGTTCCACCAGGCCGCCGTAGGCAAAGCTGTTCTTGGTGTAGAGGTCGTTTTCTTCCAGGATGTCGCGGATCTGGCCCTTGCAGTTGGAGCAGGGTGCGCAGATGTACTTCTTGGTCTCGGGTCCGAGGCACTCCTTGAAGGCCTCGCCGATCTGCCAGAACTTCTTGCGACCGGAGATGTTGGTACGCCAGACATTGGTGTTGTTGCGGGTGATGATGGCAAAGCCGGAACCACCGCCGCAGCAGTAGTTGTGCACGCCGTTGCAGGGCATTTCCCTGAACTGCGGGGCAATGGCGCGCAGGATTTCGCGCTGGGGTTCCACAACGCCCATGAGGCGCACGATGTTGCAGGGATCGTGCAGGGTCACGGGGAAGTTGTTGCGCGAGGGATCGAGCTTCAGCCTGCCCTGCTTGATGATGTCGCGCAGGGTCACGTAGCAGGTTTCTCTGGGCACCTGCATGTCGTAGGGCACCACGCGGTCGGCAATGACGGTCAGGGCCTTGGTGGCATGACCGCACTCGCCGATGACGATCTTCTTGACGCCGAGCTCCCTGGCTGCCTCCATGTGCTGGATGGCGATGCGGGCGGTCTGGGCATCGTCGTAGAAGACGCCGTAGTTCACGCCGTCGTAGCCCACTGTGCGGCTGGAAAGGGTCCAGTTCAGGCCTGCTGCGTTGAAGATGAGGGAGAAGGCTGCCACGTTTTCAGGCCAGGCCATGATTTCGCCGGCATTGTGGATGAGCAGGATGTCCGCGCCCTTCTTGTCAAAGGGTGTCTCGATGCCCACGCCCGTGATTTCGGAGTAGTCCTCGTCGATGAACTCGACGTTGTCCTTCACGATCTCTGGGGTCATGCCTGTGGAGGAGCCTCTCTGCATCTGCAGTTCTGTGCCCTTGGTGTGCAGCTCGATGGGGCTGAAGCCCATTTCCTGGCTGAAGATCTTGCGGATTTCGCGGGCAATGAGGCCGTTGTCAACGCCAATGGGGCAGACCTGGGCGCAGCGGCGGCAGAGGTTGCAGCGGTAGGAAAGCTCGCCAAGGCGCACCACAGTCTTCCAGTTCAGGGGCATGTCGCCGTAGCGCAGCTTGGCGAAGGGCTCCTTCTTGATGTACTGATGGTAGATGCGGCGGAAGATTTCCGAACGGAAATTGGGGCGGTACATGGTGTTGCCGCCGCTCATTTCGTACAGATGGCAGGCTTCGGAACAGGAGTTGCACTGGGCGCAGGTGTCCATGCTGGCTTCGAGCATGTTCACGAAGGTCCAGTTGTCTTCCTTGGAGAAGAGCTTGCGCATGCCGGACAGGAACTTGTCGACCAGTTCCTGCTCCTCAAGGGCGTTCTTGGGACGGGGGATGTTGAGAACGGAAACGCCGTCCAGGAGATCGCAGGCGTACTCTTCCTTCATCTTGTCGGAAAAGGGCTTGCAGGGAAGCTTTTCCACATCAAGGGCCAGATCCGGAATGTCGTTGAGGTCATACTCGATGAGCTGGCCTTCCTTGGTGGATATATCGGTCAGTTTCAGATTGGATGTCATATGTGGTACACCTCGTTACGCGTCTTTTTTCTGTTCCTGAACAGGGTATCCGGAAGTAGCCACGTCAACCCATGTCTTGTCCTCGCCCTTGGGATTCATGTGGGGAGCAGCCCAGGTGACCTTGAACTTCAGGGCCTTCAGGATGAGAGCCTGACGCTTCTTGCTCATGCTCGTGGCCACGTCTTCCCAGCGGATGTCATGGTAGAGGAAGTACTTGAGCAGGATGTGGCTCATGAAGGTGATGGGGATCCACAGCATGAGGAAGAAGCCGATGACCATGTGCAGCACAAAGCCGCCGCTGCCGAGTGGCTGGAAGTTGAAGGTCAGGGCGTTGTAGACAAAGTTGCTGGCAAGCTCGGCGAAGCTGGGATTGCTTATCCAGGTGATGAAGCCGGTCAGGCCGAAGAAGGCGAACAGGCCAAGGTCGAAATAGTGCTCGGGCGTGGAGAAGGTGCGAAGACCCGGGTCGCCAAGACGACGCATGATGAGGCCCACGCCGCCACCGATGAGGCACAGACAGCCGATGATGGAGATGATGTTGATGAGCCCGTAGATGAGCCAGAGCAGGGTGCTGGTCGCGGGATCAAGGCCGCACATGCGCAGGATGGCGGTGATGATCAGGATGATGGCGCCGCCCATGAGCATGTAGAGCCCGAGGTGGAAGGGGTAGGTGCGGTACCACAGGGGGCGGTTGTGCTTGAAGGTGGCTTCAAGGAAGAGAACTTCCATCAGGAGCGCGCCGAGGTCGCCCAGGTGATTGGCCTTGTGCTCGTGCTTCCACCAATCGGAATCTTCCATGTAGCTGCCGCCGTGTTTTGTCTTGGCACCTTCATGCGGAATGGGGTAGAGCTCCCAGCGAATGTGCAACGGTGTTTTTTTCATGTATTCTCTGATTTTGAGAAACGATGTGATTGCACAGCCGATGAGTGCGAGGTACCCCAGCAAGTAAAAGAGTGTAATCATGCGTCTACTCCGGTTTGGGCAAGAGCCCGTGAATTATGTTCGCGCAAGGTCTGCGATTCGCACGATGCGGAATTGAAGCCTGCTGTCGGTTTTGCCTGTGCATGGCTTGCAGTCCGGGGGCTGCAAGCATGGCCAGGGAAGCGGATGATGTGTCGACCAATGCCCTTGTGCCCGAGCTTGCCGCAAAGAAGCCTGCGGTTTTGCGCCAGGCTGATTTTTCTGGCCTGTACCATAAACGTTTTTGAGAAAAAAGCAAAGAAACGTTTTTCGCAAGGGTAGTATGTGCGGGTGTTCACATGCGCCGGGCCATCTGCGTCCCGACTGGAAAAGGGAAATTTTTGCGGGAACTTGGCAGGAGAGGCTTGGCTTTGGCGGAGAATCTTGCCCCTGCAATGTTTTGCCAGGCTCCGGATCCTGGGTACGAAAAGGGACCGCCTGCCCTTGGGGGGAAAGGCGGTCCCTGATTGTCTACAGAGTACTGGTCACGAGCCTAGCCCTGGTACAGGGGCTCTTCGAGGGTGTCGAGGAACTTGTTGGGCTTTTCCTTTTGCTCGGGCACGGAAATCTCCGCATTGATGTACTGGCGAAGACCCGTGCCTGCGGGGATGAGGCGACCCACAATGACGTTTTCCTTGAGGCCCGCAAGATGGTCCACCTTGCCCTTGAGGGCTGCCTCGGTGAGCACCTTGGTGGTTTCCTGGAAGGAGGCCGCCGAGATGAAGGAGGAGGTGGTCAGCGAGGCCTGGGTGATGCCAAGCACCATGGGCTCTGCCGTGGCAGGCTTGCGGCCCTCGGCAATGGCCTTCTTGTTGATGGCCCTGAACTCGCTCTTGTCCACCTGCTCGCCTTCGAGCAGGCTTGTGCCACCGGAGTCGATGACGCTGACCTTGCGCAGCATCTGGCGCACAATGGTCTCGAAGTGCTTGTCGTCGATGGCCACGCCCTGGAAGCGGTAGATGTCCTGGATTTCGTTCACGAGGTAGCTTGCCAGGTACTTTTCGCCCTTGGTGCGCAAAATGTCGTGCAGTTCGGGGCTGCCCTCGGTGAGGGTCTCGCCTGCCTCCACAAAGTCGCCGTCGGCTGCGGTAATGTGCTTGCCGCGCGGCACAAGGTATTCCTTGGCCTCGCCGATGTCGGGCGTGACAATGAGTCTGCGCTTGCCCTTGCTGTCGCCACCGTAGGTGACTGTGCCGGAGATTTCCGACACCACAGCCATATCCTTGGGCTTGCGCACTTCAAAGAGCTCTGCGACGCGCGGAAGACCACCCACGATATCCTTGGTCTTGGACGTTTCGCGGGGACGGCGGGCAATGGTCTGGCCCTGCTTGACCTCGTCGCCGTTCTTGACCATGACGATGGCCCCTGCGGGCAAAGAGTAGGTCGCCTCGGTCTCGGTGGTGCCGTGGCGGCGCATCTTCTTTTCGCCAGTGACAGGATCCACGATGCTGATGGAGGGCTTGTAGGCCGTGGTACGGAATTCCATGACCGTGAGGGCAATGTTGTTGTTGGTCTCGTCGACCTTTTCCTGCACGGTCTTGCCCTCGATGAGGTCGTTGAACTGGACGATACCGTCCTCCTCGACGATGAAGGGCTCGTAGAAGGGTTCCCACATGGCCATCACGTCGCCCTTGTTCACTTCCTGGCCGTCCTTGACCAGGATGCGGGCACCGGAGGGGATGTTGTCCTTCTGGGTCTCGCGGCCGCTGGCGTCCACGATGACAAACTGGCCGCTCTTGCCGATGTTGACCAGCTCGCCGTCGGGGTTCTGCACTGCGTGCAGGTGCACGAGCTTGACCTGACCGGAGCCCAGGGCCTCGATCTTGCTGCGCTCGATGGTGGAGGAGGCCGTGCCGCCGATGTGGAAGGTACGCATGGTCAGCTGTGTGCCGGGCTCGCCAATGGACTGGGCAGCGATGATGCCCACGGCTTCGCCAATGTTCACCATGTGTCCGCGGGCCAGGTCGCGGCCGTAGCAGAGGGCGCAGATGCCGTGCTCAGCCGCGCAGGTGAGGGGCGATCTCACCGTGATGGAGGTCACGCCGTGCTCGTCGAGGATCTTGGCCTCCGCGTCCTTGATCTCGGTGTTCGCCGGCAGCAGGAGCTCCTGGGTCTGGGGATCGCGCACGGGATAGAGGAGCACGCGACCAAGGGCACGCTGGGACACGCGGGTGCGCACCTCGCCGCCTTCCATGATGTCCGTGAGCTCGATGCCGTCCACGGTATTGCAGTCTTCCATGGAGATGACCACGTCCTGCACCACGTCCACCAGACGTCTGGTGAGGTAGCCCGAGTTTGCGGTCTTCAGGGCCGTGTCGGCCAGACCCTTGCGGGCGCCGTGGGTGGAGGTGAAGTACTGCAGCACCGAGAGGCCCTCGCGGAAGGAGGCGGTGATGGGCGTTTCGATGATTTCGCCATTGGGCTTGGCCATGAGGCCGCGCATGCCCGCAAGCTGACGCATCTGATCCTGGTTGCCTCGAGCGCCGGAGTTGGACATCATGTAGATGGGGTTGAAGCTCACGTCTTCCACCGTCTCGCCTGTGCGCGGGTTGGTGCGCAGCTCGTGGCTGATCTCCTTGTTCATCTCCTGGCTGACGCTCTGGGTGGCCTGGGTCCACACGTCAACGACCTTGTTGTACTTCTCGGTCTTGGTGATGATACCGTCGCGGTACTGACCCTCGATGTCGTCCACCTCGGCCTGGCTCTTGGCAAGGATCTCCTCCTTCCTGCGGGGCACAAGCATGTCCTTGAGGCCGATGGAGATGCCCGAACGGGTGGCGTACTCGTAGCCCATGTTCTTGATCTTGTCGCAGAGCAGAACAGTGGCCTTAGTGCCGCAGCTCTTGTAGGTGGCGTCCACGAGCTTGGCGATGTTCTTCTTGGTGAGCACCAGGTTCACGTGGGAGAAGTCCATGCCCTCGGGCAGGATGTTGCCCACCAGCACGCGGCCGGGCGTGGTTTCCACAAGCTTGCCCTTGATGCGCACCTTGACAATGGCCTGCAGGCTCACAATGCCCTGGTCGTAGGCGGATTCCACTTCCCAGGGATCACAGAAGACCATGCCCTCGCCAGGCTCGAAGCGCTTGGCGCTGGTCATGTAGTACAGGCCCAGGACCATGTCCTGCGAGGGGACAATGATGGGGCCGCCGTTGGCAGGCGACAGAATGTTGTTGGTGCTCATCATGAGCACGCGGCACTCGATCTGCGCCTCCACGGACAGGGGAATGTGCACGGCCATCTGGTCGCCGTCGAAGTCCGCGTTGTAGGCTGTGCAGACCAGGGGGTGCAGACGGATGGCCTTGCCTTCCACAAGCAGGGGCTCGAAGGACTGTATGCCCAGCCTGTGCAGCGTGGGCGCGCGGTTGAGCATGACAGGGTATTCCTTGACCACGTCGGCCAGGATGTCCCAGACCACCACTTCCTCGCGCTCCACCATCTTCTTGGCGCTCTTGATGGTGGAGGCCAGGCCTCTCTTCTCGAGCTCCGAGTAGATGAAGGGCTTGAACAGCTCGAGGGCCATCTTCTTGGGCAGGCCGCACTGATGCAGCTTCAGGTAGGGACCCACGCAGATGACCGAACGGCCGGAGTAGTCCACGCGCTTGCCGAGCAGGTTCTGACGGAAACGACCCTGCTTGCCCTTGATCATGTCGGACAGGGACTTGAGGGCCCTGCCGTTGGTGCCGGTGATGGCACGGCCGCGGCGACCGTTGTCGAAGAGCGCGTCCACGGCTTCCTGCAGCATGCGCTTTTCGTTGCGGATGATGATTTCCGGCGCGCCCAGCTCCATGAGCCTCTTGAGGCGGTTGTTGCGGTTGATGACGCGGCGGTACAGATCGTTGAGGTCGGAGGTGGCGAAACGGCCGCCGTCCAGGGGCACAAGAGGACGCAGTTCCGGGGGAATGACGGGAATGACTTCCATGATCATCCACTCGGGCCTGTTGTTGGACTCGATGAAGGCCTCCACGATCTTGAGGCGCTTGGTGAGCTTCTTCTTCTTGGTCTGGCTCTTGGTCTCGTCGCTCTCCTTGTGGAGTTCCGCACGCAGGGCGGGGAGGTCGATTTCCTCGAGCAGGGAACGGATGGCTTCCGCGCCCATGCCGACCTTGATGCAGTCCTCGCTGCCGTAGTGCTCGATGATCTGCAGGTACTGATCCTCGGAAATGACCTGCTGCTTGGTCAGGGTGGTCTGGCCGGGATCGAGCACGATGTAGCTGTCGAAGTAGAGGACCTTTTCAAGGTCGTTCATGGTCATGTCGAGCAGCGTGCCGATCTTGGAGGGCAGGGTTTTCAGAAACCAGATGTGGGCAACAGGAGCAGCCAGCTCGATATGGCCCATGCGCTCGCGGCGGACCTTGGAGGCAATGACCTCGACGCCGCACTTTTCGCAGACAATGCCGCGGTGCTTCATGCGCTTGTACTTGCCGCAGTTGCATTCGTAGTCCTTCACGGGGCCGAAGATCTTGGCGCAGAACAGGCCGTCCCGCTCCGGCTTGAAGGTACGGTAATTGATGGTCTCCGGTTTCTTCACTTCGCCGTAGGACCATGCGCGGATGGATTCGGGCGAAGCGATGGAAATCTGGATGGCTTTCAGGTTGCGGATGTTGGTCACGTTGGCTGACGTGCCGCGTACGGTGAAGAGATCGTCCAGGCTCATATAGCTACCTTGCTTGTCAAAAGCTCGTTACAGTCCTTGCCTCTGGCCGGCTGATGCCGGCAGCTACTCGTCCACTTCCTGCTCGCGCATGAAGCCGACGCGCTTGGGCTTTTTCTTGCCTTCTTCCTCGTGCAGGGTCACGTCGAGGCCCAGGCTCATAAGTTCTTTTACGAGCACATTGAAGGACTCGGGCAGGCCCGCTTCGAGGAAGTTGTCGCCCTTGACGATTTTTTCGTACATCTTCACACGGCCCGTCACGTCGTCGGACTTGACCGTGAGGAATTCCTGCAGCAGATAGGCCGCGCCGTAAGCTTCCAGGGCCCAGA
>CALVGM010000009.1 GCA_944327095.1 uncultured Desulfovibrio sp. | reverse complement strand
CAGTGCGTCTTTTGGAGTCATGCCTCCTTGTCTTTTGAGAAGGCATGGAAAGTGGTTTTTGAAGCAGCTTTTTTGGGATGTCCTTGCGAATGCGGATCCTTGAAAGCGCAGACCCTGCCCCTGGTCTCACCCCCTTGCGGATCCTTTGACAAGGGGCCCTAGCAGGGCATGGCGTAGACGGGATGATGGGGCAGGATTTCGCTTGCCGCTTCCATCATCATGTCCTCGCGCACGACCCAGAACCACTGCTTGCCGAGGTTGCGGGCGCTGGGCATGGTCTTGTCCTGCACCACCAGGGTGATGGGACCGTTTTCCCAGGGCCTGCTCCAGGGATGCTCGCGCAAGCTGTCCATTTCGGCGTCGAAATGGGGGAAGTCCAGGGCTGCGGCATTGGCAAAGCCTTCCACAAAGGCCTCCTTGTCCGCGTCGCTCAAATGATGAAGCTGAATGTCCATGATTATACTCCTTGATTGGTATGGATGTTTGGTTTGTTGTTTGGGTTGTTGGTGTTGTCGGGCCCGTTGTCCGGCCCATTGTCCGGCCCACTGTCCGGATTGACGCTGTGGGCCCTCATTGGGGACGTTGAAATCCCCTGGTCCCCTGTGCCCGCGTCTTCCACGTTGAGCACAGCCAAAAGGACCACAAGTTCGCGCAGGGTGAGGGTGCTTATGTGCGCCCTGTCCCCTTTGACCCACACAAAGGTGGGCACAAAGGCCATGCCTGCGCCGCAGTTTTGCAAGAGCCACTCTTCGGCCCGCAAAAGCCAGCCATTGGCCAGGGCAAGCTCGTCGGCAGAGGGCTTCTTCCCCTTTGCCGTATACAGGGCAAGGCTTGAGGGCGTCTTGCCTACGGGCATGAGGAGCACAGGATAGTCGAGCCTGTCCGAAAGTCCCTGCAGCAGGGCCTGGGCCCTTTTGCAGTGGCGGCAGTCCGGCTGCGTGAACACAAGAAGCGCCCTGTTCGGCTTCAGTTCTGGCTGCGCCTGGGAGCCTGCGAGAGCAAGTCCGGGAACGCGCCCCAAAAGCTCGTCCACAAGCGCCATGGGAAGTTCCGGCGCGCTGGAAAGCCTGCGCACCACAGCTTCCATGTCCTTTGGCGCAAGGTCTGGAAGAGACACTGCCCTGGAATTGTCCTGCGTAAGCGTGATGCCGAGGGCAGGATACCTTGTGCCATCGAAGCTGGCGCGCGCGGCAAGGGTCAGAGAGGCTTTGTCCTGTTCTCTGGCCATGGGGTAGCGCGCGAGAAGCTCTGCCAGAACACGCTCAAGGTCCGGCCTTGCGGCATCCCCATAACCAATAGAAATAGGTTCTTGCCCAAGCCTGTCAAGAAAGTCTGCCACATCCCGTGTGACAGTGTCTGTCACATGGGGCGGGGAACTTGCATCCGGCTGCCCCGCGACGTCCGTGACCGGCGTCGCGGGGCCGGAAGGAGAAGGAAGGGGGCGCGTGCCCTGAACCTGGCCCGTTACCACGGCAGCGCCTCCTGCGTGCGCGGGCATTCCCGTGAGGGACGCCCTTGCGATGCCTGGCTTCCTGTCCCTTGCCTCCTCGTGCTTGGCAAGGCCCGCCACAGGGGGAACGTCCCCCTCCTTGTCAAGGGCGTTGCAGGCCAGCACGCAGACAAGGGCTGTCTGCACAAGGACCATGAAGCCGAGCAGGATGAGGGGAATGTCAGGGGAGAAGAAGCCGGAAAAATCCGTCTCGCCGCAGCACAGGCTGTGCCTGCGCGGGCAGCGGGACCCGTGACTGGACGAGTCTGGCCTGTTGTCTTGCATGAATCGCTCCATGAACAGGCCCCGGGGCGAGCAGCACGCGCAAGAAAGTCTTCCCGGGACGGCATATGCCAGACGGCCGTGTCCGTCCTGTCCAGGACTGCAGGGACAGGAGAGGCCGCCCCGGAAAGTCGTACGGGCGTGGCACATGACCTGGCCCGTGCTGATGTTGCGTGCTGTGTACTCATGCCCCAAGGCCTTAGAATGGGCAGGTGTCAGATCCCGGACAAAAGAGTGACAGTTCGACGACAGGCCAAAACGTCACACAATTGTCGCGTGCGTATCTGCCACCACCCGCGAAGGGTCTGGCGCATTGTGTCAGAAGCCATGCCGAAGGTGAGATGGGCTGCGCCCCTGAGGGCTCTCATCCTGTGGAGTCTCGACTCCCTTCTTCGCGGACCCCTGGGGCGGCAACCCTTGCCTGCAAAAGCTTGTGCCATATTTTTTCTGACCTGTCAACAGGTGTTCTGAAGCGGCAAAAAATTTTGGCTCTTCGGGGGTATTTGTGGGTAAGGGCTGACAGCCCTCACAAAAAAATGCGCCTGTCCGCCGCAGATAGTCTTTTCCCCTGCGGCGCATCTAGTCTTGAGGCAGACAAGACTGGCGAGCAGCCACATGGCCTCTTCACCACATCGTTTATGCATAGAAGATCTATCATACTTATAAAATTAAGGCAACGATCGCGAGCACAAGAGGTGTTATTTATGTAACTACCTAAAAACACTGTCTTTATTTCTTGTAAACCTTGCGAGATGGTTCATGAAATAATTTCAATGGGTTATGAGTGTCATGGACAGTGTTTTGAGGATGGCTGGCACAAATCGGCCCCAAAAGAGAGGAGACGGTTAAAAATGGGCATCCAAGTGATTGACACATTTGTGGTTTTTGAGGATACTCTCGCACAGACCTCTGGAACCAGAGGGGTTACGACTGTCCTTGTGCAGTTATTCCCCTGAATCCACCACTCGCACAGACCTCTGGAACCAGAGGGGTTACGACGTCCACTAGGAACTGTGCCTTTGTGGTGGTGCTCGCACAGACCTCTGGAGCCAAAAGGGACACAATTTGAACTGAGTGGCTCCCGCCACGCCTTAGCTCCGCACACTCCTTCGACCTCCATCCACACCAATTTTGGCTCTTCGGGGTATTTGTGGGTAAGCTACTCCCCCCTCATTGCCCCTCTCCATCAAGCACCGTTTGCATCTCTGAAGTTAGCCACCCCAGTCTAGGGTGAAAAGGCATATTCAGAATTTGTCAATAGTACTTGCAAGTTGGGTTTTGAGGTTTTTGCAACGCTGCCTCCAAGCTCCTCAAGCCAATGTCTCAATGGAGCGAGAAATTTGAGTTCCCCACAGAAAGCCACGATGAGACAAAATTTTTCGCAAGGATCTTCCCCATGCCCGGCGAACAAGCCGGGGAGCCCATGCAGGAGCTCGAAATTGCCGCACAAAAGTGCACAGAAAACTTTTTTGGGGCACCCTCTTGACTTTTTGTTCGGCATGCTTGTATTTTATATGACGCTCTTGCGGGGAGAAGACAGTCCCCGCAAGGGGCTCATGCTGCAACGGCACGCTGGCCTGCCTTAGGGGTAGGGCCAGCAAAAGAGGGGCAAGAGGCCCCGCAACCACAACAGAACAGGTGGACCATGCGACGCAGAAGGTTGTGCCTGGCTCTGATTCTGTTTGCGCTCTTTCCGCCTTTTCCTGGCAGTGAAGCCCATGGCGAGAGCTGGCGAAGAAGCGCGGACAGGGGCACGGCAACCCCAAAAGCTTCCTCCAGGACTTCCTCGAAGGCTGGGGCTGTCACACAAGCGCGCTTTTTTGCCAGAAGACGGCTTGCCCTGGCTGTACGCCACTGCCTTGGCAAGCCCTACGTCTATGGCGCCAGGGGGCCGACAGCCTTTGACTGCTCGGGCCTTGTGCAGTGGCTCTACCGCAGTGCGGGCCTCAAGCTTCCCCGCACTGCCCTTGAACAGGGCCGCGGAGGCCGCAGGGCAGGTCCAGGGCTTGTCTTTGGCGATGTGCTGCTCTTTCGCTCCAGGGCCTCGCCCTCCGGCTGGCACTGCGGCATGTACCTTGCCAGAGGCTATTTTGTGCACGCGACTGGCAGGGACAGGGGTGTCATTGTCTCTGCCCTTGCGCCAAGAAGGAGCGCGCTTGTGGCCGCACGGCGCTACCTTGCCTGAAAAGGCCAAAAGTACGCGAAGAGCAGGAAACGTGAAGCCACAGGGAGGGAGAGAGAACAAAAAGGCAGGCGGTCGAAGCTCAAGAACAGGCAACAGACAGGAACATGCATGACAGGGAGGAAGGACGCGCGCTCTCAAGGCGCGCGCAAGGCCACGGCAGCGGACAGGCTTGTCAGCGAGGTGGCCACTGCCATTGTGGGACTCATACGCAGCGGGCAGACGGAAAGGGACCTGGGGATCTCCAGGGCCTGGGTGCCCCCGCAAAACATCATCTACGGCAATCGCTACGTGGGCGTGAACGCTGTCTCCCTCACTGCCCAAGCCAGGGCGCGCGGCCAGTGGGACTGCCGCTTTCTGACCCTGCGGGCCCTTGGCAAGCTCAAGGACAGGGAGGGCAATGTGGCGCGTCTCAGGGAGGGCGCACGGCCCTATCTTGTGATGACCCCGCGCAGGGGCCAGGGCAGGGCCCTGAAACCGGGCGAGGATCCCTCGGCCTTTCCGGAAAGCCGTCTGGAAGTGCTTGAAGACGGCACGCTCTGGCTGCGCGGCAGGCTCTTTTTTGCCAGCGTGCGCGTCTACTCTGTGGCGGACACCACTGCGGACGTGCCGCCGCTGACCCAGCCCTCATCCGGAGTGTTTCTGGAAAACAGCTTTCTGGATCGGGCCATGGAGGCCTGCGGAGCAAGGGTTGTGAACGACTCGCCCGCTGGGGCCTACTACTCCCCGAGCGAGGACGTGATTCACATGCCCCCGCGCCAGAGCTACGCCAACCCGGCTGTCTACTACGCGACGCTCTGTCACGAGTTCTTCCACTGGACTGGGGCAGAGAGCCGGGAAGGCAGAAAGATTTCCGGGGAATTCGGCGAGGACGACTACGCCCGCGAGGAACTGCGGGCAGAGCTCTTTGCTGCCTTTGCCACTGTGCTCTTTGGCCTTGAGGGAGCGCTTCCCAAGTGCGCTGGCTACATCCGGGAATGGAACAAGTGCCTGCGCAGCAATCCCGGGGACATACTGGCCATGGCAAGTCAGGTACAGCGCGTGGCCGGCGCCATCTGGGACCTTGCCGAAGGGAGCAGGCCACGGCTTTCCTGGCTTGAGGCGCGGGACTTTTCGTCTGTGCCTGCCCCCTTGCGCGAGGCCCGCGCACAAGGCCTCGACCTTGAGGATCTCTGGCGCAGGCAGATGGGCCTTGTGCCAGAAGGTGCACAGGACACGGTCGAACACAAGCGCTGCAAACAGGACAAGGAGAAGACGAGGGGCCCAAGGACAAGGGCCAGGGCGAACAGCTTCGAGGAAGAGGATGGGCCAAACCCCTCTCTTTGCTGAGCACACCACAAAAAGGGGGCTTTTCCCAAGGAAGGAAAAGCCCCCGGCGTGGCAGAAGAAAATGGAGAACTGTCCTGGCATGGGGCCGAAAGAGAGTCGGGATTGGCTTTCGGCGCACCGGTTTTGTCAGGCTTCTACTGGCCTGTTATGTCTTTTTGTCTCGCTCCTCCCCTAGGCGTATCCCGGCGTGGGGCAGGGGCTCTCGTCCCTGTCCCTGCTGCGGCCTGCACCTTGCGCATTGGCGTAGTCTTCGCCCATGCCCGGCATATTGCGCACAGTGTCGGGTACGCTGATGGTATAGGTCTTGCCCCCAAAGCCGAGCAGGGTCAGGACAGGAAAGCGTCCGGACTCTTCGCTTTCTCGGGAAGCCTTTGCCGTATTGGGCGCGTCGGGCACTCCCGGGACTGCGTTGGTGGGTCTTGACCAGTCTGTGATACGGGGCCTGCAGGGAGAGCTTGTGTTGCGATCCTGCATTGGTCCTCTCTTTGAATATTGCCTTGTTGTCTCTTCCCGGCTGTATCACGCCGGCAGCCGGTTGCCGGGTTGTGGTGGGTTGTGGTGCGTGGGACAGGCGCAAAATCCGCAGGGGACAGGCGCAGGTCCGCGAAAAATGGGCCCTGTCTAGCGCGGGCTTTCCTCTTCCTGCAGCCTGCGTGCCCTGGCAAGCAGGTAGTTGGCCTCAAGAAGTTCCTCGCGGTTGCAGCCCCTGGCTACGCGGCGCAGAAATTCCGCCTCGTGGTAGGTCAGCGTGTCCGCGTTCTCGATGAAATCCATGACGTAGTCGTTGAAGCTGTCCTCTATGGGCAGGGTCGCGGGTCGCGTGTCCGCAAGCTGCAGTGCCCTGTCAAGGACGTACTGGGCCCTTGCGATGCGCCTGGCCGTAAAGCCCTGGCAGGCAAGGCGGATGAGTTCTGCCTGGTGGAAGTTCATGCGCTGCTCCGCACCCTCGAGAAAGGCCATGATCACGTCCTCGGGCATGGACTGCTCATTGTCCAGGGCGTCTGCCTGTGCGGCCACGGCTGTGCCAGGGCCTGCCTGATTGCCCTGGACAGAGCCAAAATCTGTGTTGGGCATGGGGTGCTGCGCTGCTGCGTTGCTTGTTCGTGCCATGTTTTTGTCCTCTTTTGTATGTGGGGCTTGTTTTGGGGGCCTTTTGGCGCCTTGGGCCAGTGCCCTGGGCGCCTGTTCAGTGTTTTATGCTGGAATATTTGGAATGTCAATATATTTGTCAAAAATTTTTTTCAGGACAGCTCGTCCGCTCTCCTGGCCTCTTGCAAGCCTTCTGCAGTAGCCCCGGGAGATCCAGTGGTCCGCGTTTGGGAAGTGGTGCTCTCCCTGGGCCTTTCCTGTAGGCCTGGCAACAAGGTGCGTCCCAGGCGAACACGCACCTGTTCCTCTGTAAGAGGCAGGGGAAAGGACAAGGTCCTGCGGCTGGAGGCAAGGGCCCTGTCCGCGTAGTGCCGCCAGGCCGTATCGTGCACAGCGTGTCCCATGAGGGCTGCCACAAAGCTTGCGTCAAAGCCCATCTTGCCGGCCTTGAACTTCATCTCGGCCGCAAACATGTGGCGCATGCTGTAGAGGGTGAGAAAGACCTTTCTGCCCTGGCTGACACGCAGGCAGTTGCGGGTCTGCACCCGGCACAGCGTGCGCGTGCAGCTGCGGTAGATGTACTCGAAGTCCCTGCGGGAAGGCGCGTCCGCGCCCCTGGCACGATAGCGGGCCTGCAGCGTCCGCAAGAAGGCGTCAAGGCAGGCCAGTTGGGCGTCGCAGGCGCCCCTGGCAAAAAAGAGATGCCTGAAGGGACCGTTGCCCGCCAATGTGCTTGCCATGTACTTGGAGTTGCGCACGCTCAATATGCCTCCCTTCTCGTCCAGGTACAGACGCGCGTCGAACCATTCGAAGGGTCTGAGGCCACTGGCAAGGGTAGCCTTGAGCCAGAGCAGGACCATGGCTGCCCCTGGCGTTCCCATGCGCTCGAGCCGTGCAAAGATGTCGCGCACCTCGCTCTCGCTTGGCTCGCGCAAGCGCTCGGGTGCCGAGCCGGTATTTGCGCCGACGACTTCCCTGGCGTCGAGAGCCTGCAGCCTGTCCATGGCGCAGGCGTTCATGACACCCTGCAGAGCCCAGACAAGGGACGTGCGCTCGTTAAAGAAGGTCTTTTTGCGGATCCCCCTTTTGCGCGCGAAGCTGATGTACCAGTCTGGCAAAAGGTCCAGATCCTCTGGCAGGTGCAGCACTGTCAGCGCGTCCACATCCTTCCCCTTGCCTGGCCTGTCCTGGTACAGTTCAGGATGCAGTTCCCTGGCAAAGTTTTGCAAAAGGCGCCGAACCTTGCGGCAGCGGTTCAGGAGCGTCTGGGAACTGAGATGGTCTTTCCCTGGGAAGTTCCCTGTGTCCAGCCCCTGCCAGATGGCTTGCGGGTCAGGACATTGCCTTGCTGGCGCTTCCTGTGCCCTTGAAACTGTTGTGTCCATGTCTTTTCCTCTTGTATGTCCTTGTCATGTCTGTTTTTGTCAGTTGCTCCTGGCGTGCGTTGCGGGTGGGACAAAGAGGGGTGTTCCGCCCTATGTTGTTGAAATGTATGGTTTTGCTGTCTTGCACTGTTGCCCATGGCCCCGAGAACGAGGCCTTGAGGCAAGTTTTTTTGCGCCAGGTCTGGTGCCGGGCACCAATCTCTTGCGCAAGACCCTTCTAACCGATGTCACTTGACATGTCAACTGGTATTGCTGTATTTTTCGTCCAACGAAAAAAAAGACTGTCAGAGAAGCGGGTATCTCTCTGACATGCCTGTGAAATCAAAGGAGAATGCGGGAATCAGGTCCTCGCCTGGGTCGAGCTCTGGGCCAGGACAGCAAAGGGAGGAAATGCCATGACAAGGCTTGGGGAAAAAGCCGGCTGCGGCCACAAGGGATGTGGAGAGGAGACAGAGCGCGAAAGGAGAGGCTTGCCAGCGAGCATGCGGCAGGGCAGCGGGGCAAGCCTTGCTCAGGTCCTTTGTGTCCTCATGGGTGTGGTGGTGAGCGTTCTTGTCTTGTGCGCGCAGGTACAGGCTGCCGGCGCTGGCCTTGCCGGCGCGCAGGTAGGCACTGTGGCTGGCGATGCGTCCGGGACCAGCATTACAGGCGACGCCTGGAGTGTGGGGCCTGGCCTCGCCACAGCCGGCAATCAGGTCCAGGGCATGCAGCAGACTGTGTTGGCTGCCAGGGCCATCTGCGCCCAGCTTGCCGCCTTCAACGCTGCCCTGCAGACAAGGGGCCAGGGCAGCGTCAGCGCCCAGGCGGAACTTGTGCAGGGGGCTGTCAGGGAACTTGTGAAGGCTCTCGAGCGCCACGCGGCAAGCGTGAGCAGCGACCTTGAGGCTGCCCAGCACAACCCCCTTCTGCAGGAGGCCCCGTGTGCGGACATGGCCGCTGCCCTTGCCAACACGGGCCAGGTGCGCTCGCGCAGCACCCTGGACACCCTACAGGAGGAGGCCCTTGACGAGACAAGGCGCGACGCCACTGCCAAAAACTTCCCCCAGGCTCAGGGCCAGCAGGACGTGATCCTGCTCGACTCGAGCCTCATGAAGGATCAGAAGGTCTTTCGGCCCGGCTGGCTCATGCCAGCCAGCGGCCTCATTGACGAGCAGGCCAGGGCCAACTTCATGATTGGGGTGCTCTCGAACCCCACACCCATGCCGCGCGTGGCCGAGGAGGCAAAGCTGACCCCAGGCGGTCGCAAGGGGGCCTCGGCCATCAAGGTCAAGTCCGCCCAGACCGGCATGGCCGAGGGGGCCCTGCGCTTTGTGTCCCAGTTCTACCTGCCCATTGCCAACTTCAACCAGGCCATCCCGGAGCTTGAGGAGGAGACCGGCGTGGCCGAGGCGGACCGCATGAAGCGCGATGCCCAGGGCTACAGCCTCATGCAGTACTACACGGCTCGCCAGCAGTACTTCAGCGGCAACATCAACCGCTTGCGCAAATCCGTGCTCTGGAATGGGACAGACACCCTGAAGAACATCTACATCCTGCTTGCCGAGCACTACCGCATGCGCCGGGAAAGCCTGAAAATCGATTTCTACCAGACCGCGCTTCTGGCAACGCTTGTGGGCATACAGACCAGGGATCAGAACAAGGTCATAGAAAGGTTCCTGGTGCCAAGACGGCAGAACACGGCCCAGGCCAACTGACAGGGGAGGAAGGCATGCTACAGAGAGGCAGTATCCATATGGGGAGAAGCACATGATACGAGACTCCGGTCGGCAGCTCTACGGCGTCAGCAGGGAACAGGAGCACAGGAAGGAGGAGTTCTTGCGGGATGTGGCGCCGCTTTCGGCGCGGCTTTTCGCGGCGCTTGCGCGCAGGGAAGGCTATGCCCTGTTTCTTCTCCTGACAGCTTTTGCCATGATTCTCTATCCCCAGACCATGCTCCTTGGCATGCCCCTTGCCCTTGGTCTGCACTGTTGCCGCGCACTGCGCCTTGCACGGGATCATCTGCCCATGCGCCTGCCCCAGACATCCGGCAGGGTGGACTACGGGGATGTGCAGGCTGGCGGCGGCTTTCACAGGGCCAGGGGGAGCTTCTACCTTGGCAACGAGATGGACACCGGGCGCGAGCTGTGGATAGGGCGCGGGGACGTGCTCACCCACATGCTGGTGCTCGGGACCACAGGCGCAGGCAAGACCGAGACCCTGGTGTCCCTTGCCTTCAACTATCTTGCCAGGGGATCCGGCCTCACCTACGTGGATCCCAAGGCTGCCCCGAGGCTCGCTGCCCAGATCTACACCATGTGCCGCATCATGGGCAGGGACGACGACTTCCTGCTGCTTTCCTACATGGCCGACAAGAAGGCCCAGGAGGCCATGCGCACCCAGGGGCACATGCGCACGCCCCTGCGCCAGTCCAACACTCAAAACCCCTTTGCCAACGGCACTGCCAACCAGCTCACGCAGCTGCTCTTTGCGCTCATGCCCGAGGAGGGCACAGGCAACGCCATCTTCTCCAACAACGCCCAGACCCTCATTTCCGGGTTGCTCTTTGTTCTGGTGGAAATGCGCGACAGGGGCGAAATCCCCCTGTCCATCAGCATCATCCGCAAGTATCTCATGAACCTCGGGGAAATCGACGCCCTGGCCAGGCGCACGGATCTCTCGGACAAGAGCATTCTGGCGCTTCGGGCAGGGCTTGCCACAGTGGGCTGGGACATGTCGCGCCAGCTTTCCCAGCAGCCCAAGAACTTTGCCGAGCAGTACGGCTACGCCAGGGCCTACTTCGGCAGGGCACTCTCGCTTCTTGTGGACAACTACGGCCGCGTCTTCAAGACAACGCACGGCGAGATCGACGCAGTGGACGTGATCACGAGCCGCCGCATCTATGTGACCCTCATTCCCTCCATGGACAAGGATCCGCGCGAGCTCAAGAACCTTGGGCAGATATGCCTTTCCTCCATCCGCAATGCCTGCGCCGTAGGCCTTGGGGACGTGGTGCAGGGCAGGCTCTCGGATGTTCTGGGTGCCCTGCCCACGGACGCTGCGACGCCCTTTGGCATGGTGGTGGACGAGTACGCGGCCATCGAGACTCCGGGCTTCGAGATACTGCTTACCCAGGGAAGGGGGCTTGGCATAGCCGTCACCGTGGCCTCGCAGGACTTTGCCGGCATACGCAGGGCCTCGGAGCACGCGGCCGAGCAAATTGTCTCCAACTGCAAGGTCAAGTGCTTCATGTGCCAGGAGGATCCGCGGCAGACCATGGACCTTATCCGCTCCATGGCCGGCGAGGCCTGGGTGCAGAAGAGCACGGGCTGGTCCGTGCCCCAGGGCGCCACGGGCCTTGCCTACAGGGACAACATGGCTGTGGCCGTGGATCGCATAGCCAGGGTGGATTTTCGCGATCTGCAAAAGCAGGTAGAGGGGCAGATGACCATCTTTTTCAAGGGCGAGATGATCAGGGCCAGGTCCTTCTACGCCAACCCGCCCCTGGCGCCATCCCAGGAAGTGCGCCTCAACTGCCATCTGAAGGTGCAGGCTCCGTCCAGGGAGTCGCTGGCATCCTTTGTGGAGGCAGAAGGCAGGATGGACGACTGGCTCTCGGCTTTGGTGGACGAGTACAAGGACAGCCAGGGATACGACGGGAGTAGGGAAAAGGCATGCGCAGCGCTTGCGGACGAGAGGGTGGCCCGGGCGTACGCTGTGTGGGAAGGCCTTGCCGATGTCAGGGACATGGACGGCGTGCGCAGGGCAGTGGCTGCCCTCTTGTGCGATCCTGTCCCGGGAGAAGAGGAGCTAGATGCAGGGAAGAATGAGGAAAACGAGTGAGGGTGCCCTGAGAAAAGTCTGTTTTGGGAAAGAGATTGTGATGCCAAGGCGCGGAAAGGAATTGCAACTTGGTCGGTGACTTGGTCGGTGACTTGGGGGGGGGGCTGATCATTGCCTTGGGTGGTATGTGATTTATTTTTATCTGTGATTTTAAATTGTTGGGAGATATCTTGGTCGGTGACTTGGTCGGTGGCTAGCTGATCGACTTATTGATAGGGGTGTGCCCGTCCGCCTCATGAGCAGTTTATATGTGCGCAAGTCCTTAGACTCAATTAGCTGGTGCAGTTTTTTGTACGGTCATATATTTTTGGCTACTGCTCTTTGGCTTTCCCGGGATCGTCATCTGGATTTGTCCGCTTTCAAGCAAGGGACGGAGATGGCGTTGTGTGAAATTCCGCACATGTTTATATCCGCAATGTTCCATGATTTCCGCCTTGGATCGAGGCTCATTGCAAAACATCAAAATTGCATCTTGAATGGCCTGATCGTTATCTTGGGTAGTATGTGAATTATTTTTTGCTGTAATTTTAGATTGTTGTGTAATATCTTGAGTAGCCTGATCGCTATCTTGGGGGGTGACGTGCGGACCGACCTTTTCCACTGCAATCGGCGACAACGGAACGATGGTGCGAAACATATCGCCTTCGATGAATTCCGGAGTCTTGCCGGAGTAGAGTTTTGAGTACTTGTACGTATTCCGCATTCCGGACCCCAGCTCGTCCGCCAGCCCAATCTCCCGGAAAACCCTGGAGATTGGCGGATTCTTGGAATAGGGCTCAAAAGACTGCAGGCGCAGGGCACCATGCCCGTGGGAACGGTTGGGATTCTCTGTGAAGAGACGGTCGCGCTCAATCACGAGCTTGGCCACATAGCCGCTGGAATAATCCCTGTGTGCCAGGCTGTTGGAACAGATCTCGCGCAGGATGCGGTCTCTGGCGCTGACGCTCTGGAAGCCATCCAGCACAAAGGGATCGTTCAGGTGCTTTTGGCCGAAAGCCATCATCCGATCGTAGCTTTCCAGCAGATTGGTAATGATTACGTCCCTGTCGTCGTATCGATCGACATTCTCCACCCGGAAAATGGCATCCGTTTTGTGCTGTGGCAGCACAGCCATAATCGTGGAGTCCTTGCCAAACAGAAGAATCGCCGCCAGGGTGACGCCTTCGAACTGTCGCTCGGTGTCTTGCAAAATCAGTCCTGCACTGCGCAGCAGTTCTTCGTCAGACATGCCCTTCCAGGGATGATCCTTTGCGCGGCAGGCCGTCATGCGCCTGGCACGCTCGATCAGATCCGGTCGCAGGTCATCCAGTTGGAAACGCGTCACTTTGTTGACGAAGTAGCTGCCGCTTTTGCGGGCGTACAGCTGGTAGACCATGTCGGTGTTGTCCGTTATGTCGATATCCGCTTCATGGCTCCGATCAAAAATGCGTCCGTGGTGGCGGCAGACCTGGCGGCCGGACGGCACTTGTATGATGATCAGCGTGCGGCCTTTCACGGTACAGGTTTCTGGCTGCAGGTACAGGGGCGGATTGATCTTCTGGCCGTTGTTGATGGACGTCACAAAGCTCGTTTTCATGCGCTCCACAGCATCCTGCGCAACGCCCAGGATTTCCCCGTTGTCCCCGACGCCCAGGATGATGGTTCCGCCGTCCCGGTTGGAAAACGAGCAAACCGTATCGTACACATCCTTTGTGATTTCTCTGGCAGATGTCCTGAACTCGACCTGGATGTTCTCGCCACCCTCGATCAGCTTCAGAATGTCGGCTTCTTGCATAGGCACAACCATCCTCTTTCCTTTGCAAAAACGCCTCTCAGCGGCGCAGGTCGGCGTTCCAGTCCGTGATGATGCCCGTGCGCGCGTCCACCTCGAACTCGTACTTGATGCCGCGGTGGAAGAGATGCCCCTCAAAGCGCTCCCCTTCCCGGACAACACGGATGTCCCCGGCCCTGGAGCCCGGGACTCTGCTCTGCACAATGTCCCGGACTGTGGACGGGGTCACGCGCCGCGAGGGCTTGCGCTGCACCCATTCGTCGTCCACTTCATAGTCCGCGTCGAGGATGCGTCCACTGCCCCTGCTCACGGAGAAGTCGTAGTCCCCGTATCTTGTGTCGAACTCCACGGACCACACGGGCTCTCCACCTTCCTCGTCGGCCTGTATGCGGATGTTGCGGGCATCTTGCCTTGGCACGCGGGCGTTTTCCAGGGCTATGGCAAGGGCGTCTTCCCTTGTGACCGCAAGGGCAGGCGCGGCAAGGGATCCTGTGAGGGTCACAGCGACAAGGGTTGCCAGCAGGGCGGGACGCAGGGTCATGATGTGCTCCT
>CALVGM010000008.1 GCA_944327095.1 uncultured Desulfovibrio sp. | reverse complement strand
GATGTCGCGTATCTGCAGGCCGCCAAGGGGAACGTTCTGATCGTCGCCAAGAAAGAGGCGCGAGTATCTGCCCTGGCGCATCCTGACAAAGCGCGGCTCCATGACAGCAGTGTAGAGCCTGTAGCGTTTGCCGCTGCGCTCAAGGGAGAGCCGCGTGACAATGCCCGTGCGCAGGCTGCGATTTCCGCCGTCTGCGGAGAGAATTTCCAGATCGGCTCGTCTGCCCGGAAGCGATGCCGAATCCAGGGGGGCCTCGCTCAGGAAGAGCACAGTGAAACGGAACAGGGTCGAGAGAGCCTCCTCGCCCTCGAAGCGTACGGGCACAAGGGTCGAGTCTACGCCGGCAATGCGAAAGGCCAGCTTTTCGGTATTTGCATAGATGCCCATGTCCACCTCACAGTCGGTTGTACAGGCCGGTCACGCGCAGTATGAATGCGGCATTCAGGTTCTCGCTTGCACTGGTCTTGGCCTTTGTCGCGGAGAGTTCCAGCTTGAGAAGATCGCTGTCCTCCTTGTACTTGGTCAGGGACTTTCTCAAGGCATTGTAGGCGTAGCTGACAGAATCGTTTGTTGTGGACATCAGGTTTACTGTCATGTCCAGTATATGGAGGAAGTCTTTTTTGTCCGCCGATTCGCTGTAGCTGCAGTCATTGATGTCCATGTTCAGGGCGCCGGCATTGATGTTCCAGGTGGCGTTCGGTCCGTTGAGCGCCATGGCCTGTGTTGTCTTGGTAAGGGAAATGCCTGCGCTCAGCGTGACGCTGGGAGAGGTTGCGGCAAGCTCCTTTTGGCTGAATGTTGCCTTTCCTGCTGTCTCGAGGGTCAAAAACGTGCACGCATTGGCCGAAAAGTTCTCGGAAAGTGTTGTCTGCCTGTTGCCGCCGTTGGTTTCCGTGAAGTAGCCTGTTTCCGTGGTCACGGAGCACTTTGCTCCCAGGGTGAGCGTCCGGTTTGAAAGGCATTCCGTGTAGTCGTTCTGGCTGACCGAGTGGGAAACGTAGGAAGACACGGTCTCGGTAAAGTCGCCCTGCACAAACTCGTTGCGGTTGCCGTCAATGACCAGGATGGCATTGCCACCGAGCACGTCCTCGCGGTGCCGATTGACCGTGTTTTCCTCGGCGTGGCTGCCTGCCGAGAGCACATGGCAGCCTCCGGGACCCGTGTTTTCGTAGATGCCCTGTCCGCCGCAGTCCGTGTCGCCAGTGGGCACGTTGCCGTACTGGACAAGGGCCCCGGTGGGCGCGCTGGCCATCTGCAAGTGCTCGGATCCCCTGTTGTCCTCGATTTCGATGACATTGCGCTTCAGGGTTGTGACCACAAGAGAGGTCTGCGTCGCTTCCGTGCGGGGACTGGGGGTCACGGGATTGGGGACGGCAGCGGCAATGTAGGGTCTGTCCGGATGTCCGCCCACAAAGCCGACCATGACTTCGGTGCCCGGGGGCAGCGGAAAGTGCATGCCCGAACCGTTTCCAGCATAGGGCTTGCCCATGTGCAGGAGGCAGGAGGCCCGACCTTCCGGCGCGTTGCCGATGTCGAAGGGCAGACGCACGTGGTAGCGTCCCTGGGCGTCAAGCTGCGCGTACTCCTTGCTGCCCTGATTTTCCACGTGCGCGCTGATAACCTTGGCTATGTGCGGCCAGGGCGTCCGGCGCAGGGGGCGGTACTGGCGGGCGGCCTCGAGACAGACAAAGCTGTTCTTGTACACGGCTTCCCCGCTGCCCGCGTGTGCGCCGAGATCTGCCTTGAGCAAGCGCGCGAGCTGGGCGGACTGGTTGATTTCGTGGTGGACGGATTCCAGACGGAAGGTGCCGTTGCACTCGTCTTCCGGGTGATTTTGCACTGTGAACACAAGGCCAGGGCGAAAGTCCGGCACTGTTCCCCGACCCTCGAGAACACGCTTGCGGCACAGGTATTCCTCGCTGCGCAGCATGCCTATCTGTCTTGCCTCGTCCGTGCTCTTCAGGTGATCACCGTAGAAGTAGCTCTCGCCTATGCCCTCCGGGTCGCAGGCAACGACGGCAAGGACGTTTTCGTCCGGGTGTTCCGCATTGTAGTCGCGCCTGACGACCTGGCCAGGGGGAATGTTCCTCTTGCAGGAAAGGGCGTGGATGTGCCCCTCGCGGCGGGCCTCAAGGCCGAAGGCCTCGGAATAGGGAATGGCCTGGCTAAGAACGCCGGACTCGGCTCTCTCGTCGGCAGTGAGAACGTCCGTGCCGCTGTCCTGGACAAAATGGAAGGCCGCGCCCAGAAATTCCAGCCCGCGGGCGCAGAAGGTGAAGAAGCTCTCCTCGTACTGGCACACGTAGCGCCTGCGAAAGGAAGCCTGCATGCGCCCGAAATCCAGGTTGCGGGCAGGCAGCCCGCCCTGGACGGCAGCCCTGGCAATGATGTCCTTCAGGGGCGTGCCGGGATTGCTGTCGGACTGATCTCCGTCCAGGAAGACCTGGCTGTATTCGGTGTGTGTCAGCCACCAGGCATGGGGACGCAGCTCAAGCCCGTGGAGAACGCCTGTGGGCGTCTTGCCAAGCCCTGTCCAGGATCCCACCACGCCGTGGCGCACGTGTTCCCTGTCGTTCAAGTCCCTGAAGGAGAGGGTACACTCCTGGCCTGGCAGGACCTCGACGTCCTGTTTGCTGTAGAGAACGCAGCGAAAGAGGTAGAGCGAGGAAAGCGCTTCCGTTCCGGACACGCTGACCACGTGGAGCGTTTCGCTGGTGCCCGATATGGAAAGGGTACACCGTATGTCGTTGGAGTAGGTAGGCATGGACTTTTCCTCCCCGGGAGCATGGCTGTCTCCGGGATACGGGAAGAGGACGTCGGTTTGCGGGGGCGCGACGGATGGGGCGTCCGTCATTCGTGTCTGGCAGGGAATCGATTGGGATGGCATACGTGTCCGACAGGCAGCAGGGCGGCTTTGCCCGGGCTGCAGGGACTTGCATGAATGGACCTACATGATCAGATGGAACAGGAAGTTCTCGCGCGTAAGCGAGTTGATGTCGCATGACGATCCGGATATGTCCCCCACCAGGAGGGTAAAGCTGTCCTTGAAGCCGATAAGTTCCACCTTGCTGAGTGACACATCGCAGGATACAAGCTTCGAGGACAGGGATACGAGCTTTATGGCACTGTTAATGACCCTGAGATCCAGCTTGTTTGACGTGGAGATGGATACCTTGGAGTTCTGCAAGAGCATGTTTATGGGCGTGAGCACGTTCTTGTTCAGAACCTTTGCCTGAAAGCCGCGGGCATTCTTGGTCTTGAGGATGGATTTTTCCAGCAGGGTATCGGCCTTGACGGCAATGGACTGGGAGGAGTTCACAAACATGTCTCCCAGAGACTTCCAGGTTATCTTGGGAGACTGCAGGGCGATGCCCGTCTGTGTGTCGAGGGTATATGTTCCCTGTATACTCTGATCCCTGTATGTCTGGCAGCTTATGGCCAGGGAGTCGGCGATCGTGCTGTCGTTGTTGCCCGACACCTTCAGCTTGCGGTTTTGCCCGATCTTTGCGTGCAGGGTGTCCCCACAGGTGGAGGACATATTCCCGTTGACCGTCAGGGTGTAGTTGCCTTCGGTTTTTTCCGATCTGTAGCCTGAGGCGACACTGCTTTCGTAGTTGCCCGCGTGCACGCGCAGGATGCGGTCGCCAAGCACGCTTTCGAACATGCCCGCGGACACGTCCTGGGCAAGGTCCGAGTCCGTCATGGCCACAATGCCCTGCTCGAGAGCCGAGCCCTTGCCGAGGAAGGGATCTGCGAGGCCGCCTTCCATGGCGTTGCGCCCGATCTGGAAGGTGGTGTTCTGTACCGGACAGTGAAAGTGTATGTGCCCGAGTCCCTTCTGATCCTCTATGCGGATCAGTGTCTGGCTCAGGGAGAGCAGGACAAGCTGCGTCTGATTCTTCACGGTGACCGGGCTTCTGGTCTCCGGGTTGGGGATGGCAGCGTGTATGTAGGGGCGGTCCGGGTCGCCGTCTGCAAAGCAGACAAGCACTTCCGTTCCCTTGATGAGGGGAAAGTGCATGCCGTTGCGTGAGCCTGCGTAGGGCTGGGCCATGCGCAGGAAGCAGGAAGCCTGGGCTGCAGCCCTGCCGGATTCGTCAAAGGGCATGATCACCTTGTAGCGCCCGTGCCCGTCGAGTTCCGCGTACTCCCCGCTGCCGGCAGCATCCACCTTGGCGTTGAGGGTGCCAATGACTTCCGGCCAGTCCGTTTTGCGGGGCGGGCGATATGTCCGCTCAAGGCCAATGCAGGAAAACTCGCACCTGTAGCCGCTCTCTCCGGTGGCCGTGTCGTCCATGCAGGCCGGATCAAGGGGGGGATCCATGGCCAGATCCTTGGCGAGCAGCCCTGCCTGCGAGCCCCTGTGGACAACGCGCAGCACAAGATAGTCCCTGTTCATCTCCTGCCGCGGGTGTTCGCGCAGGGAAAAGACGTGCCCCGCGCGCATGCCTGTGATGGTGGCCCTGCCCTGCAGCGTGTGTTCGCAGGCCGCAAGCGCGTCTGCGCGCAGGCCGGCAATAAAGCGCGCTTCCTCCGGGCTGCGCGGATCGTCGTCGTATATGTAGACAGTCCCGTGCCCCCTTGGCGAGACAGGGGCGCTGGCCTGCAGAAGCACTGTGGGCTTGTCCGGATTGTAGTCCTTGACCATGACCTGCGCCGGCACCTGCTGCCAGCGCTCGGCAAGGGACCAGACAACTTCCTGGCCGTGGGAGGGCAGGCCGGACATTTCCCTGTAGGGCAGCTCGCCAAGCCTTGGCCACTCGCCGCTGTCGAGGGCCACAAGCCTGTCCGTGCTGCCTGCGTGATCAAAGTAGTAGGAGGCGCCGAGGTATTCGAGCCAGCGGTCGACAAAATGCATGTGCGTTTCGCGATACTGGCAGACGTAGCGCCTGGAAAAGTCCGTTTGTATGCCCGAGAAGTCGAAGGTCGCAGGGGAGGCGCCGGCACCCGTGAGCGCGTCTTTCAACACGTCCCGTATGGGCGTGCCCCTGTCGTCCATGGACTGGCCCGGGGAGAGAAAGATGCGGTTGTCCTCGGTCTGGGCCAGGGGCCACAAATGGGAGGACATGCCGATTTCGTACAGGCAGAGGCCATGCGTTGTGTGCAGCAGGCCGAAGGACGTTGCCAGGCCGTGGTACACGCTTTCCCTGTCGCGCTCGTGCGAGAGAACGCGCAGCCTGAGATCGTGCCCAACAATGTCCTCTGCGGCAATGTCGGCATCGTCGCAGGCAACCTGAAGAACAAGGGAAAACAGGCTTGAAACAGCCTCTTCGCCCGAAAAGCGGACAACAGTGAAGCGAGTTTCGTCACCACCGTCCACGCTGACAAGGAAGCGGAGTCCCTTCATGTGGTCACCCCCTGCAAGTCCATGCCGCACGCCCCGGCCAGTGCGCGGGAGCGCACCTAGGGATGGCCCGGCATGGCAGGCACAGCGTCGGTCAGTCATAGCATGTCCCGGCCTACATGGCGCCAGCCAGGCGCAGGACAGCACGCAGCCAGTCGGAAATCGTTCCTGTGCCAAGCAGCAGGACAAGTGCTGTCGCAGCCAGCCACAGCACGACCACCAGCCAGACAAGGGAAAGGGACGCCATAAAGCGACAGCGCGAGCTTCCGCCACGCAGAAGCTGCTGTTCGCTTCCTGAAGTTTTGATCAGATGCACCATGGCAGGAGATCCTCCACAAGGCTCCGAAAGGGGAAGAGGCAGTAACCCGAGACACTAGATGCCGAGTCTTCTTTCCGTTTTTTTGAAGAAAGCATGACGATTTCGCAGCAAAACGCTATTTTTCACGGGAGACACGCGCTTGGGCAGTTTCTCGTGCAAGGCCCGATTGCAGACATATGTCACGATCGTCACCGGAATCGTCACCGGAAGGACACGCTGCTGTCGAAAGACTGCCGTCTACTGCGAAAAACCTGTCTGCCGGGGATGCTCTCCGGGCCATGTCTGCCGATCGTCAAGAAAAGGAGGGGTCATGACATCCGTTGTATCGCAGAAAAGGGAGCTGCAGGATCTGCTTGCCCGGGTTCGTGCCAGGGTCGAGGCCTGTCGCACCCTGGACGCAAGCCTGCAGGCGCTGTGCGATGCCCTTGTGGGCAACTGCGGCTTTCGCTCCTGCTCGCTCTGGCACGCAGCAGACGATGAGAAAAAGGTGCGGCAGCTTCGCGCCCTTGCCTTTGCCGGGGAAAGGCCATTCGCCCTCCTTCGCGCGGCAGCGCCAGGCGAGCTGCACTGTCTTGCAAAACACCCGGGATCATGTGTCCGGGACGAAGACGACATGCTCGTTGCCATGAGGGAGTGCGGGGACGCAGACCTGCTTCGCCTTGGTCCCTGCACTGCCCTGGCGGAAGATCACATGGACCTGCTTGCCAGGGAACTGTGCGCCCTGTTGCAGCAAACTGTCCGCCTGCACGCTCTCGCGGGTCACGTGGACAGGATGCTCTCCAGTGTGCTGCGCATGTCCTGAAGACGTCCAGAGACAGCCAGAGAGACAGAAGGGCAGGCAGATGGGCACAACGCTTGTGCCGGCACGCATGCCTGTTCGCCTGTTCGGCACAGGCTTTTCGGGAGGATGGGCCAAATTGAAGAAGTGTTCCCCGGTTTCGCGGCCCCTGTTGTGCGCAAGCAGGCTGTACGCCTCGTTTCCCGCGCTGCTCGGCCTTTTTGCGCTGGTCCAGGCAGCAGTGCTTGTCTGGTTTCTGTGGCCCCTGCAGCCCATGCCCGTGGCTGCCATCAACGCGCCTGTCTTTTGGCCGGCGGACTGGGCCGAGGACAGGGAACCCGGAACCCTGCGCGTAGGGCTGTGTCCCGCAGCCTCGTCACAGGCCTTTTTTTCGCCCTTCGGGCCAGGGCTTGAGCGCGAGGTGCTCGAGCGCTTTGCCGCGGAAGAGCGTCTTGTGCTGGCCTGGTCCTTTCCACGCAGCGCCGAAGAGGCCCTTGTCATGCTCAGAAATGGCGATCTCGACCTTGAGGCAGGCTACGACGGTCCGCTGCCCTCCGATCCAGACCTGAAGTACACGCCTTCCTACCCCCTGCAGCAGGTTTCGAGCCTGCGCGGCACGGACACGGCAGGCGCGGCAGCACGAGAACGCCTGCAAAGGACCCTTGCGGCAAGTTCTGTCCTGGTGCGGGGAAATGGGGATGCGGCACTGCCCTCGCTGTGGAAGACCCCGACCCCTCTGGCGGTGTCGGACGGACTGGTGGTGCGCAGGCATGTTCCGCACTTCGGAGCCGGGGCTGCAGCACTGTCCCTTCGGCCTGTGTCCCGCCGCTGCGTCTGGCGCGAGGACGCCTTTCTCACGCCGCAAAAAATGGCCGCGTTCTGGCAGCGCATCGAGAAGGAGGGCAGCCTCGCCAACCTGCGCGAGCGCTATTTCGGCTTCTGGAACGCCAGGGAAGATTCCCTGCCCGGACTAGGCGAACTCTCCAGGACCCTGGAAGCGCGGGTATCACCCTATGCGCGGACCATACGCGAGGTCTGTCGGCAGTATGGCGTGGATCCCCTGCTTGTGGTTGCCCTCATCTACCACGAGTCGCGCTTTGATCCAGACGCGCAAAGCCCCACGGGTCCTGGCGGTATCATGCAGATTGCCATGCAGACAGCCCGCTTTTTGCATGTCGATCCCTGGAACGCGCACGCAAGCATAGAGGCTGGCGTGCGCTATCTGCGCATCATCTGGAACGATCTTGCAAAATTTGCCCTGGATCCGTGGGCTCGCTGGTGCGTGACCCTGGCTGCCTACGATCAGGGCCCTTCCTTCGTGGAGCGGGCCTTGCGCCTGTACAGGGACGAGTACGGCACAGGGCGCGGCAAGATTGCCTGGAGCGATCTCAAGCGGGTCGCCAGCGTGTCGCGTGGCGGGGACATGGCCCGCATGGCCGAGGCCGTCGGCTATGTGGAGCGCATACGCCACACCTACGCACTCCTCTACGGGTCCTGCGCAACGCGCATGCCCTTGTCCCCTGCAGCCTCATCCCTTGCGGACCTGTCTTCACAGGCCACCTTCTGAGCCTTTTGCCTGATTCTTCTGTCTGATTCTGCTGCCGCACAGTCCGGGAGGTACCAATGCTCGACCATGTCTCGACCGGCCTTCTGATCGCCGCTGTCATTGTTGGCACGCTGCTTGTCTTTTTCGGGTTGTACAAGCTGCTGTCCCTTTTCCTGCCCTGGAGCGAGGCGCGCTGGGGTGTGCTCTTTCTGGTGTCCTTTTGCCTGCTCAGGATGCTCTATTACCTTGCAACCACCACCATGGCAGAGGACATGGCCATTGTACATATTTTCAGTCTGAGCATTACCCTCTATTCGTTGCTGACATTTGTCTTTCTGTTTGTTGCGGTATGGATCTTTGTCATGCGCTATATCAGAAACTAGACGATTGTTGTAAAGTATCCAGCCGTATGGCTTGCGACAATGCGCAGCAAGAGTCTTGGAACATGCATGGCTTGGGAAGCCTTCCTTGACAACAGGCAAAGCCCGGGTATACAGCAGCATAACCTGCACAACACCAAGCCTTTTTGGGACGTACCCCATGCACGAACAGCCAAACAAGGACACCAGACCCACTGCGCTCATTGTGGACGACAGCGACATCAGCAGAGAGATCCTGAAGAACATTTTCGCTGGCCACTACACCATCGAGGAGGCGGACAATGGCGAGGAGGGGCTTGCCAGACTTGTAGGGGAGCCGGAAGGGTACAGCCTGCTCCTGCTCGATGTGGTCATGCCGGGCATGAGCGGCATTGACGTCCTGCGCGAGCTGAACAGGCGCGGGCTCACCAGGGAAATCCCGGTCTTTCTCATTACGGCAGAGACCAACAGCGATGTCCTGCGCGAGGCCTACGAGCTTGGTGTCATGGACGTCATAGGCAAGCCTGTGGTGCCCTACATAGTCCTGCGCCGCGTGCAGAGCGTGGTGGAGCTCTTTCTCATGCGCAAAAAGCTCTCCGACAAGGTGCACGAACAGCAGCAGGAGCTGTTGAGCCAGGCCCAGCAGATCATAGAGCTGAACAACGGCCTTATTGCCTCCCTGTCCACGGCCATCGAATTCCGCAACGGGGAGTCCGGAGAGCACGTCAAGCGCATACACGACATAACGCTCTTCATGTTCACCAAGACGCAGTTCGCCAAATATGTCACGCCCAGCGAGGCCATATACATTGCCATGGCCTCCATCATGCACGATGTGGGCAAGATTGCCATCCCCGACGCCATCCTGAACAAGCCTGGCCGCCTCACAAGGGATGAATACGAGATCATGAAGACCCATACGGTGCAGGGCGCGCAGCTTCTGGACAAGATCCCCCAGCTGCGCAGGAACAGGGCCTACAAGTACGCCCGCGACATAGCCATGCACCATCACGAGCGCTGGGATGGCAGAGGCTATCCCGAAGGGCTCAAGGGCAGCGAATGCTCCCTCGAAGCCCAGATCGTGGGCCTGGCGGATGTCTACGACGCGCTCCTTTCCAAGCGCGTGTACAAGGACGCGCTGCCCCCGAAGGAAGCGCTGCGCATGATAGAGGCAGGGGAGTGCGGGGTCTTCAACCCGGAGCTTGTGAAGGAGTTTCTGGCCATAGAGCAGCAGCTGCGGCCCCTGGTCTTTGGCAGGGAAAACCAGGATTTTTCCTGCCTGCCTTAAAGCCCTGCTTCATGAAGAAGCTCGTTCATGGCGCAAGGTCTTGCGCAGACATTGTGGCAAGCTACGAATCGGGCAAGAATGAGCGTGAAACAGGCAAGGAGAAACGCTTGCGTGTGAGGTAGAAGGGAACATTGCCTGGCCGCTACAAGGCCTCTGGCAAGGTTCTCCAGTCCTTTGCGCCCCTTGGCGCCACACCCTTTTTTCAGGCCCCGGTCAGACTGTTCTTCCAGGGGCCTTTCGGTTTCTCCCATGCTCAAGAAGATACGCCTAACCCTGGCTGTTCTGGCTCTCCTTTGTCTGACAGCCCTTTTTCTCGACTTCACGGGCTCTGTGCAGCCATATCTTGGCTTTTGGGCCAGGATACAGCTTGTGCCTGCCCTGCTTGCCGCCAATTTCGTGGCAGTGCTTGGCCTTGCCCTTGCGACCCTTGTCCTTGGCAGGGGCTATTGTTCCATCCTCTGTCCCCTGGGACTGTTTCAGGACGTGGTGGCCCGCCTTGCCCGCCTGCGCGGAAAAAGGAGCTATTCCTTCGCGCCTGCCCACACAGCGTTGCGCCTTTGCGTGCTCGCACTCTTTGTGCTGGCACTGGTCCTTGGCGCAGGTTCCCTGGCAGCCCTGCTCGACCCCTATGCGTCCTTTGGGCGCATGGCCAATGCCCTTCTTCAGCCCTTGGTCCAGCTGCTCAACAATGGTCTCTCCCTCCTTGCGGATCGCCTGGACAGCTACGCCTTCGCGCCTGTTGATGTCTGGCTCAATAGCGTGCCCCTGCTCGTCATTGCCCTGCTCACCCTGGGGATCGTGGGCTTTTTGGCAGCAAGGCATGGCAGACTCTACTGCAACGCCATCTGTCCTGTGGGCACCATGCTTGGCCTGCTCTCCCGTTTTGCCTTCTTCAGGCCCCTGCTGGACGAGACAAAGTGCGTGAACTGCAGGCGCTGCGTGCGCTTTTGCAAGTCAGGCTGCATAGACCTGGAGCACAAGCGCATAGACGCAAGCCGCTGTGTTGTCTGCCTGAACTGTGTGGACACTTGTCCTACTGGCGCGCTTGCCTTTGGCCACGCGGGGAAAGAGGCAAGAGTGGCAGTGCAGGCCAAGACAGCAGGGACCAGGGCTGCCTCCAAGGGGAGAGGAAGCGCGTCCTGTACGAGGCGGGACTTTGTGAAGGGTTCGGCCCTGGCCGCAGTGGCAGCCCCTCTGGGCACGGACAAGGCCATAGACGGAGGCTTTGCCAAAATAGTGCCCAAGACAAATCCCGTGCGCGCCACGGCCATTGTGCCGCCCGGAGCGCAAAGCCACGCCAACTTTGCCGCGCACTGCACAGGCTGTCAGCTGTGCGTCTCGGTCTGTCCCACTGCGGTCCTGCGTTCTGCCACAGGCCTTCTCACTTTCCTGCAGCCGGAAATGGGCTACGAGAGGGGCTATTGCAGGCCCGAATGCACGCGCTGCGGTGAGGTGTGCCCCACAGGGGCCATACACCCCATTACCAGGGCACAAAAATCCGCCCTGCAGATAGGCAGGGCAGTGTGGAAGCGCGATCTCTGCGTGGCCGTGACCAGTGGGCATTCTTGCGACAACTGCGCAAGGCACTGCCCTGTGGAGGCCATCACCATGGTGGCGCTGGACCCCCAAAAGCCGGACTCTCCCAAAATTCCGGCAGTGAACGAGTCGCGCTGCACAGGGTGCGGCGCCTGTGAAAATCTGTGCCCTGCGCGCCCCTTGAGCGCCATCCATGTGGAAGGCGTGCTGGTGCACGCGGAGATCTGAGGGGGCGCAAGGTGCAACAGAAAAGCAGTCATTTGCAGGACAGCCATTTGCAAGGGAGTACTATCATGAACGAACGCGAAAGCGGACAGAACAGGCTTGCGCAGGAAAGCGGAAACCAGGGAGGGAAGGGCAGGCGCAAAACCGGGCTTTCCAGGCGCCACTTTCTGCAGGTAGCCGGCGCGGGGGCCATTGGCGCAGGCCTTGCCGGCTGCGACACAGACGAAAGGAAGGTGAAAGAAGTCAGGGGAAGCATGACCATGCGCGTCAACCCCAAGCGAGGAGAGAAGGTGTCCCTGCTCGGCTTTGGCATGATGCGCCTGCCCTCCGTGGGGGGCCGCAGCGCGCGGGAGGGCAACGAACCCATAGACCAGGACATGGTGAACAAGATGGTCGACTACGCCATTGCCCATGGCGTGAACTACTTTGATACGGCACCCCCGTACTGCAAGGGCAAGTCCGAGGAGGCCACGGCAAGGGCCCTGTTGCGCCATCCGCGGGACAAGTACTTCATTGCCACCAAGCTCTCCAACTTTGTGCCTTCCACCTGGAGCAGGGAGGCCTCCCTGCAAATCTACCGCAATTCCCTGCGCCTCTTTGTCACGGACCACATAGACTACCTGCTCCTGCACGGCGTGGGCATGGGCAATGGCATGCCGGACTACGAGAAGCGCTTTCTGGACAACGGCGTGCTCGATTTTCTTCTGGAAGAAAGGGAAAGGGGCCATGTGCGCAACCTGGGCTTTTCCTACCACGGCGACATAGCTGTCTTCGACAGGCTGCTTGCCGAACACGACAAATACCACTGGGACTTTGTGCAGATACAGCTCAACTACCTGGACTGGAAGTACGCGGGCAGGATCAAGGCCTTCAATTCCAGCGCCTCCTACCTGTACGGGGAGCTGGACAAGAGGGGCATACCGGTTGTGGTCATGGAGCCCCTGCTTGGCGGACGTCTGTCCAATGTGCCCAACAATATAGCGGCCATGCTGAAGCAGGCAGCCCCAGAGGACAGCATAGCCTCCTGGGCCTTCCGCTACGCGGGAAGCTTCCCCAGGGTGCTGACAGTGCTCAGCGGCATGTCCCGTTTCGAGCACCTTGAGGAGAACATTCGCACCTATTCGCCCCTGCAGCCCCTGTCGGACAGGGAAATGGCCCTGCTTGAGAAGGTGGCGGATCGCATGATTCGCTACGACACCATTCCCTGCAATGCCTGCGACTACTGCATGCCCTGTCCCTACGGCATAGACATTCCGGGCTGCATTCTCCACTACAACAAGTGTCTCAACGAGGACCTCATCCTGAAGAGCGTCAGGGACAAGAACTACCGCGAGGCGCGCCGCGCCTACCTTGTGGGCTACGACCGTTCGGTGCCGCGCCTGCGCCAGGCAAGCCACTGCACAGGCTGCGGCCAGTGCGTGCCCCACTGCCCGCAGCGTATAGACATCCCGGCGCAGCTGCGGCGCATAGACGCCTATGTGGAAAAGCTGAAGCAGGACAGACTCTGAGAAATGGTTGCAGACGACTGACAGGAGGGCGTACCCTGCTTTCCCGGGCGGGAAGGCTTGGTGCGCCCTTGCCCCTTGTCCGGTCCCGGGGTTGGCCACAGGCAGGGGAAGGGCAAAAAAAGGCGACAGAATAAAGTGACGTGCCAGCGAAGCCCAAGACCTGCTTGAATTTGTCCCGCAGCGGGCGTTCGAGCCCCGTGGCCTTTGCGAAAGCTGGGGGAACAGGGAAAGAAGTTTGGCCAGACAGATGGTATATGTCTACTCTGGCATGTCCCATTGTCTTCTGTTTTTGTCGGGGGACAAAGCGGTAGTCTAGGTATAACACTTTGATATAACTATATTTTTAACAATAGAGGACAGGGCGGAGAAGTATTTTTGCAAAAAGGGTTGACAAAAGTTTCGCCTGTCAGTATTTAAGAGCTGTCAATTCTTTTCTGGCATGCCGAATAGAAACGATTGATATCACGCAGCTGCTGTTTTTCCATCAACCCTTACCCATGGCTTCAAACTGGCTTGAGACACCCTGGCCAATCTGTCCAAATCCCAACCAGGGAGCAGGACAAAAGGCTTTGTGCCTGCAGCTCCTGTCCCCCTTGCAGGGAACAGCGGGAGCGGACGGATTGTGTACCCTGGCAAAACCGGGGACAGGGAAGAGAAAAGTGTTTTTGCAACAGGAGACACAAGGAGAAGCATTATGTCCGCATCGTCTCTGGCATCATCGGCAGTCGGGGCCGACACTGTCCAGACAGGGGAGGTCTCGTCTGGCGTCCGTTCCGATACATTGGCAAGCAATGGGGAACTTCCCCAGCAGGTTGAAAATGGCGACATGTCCCTGCAATCCCGGGGCTTGGCTTCAGCGAAGAAGGACTCTGGCAGCAGGAACGAAAGCGGCAAGAACAGGGCCAGCGCCGCAGCCAGGAGCAGAAAGAGGAAGGCGAGATCAGGCAAGAGCAAGGCAACGCGCGTCACTGAGGCTGATTCTGCGGTAGAGTCCGCGCAGGCAAAGCCCGCACAGCCCAGGGAGTGGACAAGGCCCGTCCCCCTTGCCACGCGCTCCCTTCCAGGCCTTGACTGCGCAAAGCTTCCGCCTGTTCTCGGGAATTTCTGCGCAGGTCTTGCCAGGGAACTGCAGGTGTCCGTGGAACTTGTGCTCACCTACGCTCTGGCTGTCATGGCTACGTGCGCCCAGAGCA
>CALVGM010000007.1 GCA_944327095.1 uncultured Desulfovibrio sp. | reverse complement strand
AGCTGCAATGGCCACTCGTCTCCCCACTGCTCGTTCACGAACCAGCTGTGGTCGCGCACCTGCCAGGCCAGAAGAAATTCGGAGGCTGCGTTGAGATCGTCCCTGGACAGGGCAAAGTAGCGCCCGTCCTGGGCGTTGGGCTTGTCCTCCACCCTGGTGTCGAAGACCACGCACAGATGCCAGGTACCGGGATTGTCGTCCAGGGGCAGGAACATGCCTCTGGCCCAGTTGGAGGGCCCCTTTTCCACGCGGGAGAGCCCGTCCGGCCACATCTGGCCTGTCATGCGCAAGAAGGGCATGGGCAGCCACTGGTGGCTGAAGCACTCGAGGGCCTCGGGCAGACCTATGGTGTAGTCTTCGTACAGGGCCCTGGGCTGCACCCCGTCGGCTGCGGTCCCCCTGGCCTCGCGGGCGTCAATGAGCACGTCGTCCTGGCTGACAAGGCAGCGCAGAAAGTGCGGGTACTTTTGCTGCTGCGCCTCGGGCAGGGTCTCCTCGGCAAAGGAGCGCGACTCGCGGGCTATGCTGTCCAAAGAGATGCCAAAGTCCAGAAACTGCAGGCATCCTCCGGGGATAAGATTGACAAGGTGGTTGTACTTGGGAAACTTGATGGGCATGGTGTGACCTCATCGTGGCTGAAATGACCCTTGCCCAGGGCGCAATGTCTTGGCAAAAGGGGGACGGACCAAGAGTCCGTCCCCTGTGCGTGCTAGATGTAGCTTCCTTCCATGATGGCGCTCACCAGAAGATCCTGGGATTCGGTGCTCTTGGTGACAGCGCTCTTCTGGTCGGCCATGTCTTGGATAGCCTGCTTGCGGGCCGAGGACTTGTAGGCAATGGTCTGCTTCTTCTTGGCCGAGGCCTTCTTGGGGGTCACTGAGGGCGCGGAGATGTAGTCGCTGGCCAGGGCAGCCTGGTACTCGGCGTCCTTTTGCTGCATCTGATCGTAGCGCTCGGTCAGGATGTAGGAAATTTCCTGCAGGCCGGAACGGATCTCCTCGTAGCGGGTCTTGAGCTCTTCCTTGGTGACGCGCTTGGCCTTGTAGTCCGCCACAAGGCGGTCGAATTCCTGGTTGTAGCAGCTTGCGGCCACCTTGGCAGCAGCTGTTGTGCGGTTCATGCTGGCAGTGTCCTCGTCCAGCATCTGGGCGTAGTGGGCCATGTAGGCAGCGTCACGCTTCTGCTGCTGGTTCTTGCCGTAGGCGTGGCCGGCAACAGCGCCGGCAGTGCCGCCAACAGCCGCGCCGGCAAGGGCTCCCTTCCAGTCTCCGGAGGCAAGGCCGCCTATGGCCGCGCCAATAAGGGCTCCACCAACAGCGCCTGTGGCAGTAGACTTGGCAACGGCGTTCTCGTCCGCGCGCAGGTCGGACACGGGCTGGTAGCACTGGGGGTAGTAGTTGACCTTTGTTATCTGGTCGCCGTACTTGCTGGCGCAGCCGGGAGCCAGAAGGGCAAGGGAGAGAATCAGGACCGGGATGAGAAAACGGGTACGCATGGTCTCATATCCTCGAAATATGTGGGTGAAACAGGAGCCGCCATTTCCTGCTTGTAAGGGTGAACAGGTAAAATCTAGCAGGAAAGAGGGCAAGTGTATACAGTAAAGCCAGGCATCCATTCCGCAAGGTGTGCCTTGCAAAGCGCCCAAGGGGCCGGATGGACGGTTTTCATCCATGTTCTTCCCCCAAAGCGGAAAATGAGTAAAGGGGGATCAGTCCACACTGTTGTGGACTGAAGTCATATTGCGCGGACTTTTGCAAGAACTGCCCTTTGCAGATGTCGCAGGCAGGCCCGGGAGAGGCAAGTCTGTCTTTTTGACGTGCCTTGGAGGAGCCCCCAAAAAATTTTCATTCCACACAGTCATGGACTGGCAAAAGGGTTGTGCCTGAAAGGGAAAGGGCTTGGGAAAGAAATTTTGGCATTGTGAAGATTCTTGTCCACACGCTTGTGGATCGGGCCAAAAAAGGGGCTTGCATGCCTTGCACAAGAACAGCATAGTGACAAAGTGACTCACAACCAGAGGAGTAGAGGTAGTGGACAAGAATCCCGCAAAACAGTTCCCCGGCTTTGCCGACGACCACAAGGATACAAAGGCAAGTGGGCTTTCCGCGGAGGTATCCCGGGTCAGCAGGCTTTTGTATCTGGCGCAGGCGGTGCGCGAGGACCCCTTTCAGCAGCTGGCCGCGCTGCTTGCCAAGCTCGGCATTGGCCGCAGCCAGTTCTACAAGGACAAGGCCGCCCTGGCGGATGTAGGCTTCAAGTTTGTCTACAGCAAGGCCAAGGGCTTTCGCATCACCGAGGACAAGCTTACCCCTATTACCGGACTGAGCGTTTCCGACCGTCTTATCCTTATGATCGCTCTGGAACAGTTGTGCCAGGCAGGTGACGGAACCCTGGCGGCCATGGCCGTGGAGGCCGGGCGCAAGCTTGTGGGAGGCCTGCCTGCGCCCTTCAGGGACGAGATGTCCCAGAGCTTCGAGACACTGGTGACCTCTACCCTGGGCGTCAAGGCGAATATCTGGAGCACCCTGCGCGACTGCATTCTGGCGCAGCAGCGCACGCGCATCCTCTACACCCGCAGTGGCACCTGGGAACAGCGCTGGCGCGAGGTAGACCCGCGCTACCTCTACATGCGCGACAAGACGCTCTATCTTTACGCCAGAACAGCAGACGAGATTCCCGCCCAGTGGAAGGTCTTTCGCCTGAGCCGCATGGCCAGGGTCGAGGCCACGGGCATCAGCGTGAACTGGAAGCCCGGGGAAGACGGAGACTTTGCCAGAAAAAAGCGCAATGCCTTCGGAGCCTTCATAGGCGAGAACACGCACACGGTCACGGTGCGTTTCAGGGGAGAGGCTGCCCACTATGTGCGCGAGCGCCAGTGGCACGAAAGCGACGTCAAGCGCGAGGAAGCGGGAGGCACGCTGCTCTATCAGGTCACTGTGGCCGAACCCATGGAAGTGGTTCGCTGGGCCAGGCAGTTCGGTGAGGAGGCCGAGATTCTGGACATCAGCGCCATACCCGACAACAGCCAGGAAGAGGAGTAGGAGGCCAAAGGGCCCAAGCCAGCAAGAAACACCCCCTGAGCGGGGGGACTTGTTCTGCGCCCTCCTGAAATCAGGTTGTGCGCGCGATCCTTGTGCCATTTGCCAGACTCACAAGATGCCAATTTTGGCGACACTTGCCGCCAGACAATACAGGGACGCGGCCCGGAAGAGCATGCTTTGGGGAAAGTTGCCCGGGCCGCGCGTTCCCTCACTCGCATTTGGAGGAGGAAAAATCATGAAACTGTTGCACACTTGTTCGCTTGTCATCTGCTGCGCCCTGCTTCTCACAGGGTGCCTTGCCGGCATGACCTCGTCAAGCTCTCTCACGCAGGAAAGTCTGCAGAAAAACCTTGTCGTGGGCAAGACCACCAAGGCGGAAGTGAAGAAGATCTATGGCGAGCCCACCTCCGTGAGCAAGAAAAAGAGTGGTGATACCTGGGTGTATGTCTACGAGCCTGCAAAGGGCAATGCAGTTGCTGCCGGCGTAGCCCACAGCGCAACATCCGCAGCAGTGGCGGAAGGATCAAGCCGCGCCACTCTTGCCGGCATGAAGGCCGGCGGCATGGCAGGGGGCCTTATCGCTGCGAACGCATCCCAAGAGGCCGGCTCGGTAGCCACATCCTCCGTGGACAAGGCCTTTCCCAGGGATCCCAAGAAGCTCACTGTACGATTCAACAAGTTCGATATAGTCAAAAGCTACGACGTCCAATAGTCGTTGTGAAAGGGCGCCTGCTCGCAAGGATATTATCCTGTGGGCGGGCGCCCGCATGTTTTGATTCCAGGGGTAGGATATGGTTGGCAAAAGGTTACGCGCACTGTGTGCGGTTCTCTCCTGTGTCTTTCTGCTGTCCGGTTGCTACACACTTCAAAAGCCGGATGTTCAGCACAATGTGATCGCCACTCCCGAGGTTCAGTACATTGATCTAACTATCATCGAAGGAAAGACAACAAAGAAAGAGATATTGGATCGAGTTGGCATACCAGATGATATCAATGAATCAAAAATAGCATATAAGCTGTATAAAGGCGATAGAGATATAAAGATAAAGCTTGAATTGATACAAAAGGATGGAACAAGGATAAACACAATTGTAGGAAAGAATGAAATGCACAAAAGTTTATCGATATTCTTTACTGTTGTCTATAAGGGAAACACGTCATATACAACAGATATTGTTGACTCTGTGTCGTTGTAACATGTACAGAATATTGGTGATCATGCTTTTTGCAAGCTTTCTTGCGGGCTGTGTCGAACAGGGGAGGCCCCTGGTCGTCCGGGACTATGTCCCGGCAAGTCAGGTACAGATTCCTGACTTGCCTCGCTTGCGACAGGCTGCGGATCAGGGCAATGCAGAGGCGCAATTCCAGCTTGGCAGGCTGTACGAGAGCGGCCTTGGTGTTCCCAAGAGCCATCGCAGAGCCATGGAGTACTGGAAGCTGGCTGCAGAACAAAATCACGCTCTTGCCCAGTACGGCTTGGGCTGGCTGTACTTTTACGGCGAGGGTGTCATGACGGACTTCAAGGAAGGCTGCTACTGGATGGGACGTGCGGGATCACAGGGAGTGCAGGGCGCCCTCGAGCGCTACAATACCCTGTGCTCCGCGCCATAAGGCCCTGTCTTCTACAGGCTCCACAACAAATGCGGGCATGGCAAACAGCTTGTTCAGGCTGGTTGCCATGCCCGCTTTGCTGCTACTTTCTCAGGAAGGTCGCCTTCCACCTGTTGCGGTTGCGGCTGTGTTCCTGGCCCCTGCACTGGGTCGAGGATTCGGAACCTGTGCAGGTCACGTCCTGGGCCACGTAGCCACCACCGCGCGGGCAGCTTGCTTCTGGAGCCTCGATGATCAGGTTCTTGCCGCTAAAGCGTGCTCTGGCAGCGCCAGAGCAACGCTGGCCGTTCTTCTCGTAGATAAAGCGGCGGCCTGTGCCGTTCTTGTTGAAGCAGTACTCGCCTTCGATGGGTTCGCCCTTGGTGTTGAACAGATCCGTCTTGGAACGCCAGCAGCCTTCGAGGAAGGAGAGATCGCGCTTCTTGGCAGCGTCCTTTGGGATCTCCATCTTGCTGTTCCTTGGCACGGGCTTGGGCTCGGGCCTTGGTTCCGGCTTGGGCTTGGGAACAGGCTTGGGTTCGGGCTTTGCCTCGACCTTGGGTTCCTCGGGAATGACCGGGGCCACGCCAAAGGAGGGCGGGGTCACGGGCTCCTCGGGCACGGGTTCCGGTTCAGGCACTGGCGTGGAAAAGTCCGGGAGGACGGGTTTGCGTTCCGCGTGCAGATCCTCCTTCGGGGGCGTCTTTGGCACGCACAGGGCAGCCCTTTCCTCAAGCTGGCGCAGGATGCGGGCAAGATCGTCCTCAAGACTCTGCTTGCGCATAAGCTCGCTGTCCATGCTCACGTTCTGGCGAAAACATCCCGACGGCAGGGGAGAGGGCAGGTAGCCAAGAGCTGCCAGCAAAAGCCAGAGCAAAAGCAGAAGAAGCGCCAGGGGGAGAAGCCAGGTCAGGCAGCCGGGAAAGATGGAGGCAGCTACGGGAGCTGCCACAGGCGCAGCAGCTGCCACTGGCGTTGCAGCCGGAGCCGCTGCAGCCGGGGGCGCTGCCGCAGCCACAGGGGCCGCGGCCATGCCGCCAAGGCGCATGATGTCCTGGGGCACGGCTCCCTGCACGCCTGGCGCAAAGCCCCAGTTGATGAGAATGGGAGCGCCGTTGAGGACATAGAGATCGTCAGGTCCCGGGTGCTGCAGGGCTTCGTGCAAAAGCCCCTCGGCCATACCGTTGCCCTGGCTTTTTGCCAGCAGGGCCTGCAGGGCGGAAGCGTAGCTGTTGAGCGTGGCAGCAACCATCTGCTGTTCCACTTCCCCGAGACTTGTGAAGGGAACGGGCGCCACGTCGCCTTCGGCGTACCAGTCTATGGCGCCGCTTGCGTCGTGCATGGGCTCTGCCAGAAAGGAGGCAGCGTTGGGCATGCCGTGGGCGGCCAGGAAGTCCTCGTTCTGCGCAAGGTAGGCGCGTAGCTGATCGTAGCAGTTGGTGGCAAAGATACCCTGGAAGGCCAGGGGGCGCATGTCATTGCGCATGCTGGTGGCAAAGCGAATGCTCATCTGGCACCTCCTGTACCCTTCGTGGCCTGGGCTGGCGTGTAGGGCACCCCGTTGGCCTCGAGGAAGGCGGCAATCACAGTGGAGGGAATTGCCAGGGAAGACTGCCTGTAGGACTGATCGTCAAGCTTGATCATGGTGTTGATGCCCACCACATCGCCGGCCTCGTTGACAAGGGGGCCGCCGCTGTTGCCCTGGGACACGGTAGCAGAGTGCACAACCAGGGGCGGCTTGCGGTTCAGCACCACGTTGACGGAGCCTTCGGTGTACACAACTTCGGGCGCAGCCTGCATGTTGCCCTGCAAAAGGCCCAGGAATTTCGGATCGTCGGACATGACAGCGCTCGGGAAGCCCCAGGCGCTTACCTTCTCCATCTTCTTGACCAGGTCCTTCTGCAGCTTCAGGGGCTTGACCGGAATGGGCTCGCGGGTCTTGAGCACAGCAAAGTCCAGGCCCTGCTCGCGCACGCGCAAGAGCACGCTGGCCGCGCGCACAGTGCCCACAAACTTGTTGATGTAGACCACCTCCGTGGCGTTGCCTACCACATGGGCATTGGTCATGATGGTGTCCTGGGAGATGAAGAAGCCCGTTCCCATGGAAATGCCCTTGCCCATGAGAGCCAGGATGAGCACGGTATTCTGCTCAAGAAGTTCGGCCACGTTGGCGGGCTCCTTTGCCTCCAGGCGCTGGGGTGCCCTGGCCTGTGAGGCTTCGGGCCTGGCAGGGCTTGCGGGCGCAGTGGACGTGCCCGCGTCAGGCACAGCCTCGCGGGGAATCTGCAGGGGCTCGCCGGAACGCCCTGTGCCTGCCTTGTCCTGCGTTTTGGACGCGTCGCCGGCCTGCCTGTCAGACGACTGTGCGCCAGATTGGCCGCTGCTCTGGCCTTGAGCCTTGTCCGTATCGCCACCATTCCCCGGCAGGGCAGGCAGCCCTGTTCCCGCAGGGGGCTCGATTTGCGCAAGCAGGGCCGGGATGTCGCAGGGGGCTTCCTGCAGCAGGGCGCGCAGCTTGCGCAGATACTCTTCCTGGCCGTCGTTGTAGGCCTTGAGGGCAGCGAGATCCTTTTCCTGTCTGGCTGTTTCCAGTTTTTCGGCGCTGTATTTCTGGTAGATGAGCCAGCCAAGGCCGGCAAGAAGCGCCAGCAAAAGGAGAAGTATGATCCAGAAGGGCGCTCTTGCGTACCAGGGGGCTGCAGCCGCAGCGGCGGTGGTCCCGGCCGCTGCCGAGGCCGCAGAGGGATTTTCCTCGCCCTGGCCTGGCTGACCGCCTTCCTGGGCCTGCTGCTGTGTTCCCTGCGCGTCTTCCCTTGGAGGCTGCTGGGCCTCGGGATTCTGTTTTTGCTCTTGTTCTGCCATGAAAAGCTCCGGCGAACTGTTGTTCGGCTGTTGTTCCTTGTGTCAGCGACTGTCTTTTCGTGTGTCTGGTTATCTTGCAGGCCCTGTGCCGGACCATGGATACTGTCTTGCGGGCTCCCAAGGCACATGGGGGAAGTGGAGCCTTTTGTTTTCCCTGTGCTTGCCAGACGTCTCCTTGACCTGCCCTGTACGCCTCTACCAGTAGCGCAGGACTTCCTGGGCCTTTCTGTCTCCTGCCGTAGCCTTGCGCGCGATATAGTTCCTGAGTTCCTCGCAGGCGAGGGCTGCCTTGGCAAGGCCGCCTTGCTGGGCGCGCCTGTACCAGTCCCTGGCAAGGCAGGGATCCGGCTCCACGCTGCCGTGTGGCAGGGAAGAGAGGGGATCGTAGTACTGGGCCAGCATGAACATGGCCTCGGTATTGCCATCGTTGGCAGCGTCCTGCAAAAGCTCGAAGGCCGTATCTGTTTCCCTTGGGCCGGCACCTTCCACGCGCACCTTTCTGGCGAGCTGAACGTTGAGGTCTGCGGAAACATGGTTGCTGTGCAGATACTCGCTGACCGTGCGGGTAAAGGTGTTTTCCGCAGAACCCTGCGCAAGAAGCTCTGCGCCCATGGAAGAAGAAGCCCCATGGGAAAGGCTGGATCCCTGGGCAATGATCCTGGCAACGTTCTCTCTTGTTGTTTCGCTCACTGGCCTTGTTTTGTAGACAGCCTCGTCCTGATCGCTCATGGGCGTCGAGGTCAGGCTTATGGCTGTGTCCTGCAGGGGAAAGTACTGGTCGCGGGCAAGGTTCTTGAGGGCAAGGCCCAGACACAGGACAAGGGCAAGAAGGGGAACAAGGAGGGCAGGCCAGTGCAGGCCATGGCTTTTGGGGCGACGGGACAGGGGTGGGGCAAGAGCGTCGTTATGGTCCTGGCTTCCTGCGTGGAGCCTTTGGTATTCCTCCAGGGCAGCCTTGCCCTGCAGGGCTGTAAAGAGTTTTCGTTCCACAGTCAGCGCAAAGGAGGCGCTGTCGTTGATGGACATGCGATAGCTGGCGTCGCTGTCAAGCTCGTAGAGAATGTCCGGACCAACAGGAATGACAAGGGTTCCCGCCTTCTGTCTGTAGTCATCGCTGCGGAACGTGTCCCTGTCTGTACGCCAGAGCGAGTCCGCAGACAGATACTTTCCGTCTGGAAAGCGCTGCAGGGTGAAGAAGATGGGCCCGGAAACGGCAGGGGCGTCACGTACCACGATAAGGCCGCGATCCCGATCCTGCCCCCCATCCAGCCTGATTGTTGCCTGCATGTCCTTGCCTCCTCGGGGCTCCTTGCGTCGGCAAAACAGTGTGCCGGAAGAAGGGAAAGCCCTGCCGGACCGGCACGGGGCAAGTATAGATGTTTTCGCAACGCTTTCCAAGAGCGAAGCGGCTTCCTGGCACAGGGCCTTGAGTCTTCGCAGGGAAGTGGACCCTGGTTCTGCGCTCGGGCCTGTTCCTGGGCCCTATTCGTCGTCCACGCCCGCGCGGGTGAGGTAGATGTTGCCCTCGGCGTCCGTGGAAATGCACAGGGGCGGCTCGCTCTCGTCCCTAGACATGAGGTAGATATTGCCTTCCTCGTCCACGTAGATTTCGCCCATGGAGGTGTTCACGCGCACAGTGTCGTCGGCAAGGACCCTGTTTTTGCCGTTTTGGCTGAATTCCCAGGTGCGCTTTTCGAGATTGAACTTGAGCTCGCCCTTGACCTGTACCTTTTCCGTGTCTTCCAGGTTGCTGATTTCGGCAACGCTGCTTTCGGCTGCCTGGCCTGCCAGCGGGATGCCAAGGACAAGGGCCAGCGCAAGGCCCGCAAGAACTCCTTTCATGAGTTTTTCCCTCGCTTTTGCCGTGAAAAAGAAGCCTGCAGGAAGGCTCTGTCCCCTTCCTGCAGGCCGACGCATGTCTTTTGCCTGTGATTTTTACTCCTGCACCAGGGGCATGCCCTCGCACGGAGCAACCGCGCGGACCACAAAGTCCAGCGCTTCTTCGTAAAAATTGTCCGGCGCGTAGGGGGTCAGAACGCGCGTCCTGTTCACGCCCACCATTAGCGAGACAATGATGATGGCTGTCTGCACGGGATCCACCCTGGCGATGGAATGGTCCTCCAGGCCCCTTTTCAGAGCCTCGATGAGGACCTGATGGATCTGCATGAACTTCTCGATCATGATGTCCCTGTCCGAGGTGGTCTTCATGTCCGAATAGGGCGAGCAGCGCACAAGCACAAGCCAGTTGGTGCTCGGATCCACGGAAAAGTCCAGGTAGGCCTTGCAGTACCTGTACACGGCAGTCATGCCGTCCGGAGCGCCTGCCGTGGCCGCGCTCAGCTTCTTGTGGAAATTTTCCAGCACATCCAGGCCACAGGCCAAAAAGAGCTTCTCCTTGTTGCCAAAGTGGTGCGTCATGAGACCCATGGCCACATTGGCCCGCTCGGCTATTTTCTTGAAGGTGGTTTCATTGTAGCCGCACTCGCCAAAGAGATCCTTCGCGGCCTGAAGAAGTGCTTCCTTTTTGCTCACTGCCATAGTGTGCTCCAGGTAGTTTGCAAGCCTTATTTCAGGAACTTGCAGGTAAAATTGGAATATGGACTGTATAATCAATCAGTATCGGCTAGTCAACCACTCAGCCTGAGGCGGACAAGGCCCTGCAAGGCCTTGCGCCCCCTTGCAAGAGGGCAAAGAAAAGGCCCCGTTCAGGGGCCGGAAAGTCTGCTGCAGCGAATTTTGGGCAAGCGCATCTTGGCAGGATTGCGCTCAGCTTCTGCTGCGGCGAAAGGCGTTCTGTCCGTACTCGCCAAGTCTTGTGAGCCTGCGGTCCACCTTTTCGTAGAGGGAGCCGCGGGTAAAGGTGCCGTCCTTGCGCCTGCGGCCTGCCGGCATGCCCGTGAGCAGAAAGAGCGCTTCCTCTATGCTCTTGACCGGGTAGACAGCGAACTTGCCCTCGTCTACGGCCTTCAGCACATTGGGGGCGAGCATGAGGTGATCCACGTTGTCGTAGGGCAGGATGACCCCCTGTGTGCCCGTGAGCTTCTGGCGCGAGCACACCTTGAAAAAGCCCTCCACCTTCTGGGTCACACCACCTACGGCCATGATCTGGCCCGAGTGGCTCACAGCCCCTGTAAAGGCGAGATCCAGGCGGACCGGCACCTCGGCCAGGGCAGAGAGCAGGGCCGCAAGCTCTGCTCCAGAGGCCGAGTCGCCCTCGATGCCTGCGTAGCTTTGCTCGAAGAAGAGCGAGGCGGACAGGGCCAGGGGCTTTTTGCTGGCAAAGACGCCCGTGAGGTAGCTCACGAGGATCATCATGGCCTTGGTGTGGATGGGGCCGCCGAGCTCGGCCTCGCGCTCAAGGTCCGTGATGCCGTCGTGGCCCACGCCCACAATGCAGGAGATGCGGTGCGGCAGGCCTAACTCGAAGTTACCTTAGGTTTTTAAAGCCAGGCCGTTGTCCTGGCCTACGGCCGTTCCGCTCGTTTCCACGCGTATCATGTTGCGATCGTACTCTTCCATGTACACGTCTTCCACGAGGTTCACGCGGTAGGTGCGCGCTGCGTAGGCCTTTTCCAGAATGGCGCCCGTGACCATCTCGGCCTTTTCCATGCGGGCAAGGGCAGTTGCCTCCACCATGTACTCGCGCACCAGGGGAAACTTGAGGGAAAGGCGCTTCTGATCCTCGCTCAGGTGCGAGCCAAGCTCCACGAGCCAGGCCAGGGCCGTGCGGTCAAAGGGCGGTAGGCTGTCCCCCTGGATGATGCGGCACACGGCGCTCAGATACATGCGCACGCCGGCCGCGTTCCTGGGCATGACGTCCGTGAGCTCGGCCTTGATGCGGAAGAGCTTGCCAAAGCGCTCGTCCGAGTCGAGCAGGCCCTCGTAGACAAATTCGTCGCCAATGAGGATGACCTTGAGGTCCAGGGGCACGGCATCCGGCAACAGGCCCTTGCTGCGCATGGCTGTCTCGGGCATGTCCGAATTCTCGTCCATGCGGGCGGAGCCGTTGCGCAGGGCGCGCAAGAGCCCTTCCCAGGCAGCAGGGTAGTGGATGAGATCGTCCATGCGCAGCACAAGGAAGCCGCCGTTTGCGCGGTGCAGGGCCCCGGACTTGACAAGGGTAAAGTCCGTGACCAGGGCGCCGAGCTCGCTCTCGCGCTCTATGCAGCCAAGCAGGATGCTGGCCGTTGGATGGTCCTCGAAGACAATGGGCGCGCCCTTGGCGCCGCCGTTGTCCACAAAGAGGTTCACGCGGTAGCGGGAAAGCACCTCGTCCCTGCTCCAGTGCGGAAGCTGGCCAGGCACGGGCTGCCCTGGCTCGGGCTTGGGCTTGGGCGCGAGCAGGGACTGGGTATTCTCGGTCATGTCCTTGCGCACGTCCTCGAAGTAGGCGGCAAGGGCCTGGGCAGACTTTTCTAGGCCGGCTGCCCGGCACAGCTTGTCCATGCGCTCCATGAGGGGGCGCAGGTCCTGGTCGAGAACCTGGGCCAGCACGGCCTTTTCCAGATCCTTTTCCTTGTCCTGGAAGCCTTCCTCCGTGCGGGTGAGCTCCTGCACGTAGCCGGACATGTTCTGGATGAGATCGGCACTCCTGCTCTTGAGCTCGCGCTGCAGCTTCTGATCCATCTTGGCGAACTCGTCGTCGCCGACCCTCTGGCCGCCAATGATGGGGAAGAGGGTGATGTTGCCGCTCTCGTCAAAGTCCATGTTGAAGCCCTGGCGCACGGCAATTCGGTTCATGCGGTCGAGCAGGCGGTTGCGGGCCGTGTGGTAGGACTCGACAATCTGGGCGCGCTGCTTCAGGTAGCCTGCCCCGTGCAGCTTGTGCTCCATGTGGGAGCACACGCTCTTCATCACTTCCTGCATGCTCAGACGAAACTTCCTGCCCTGGCCCGGAGGCAGCAGGATGAGCACGGGCTTGTCCGTGTCCTTGAAATTGTACACGTACACAAGGTCCGGGGGCGTGGGAAGCTTTTTGGCCACCGGAGTCAGGTAGTTGCGCACAATGTGGCTGCGCCCGAGGTTGGAGGATCCGGCCAGGTAGACGTTGAAGCCCGCCGAGCGGATGTTCAGGGCCAGATCCAGGGCCTTCATGGCCCTGTCCTGATAGGGGACGCGGCCGGGGCTCTGGCTCAGCCTGAACTGGGTGCTGTCGTCCACGGGGATGAGAGCAGGATCGTAGGTTGCGTGCAGGCGCGAGGAGGGAAGTGGTGAAGGTGTGCCCATGATGCTGGTTTGCTTTCCAAGAAAAAGAATGTGAAGGAATCCCGAAGGGTTCGCTGGACGGACAGAGTCTAGCCCTTGTCCGGATGCTCCGCGTACAGGCGGGCCAGGATTTCGCCAGCGCCCTCGCGCTTGAGTTCCTCGGCCAGGTCCCTGCCAAGCTTCTCCGCCTCGCAGGCGCTGCCCGTGACGGCCCTGCGAAAGACCTGCGTGCCGTCGCACTCGGCCACAAGGCCGTCGAGGCGAAGGCTCTCGCCCTCAAGATCCGCGTGGGCGCCAATGGGCACCTGACAGCCGCCGTCAAGGCCTGTCAGAAAGGCCCGCTCTGCCTCGACGCACACCCTGGTGGGCCTGTGATCGAGCCTGGCAAGGAGGGCCAGCATGGCGGCATCGTCCGCGCGGCACTCTATGCCCAGGGCTCCCTGGCCTACGGCAGGCACAAAGTCCGCTGGCGCAAGCTCGTGCATGTGGGTGGCGGACAGGCCAAGGCGGCGCATGCCGGCCAGGGCCAGGACAATGGCGTCGAACTGGCCTTCCTTCATCTTGCGCAGGCGGGTGTCCACGTTGCCGCGCAGGGAAAGAATCGTGAGATCCGGGCGCAGGGCCAGAAGCTGGGCCTGCCTGCGCAGGGAGGATGTGCCCACGCGCGCGCCGTGGGGCAGCTCGGCAAGGCTTGCCCAGCGCTCCGAGACAAGGCAGTCCGTGAAGACCTCGCGTCTCGGGATGCAGCCCAGGGTCAGCTGTTCGGGCAGGACCATGGGAACGTCCTTGATGGAGTGCACGGCAAGATCCGCGCTGCCGTCCAGCAGGGCTTCCTCTATTTCCTTGACGAACAGGCCCTTGCCGCCGACCCTGGAGAGCGGAACGTCCAGAATCTTGTCCCCGCGGGTGCGGATGACGGAAAGCTCCACCTCGAGTCCTGGCTCAAGGGCCAGCAAAGCGTCGCGAATGTGGTTGGCCTGCCACAGGGCAAGCTGGCTGCCCCTGGTCGCTATGACTAGCCTGCGCATGCTAGTGTCCGCAGCAGGTGGAGCAGTGGCCGCCGGAACAGCCGGAACAGCCGCCGCCGGAGCAGGAGGAGGACGCGCCCTCGGCAGAACCCGAGCCCGTGTGGCAGGCGCAGGCGCTCAAAAGGCGCTCGGTGTCTCTGCTTCCGCAGGAAGGGCAGCTCACAGTCTCGTCGGCAGAGGCTATTTCCTCAAAAAGGGCGTTGCACTTGTGGCAACGGTATTCGTACATGGGCATGGCTATTCCCCTTGCTTGATGGTAGTATTGTATGGATGGCTCTCCTAGGCGCGGTCCAGATCCTCGCGCAGGGAGGTGGCCCCGGCCTGGAGCATTTCCCTGATGAGTTCCGGCTTGCCGGAGAGGTAGTAGTCCACAAGGTCGTCCAGAAGGCAGATGACGTTCATGTGCGTCTCGTGCACAAGGGCTTCCTCTATGCTTGGCACACGCAGTTCCATGTCGAGCAGATCGTCCTGGCCAAGAAG
>CALVGM010000006.1 GCA_944327095.1 uncultured Desulfovibrio sp. | reverse complement strand
GTCCTTCACGTCGTTCTTGTTGGCGGCAGGCACGATAATGTTGAAGATGCCGGCCCTCTTGGCAGCCAGAAGCTTTTCGCGCAGGCCGCCTACGGGCAGCACGCGACCGCGCAGGGAGATCTCGCCTGTCATGGCCGTGTCGTGGCGGGCGGGAATGCCCAGAAGGGCAGAGACAATGGCCGTGGCAATGGTGATGCCTGCCGAGGGGCCGTCCTTGGGCGTGGCGCCGTCCGGAACGTGCACGTGGATGTCGATCTTCTTGTGGAAGTCCTGGGCCAGGCCAAGGTCCTGGGCATGGGCACGCACGTAGGTCATGGCCGCCTTGGCGGATTCCTGCATGACCTCGCCGAGCTTGCCAGTTGTGGAGACAACGCCTGTGCCGGACATGAGACTTGTTTCCACAAAGAGGATGTCGCCGCCCATGGGCGTCCAGGCAAGGGCAGTGCACACGCCGACGCAGGGCTTTTCCTCGAGGCTGTCGTGGTGGGCTGTGGCAGCGCCAAAGACACTGGCCAGATCCTTGGGCTCGACCCTGTTCACATAGTCCGGATTGCCGCTGTCCAGGATCTGCACGGCAGTGCGCCGGCACAGCTTGGCAATGCGGCGCTCGAGGGTGCGCACGCCAGCCTCGCTCGTGTAGTCGCGAATGATGGCGTAGATGGTCTCGTCGGGAATGTCGATCTGGCCGGGCTTCAGGCTGTTCTCGGCAATCTGGCGGGGAATGAGGAAGTTGCGGGCAATGTGGAACTTCTCGGTCTCGAGGTAGGAGTTGAGCTCGATGACCTCCATGCGGTCCAGAAGGGGCGCAGGGATGCTGTCCAGGGAGTTGGCCGTGGTGATGAAGAAGATCTTGCTCAGGTCGTAGTCGAGGTCCAGGTAGTGGTCCATGTAGGTGTTGTTCTGTTCGGGGTCCAGGACCTCGAGCAGGGCAGCGGCCGGATCCCCGCGCTCGGAAATGCTGAGCTTGTCGATCTCGTCCAGACAGAAGAGGGGGTTGTTGTACTTGACCCTCTTCAGGGACTGCAGGATCTTGCCGGGCATGGCACCAATGTAGGTGCGCCTGTGGCCGCGGATCTCGGCCTCGTCGCGCACGCCGCCAAGGGACAGGCGCAGGTACTCGCGCCCTGTGGCAGCGGCCACGGACTTGGCAAGGGAGGTCTTGCCAACGCCTGGGGGGCCCACAAGACAGAGAATGGGACCGCGCACGCCGCCGGAGAGCTTTTGCACGGCAAGGTACTCGAGGATGCGCTCCTTGGGCTTTTCGATGCCGTAGTGGTTGGCGTCCAGGATTTTCCTGGCCTGTGCGAGATCAATGTCCACCTTGGCGAGGTTGTTCCAGGGCAGATCCAGAATCCACTCGACGTAGGTGCGCAGTATGGTGTGATCCGGGGCTATGCTGCTCATGCTGCGCAGCTTGTTCACCTCGGCCAGGCCCCGCTCCCTGGCTGCCTCGGGCAGATCCTTTTCCTTCAGGCGCTGCTCCAGGTTGTTGAGGTCCTCCATGACGTCCACGTCGCGACCAAGTTCCTTGTTGATGGCCTTGATCTGTTCGGTCAGGTAGTACTCGCGCTGGGTCTTGTCCATCTGCTCGCGCACGCGCATCTTGATGCGCTTTTCCAGAATGGACACGGTGTTGGCGTTGGAGATGTGGAAGTAGATCTCCTCAAGACGCTGGCCCACGTCGAGGAGCTCGAGAATCTTCTGCTTTTGCTGATAGGTGATGGGCAGCCTGGAGACCAGGGAATCCGCGAGGGTGGAGGGATTGTCCTGCTGCAGCAGGGGTCTCAGGCTCTCGGGGCCTGCCTTGCCGAGCTTTTGCCCGTTGCGCACAAGTTCCGCGATAGCCTCGCGGATGAGGTCCGTAATGGCCTTGATGTGGGGAGCGTTGTCGGTATTGTCCTCCAGACGCTCGACAATGCCCATGGGATAGCCCCTGGAAAGGTTCATGTTGCGGATGCTCGCCCGGTACAGGCCCTCGAACAGGCCCTTGATGGTGCCGTCTGGCATGTGGAAGAGCTGCACGATGCGGCAGGCAACGCCAATGGTGTGCACGTCCTCGCCGGAGCGCACTTTCTCGAGGCCAGCGTTTTTCTGCAGGGTCAGGAAAATGGGAGTCTTGGTCTTGTGGGCCCGCTCCACAGCGAGCATGCTCTGTTCCCGTCCTATGTAGAGAGGAACAATACTGGAGGGGAAGACGACAATATCAACAACCGGCAGAACTGGCATTTCCTGGGGGGCTGGTTTGGTATTCTGTCGGACCGTGGATTTGACCATTGGTTTCCTCGAAATCGTGGCTTGGGTTTGGCGAAGCTACCGGAACAGTGCGGGAGAGGATCAGGCTTGCGGGCTTGTGATCCCTGCGCCGGACAGCAACAGATTGAGCCAATGGGTATAGACATTCCCGGGTGGAAAGGCAATGAATGAAAATCCGGCCTCTTTCGGGCCGGATTGGGGAAAAGGCAGGCGCTTATGCGCCAAGTAGTGTACATTGCCTGCTATTGTCGGGCATGTAGGGGAAGGGCCAGCAAGTACTGCGGCGGGAAAATCGCATTTTTGGGCAAGAATATGGAAGGCATGGAGAAGGGGCTGGAAATCCTTTGGGAGGCCCTGCCAAGTCTCCCCAGGCTAGCAGAGCTCTCCTCTGAAGGCCTTGGCAAGGATGGATTTTTTCAGGAGCTCGATTTGCTCGAGGAGGCCCTTGGCTGTGTCACGGACCAGTTGCTCCCTGGCAAGAAGGCTGTCGAGGATGTGGACGGTCTCTTCTTGCTCTGGGAGAGAGGGAATACGCAAAAGCTCTTTCTGGTTTATCTTGGGAAGAACTGTGCGTGAACCTGCTGTTGTTGCCTGTTCAAAAAACTCGTCAGAAAGCATGTAGTACAAAAGATACTTTGTGTTTTCCTTGGCTTCAATAGGATACATGTCCGCACTGCACAAACCGTCAAAGTCTACAACAACGACTTTTGACAGATATGGACGAATTTTTGAGTACATGTTTTCTGGGCAAAAGGCAAAAACAGGGGAATGTTCGGCTGACAGCCCATGGTAGGGAGAGGGGGAGACGCATCTGCCAGGGACGTTGCGACTACTCCAGCTTTGTGGCGGATTTCCGCACAGCCGTCTGCAACTCTTCCAGCAGCCGTTCGTCCGGGTGCACATCCTCGACTATTCTTGCCAGATCTGCCCTGGAAAGTTGGCCTCCATAGGTGAGCAGAAGGGAGAAGGTCCTGTTGGCAAACAGTGTTCCCCATGAGCGCGCTGCTTCCCGGATAGCAGCCATGAGCGGTGTGTATCCATAGACATCCCTGGCCTGCATGTCTGCGCCATGCGCGAGCAGCATGGCGAGGCAGCCTGTCTGTTCTCTTCTGCTATGCCAGTGCAGCGCAGTCTGCCCCTCCCAGTCGCGATCCTCGAGGTTGGCACCGTGGTGAAGGAGGCAGAAGAGCACGTCTTCTCGCCATGCGGACATGAGGGCTGTTGCCCCGAACAGACCCCTAGCATTGACATCCGCTCCGGCTTCGAGCAAGGCCCTGCAGACGCTTTCGTCGTCGCAGACCATGATCGGAGTGCGCCCCATATTGTCCCGCGCATTGGCATCTGCCCCGTGCTCCAGGAACAGGGCGACCAGCTCTTGCTCATGGGCCAGATGCAGAACTGTTTGGCCTCTGGCGTCGCGGGCCAGGCAATCGGCCCCGTGTTCTGCCAGACAGCGGACAGCCTCGCTTCTCCTGTTTTTCAGGGCTGCCAGCAGGGGCGTGTTGCCCTTGTTGTCGCGAATGGTCATGTCCGCGCCATGGGCCAGCAAAAGCTCCACCTCCAGACTGTTGTGCGCGTGGTGCAGGGCGCAGGCCCCGCGGTTGTCACGCAGATTCGGGTCTGCCCCACGCTCAAGCAGGATGCGTGTCGTGTTCGGATCCGCGCAGCCATGCCAGTTCTCGCGCGATGCGCTTTTGCCCTCTTGCGCATCTTGCGCATGATCCTCGCTGCAGGCTGTGTCGGGAGGCACGTGGAGCTGCATGTGGTACACAAGCGGGCTTGCGCCATCGCTCACCGGGATGTCCTGCAGCATGTATGGCTGCACCTCGTCAAGCCATGGGGAGTAGTAGCTGTTCTGGATATTCACGCTGGCACCGTGATCGATGAGATAGGCGGCGATGCCTGCGTTTGAGCACATGTGGAGAGGGCTTTGGTTGAGGATGTTGCGCATGTCCGCGTCAGCGCCCTGTTCGACAAGAAAGCGCACCACGGCAAGGCAGTTGTTGTGGGCCGCGTGGTGCAAAAGCCCGGAGCCGTCCGCGTCGCGGGACTCGATGCCCAGCCCGTGTTGCAGATAGAAGCCTGCCAGGTGGATATCCTCGACATGCCCCCAGGGAAGCTGCCCATAGGTGTTCATGTGGCGTACATCCGCGCCAAAGGACACCAAAAGCTCTGCGAGAGCCAGCGATGTTGCCAGAAAGAGCGGGGTTGTGCCGTCATTTGCTGCGTGGTTGGCGTCTGCGCCATGCTCCAGAAGAAAGCGGATGATTTCGGGGTCGCGAATGGTGAAGAGCGGCGTTTCGCCAAGTTCGTTTTCTTCGTCCACATCGGCACCGAGCGCCAGCAGCTCCCTTGCCCTTTCAAGAGAGGTTACACCATGGAACGAGATGCGATCCCTTGGGGAAAGCTCTTCTGCATTCGCCTCGGCATTGCCCTGCGTCACGCGCGCCAGGGTCTCCAGGGGGTGTGCATGGCAGTCTTCCTCCCCGGGCAGGCCGGCTTCGGCAGACCTTGGCAGGGCTTGGGGGAACGCAGGGCCAGGGCTTTTCCTGGCAAGACCCTCAAGCCAGGCCATGGACGCTTTCCTGTCCGGATTCTGGCACAAAAGGGTATGGTCGTCTGCGGAAAAATTGGCTCCGCAGCCTTGCAACAGGCGCACCATGTCTGTGTCATGCCTTGCCAGCGCGTACATGAGAGCAGTCCAGCCCTTCTGGTCCCGAAGATTCGGATTGGCTCCAAGGGCCAGCAGGACGCCAGGACATGTTGTGCAGTCCTGGCGCAGGACTGCCGACAGCAGGGGGCTTTCGCCCCTGTCGTTGAGTGCGTTGATGTCTGCGCCACACTGGACAAGGTACTGCAGGGCATCTCCATCGCTGACAAAGTGCAGGGCTGTGTTTCCCTCGTTGTCGCGTGCCGCGGGCGAAGCCCCTGCCTCAATCAGGACGCGCAGGACATCTTCCCCCTTGAAGGCGTCCATGAGCGCTGTTCTTCCGCGGCTGTTGCAGGCATGCACGTCTGCGCCATGGGCAATGAGAAGAGCTGCGACATCCGCATCATGGGCGGCAAAGAGGGGTGTTTCTCCAAGGCTGTCGAAAGCGTTGACATCGAGGCCTGCTTCGAGCAGGGCCTCAAGCACATCCAGACGCGCCTCCTCCATGGCCAGAGCGAAGGGGGTTTCGCCAAGGTTGTTTTGTGCATGCAGGTCGGCACCAGACTCCAGCAAAAGCTGCGCCATTTCGGCCGAGCTTGCCAGGTGGAGGAGGCCATTGCCCGCCCTGTCGCGAACACGCGCGTCCGCGCCCTGCTCCAGAAGCTCGCGGGCCTGTTGGACATCGTCGGTTTTCACTGCCCACAGCAAGAGAAGCTCTGGCCTTGCCTTGACCCTGGCAAGCTGGGCCAGGGCCTCGTTGTCCCAGATTTGGGAGAAGCTCAGAGCATCTGTGCCTGCGCCGCGTTCCAGAAAAAAGCGGGCAAGTTCCGTATTGCCGTTGTTCAGGGCCACCTGCAGCGGAGTCTTGCCGGTACAATCCTGAAGATCCAGGGGCGCTCCCTGTTGGTACAGAAAATCGGCCATGTCCGGATCGCAGACGACGTGCAGCAGTGTTTCGCCAAGGGCGTTTGCGACATCGGTCCTGGCTCCGTGGGCAAGGAGCAGGCGGACGCGCTCCATGTTGTTCGCTTGCACGGCACGCATGAGCGGGGTTCGTTTCAGGGCGTCGCGCGCGTCCACATCGCACCCCAGCTCAAGGTAGTATTGGGTCAGGGCCAGAGAAGAGGAGAGGACAAAGGGACTCTCCCCGTGTTTGTCCTTGTGGTGTATCCTGGCGCCATGCTCCACAAGCAGGCGCGCGTGTTCCACGGTCCGGGCCGCAAAGATGGGGGTCCGCCCCTCCCTGTCGCTGTGGTTGACGTCTGCGCCGCGGCCGAGAAAGAGAGCTGCCAGCTCCTCATTGTCCGCGACGCAAAGGGGCGTCTGTCCATTGAGATTCTCGTGGTTTGCGTCGCAGCCGCGTTCCAGAAGGAATCTGGCCATATCCGCCGAACGGGTATGGAACAGGGCAGTGCTTCCCTCACGGTCCGTGTGGCGCACATCCGCGCTGTGCTCGACCAGGGTGCGCGCTACAGGGAGCGAATGTGCCACAAAGATCGGACTCCTTCCGTCCTTGTCCTGCCAGTTTGCGTCTGCTCCTGCCTTGAGCAGCAGTCGGACAACAGGGAGATTGTCCCGAGCTAAAGCAACAAAAAGCGCGGTTTGCGAAGCATGCTCCTCGTCAGGGAGATTGACAGGGACACCCTGATCCAGCAGGGCCTGGACGGTCTGCCGGTCTCCGTCATGCGCCGCTGCGAAAAGGGTCGCTCGCCTGTTCAAAATCTTTTTTGCTGCTGCCATGAGATATTAGTGCTGCTTTCCGGCATGGGAAAAACAGCACAAGCCTCCTTTCATATTGTGTAGAAAAGACAAAATGATGATTTGATACCAGAATATTGACATATAATAGTCTATTCGACATATATTATCTAGTACCATATCTGTATATTGTTATCAATAATTTGAATAAATACAACATATTAATATATTTTTTATTATTTTTGATAATTGTCCATGACTCCTGCAGCCATAACTCTAGAGATGAACATCGAGATTACATTATTATTTATATTGTGATTGTCATTATTTAACAGAAAATAAATATTATAATTTATCTAAAATTATTTATTTACTATGTTTTAATCATTTTTCAAGGATGAATACAGCTACTCCATAATAAGGATAAAATTTTCCATATGTATCTTTATTTTCCCATCTATCAATAATTTTTTTAATTTGATTTTTGTTAGCATAAGTAGGTAATTTAGATAATTCATATAGTACAGATTTATAAACATATTTTCTATTATTACGAAGCTTATCAATATTTAGATGAAGAATATTATTTATAGCAGCATCAATTTCTGCATTACTACTTTTTATTATACCATCCTTTGAATACGAAATAATTTTATGTAGTATGTTCCCTATTTTAGCAGGATTTATTGGTAAATTTCTATCTTGTTTTGAAGTATCACAATGTTGTTCTTCATATGATTTACCATTATTTCCTTGACAATATGCGACAAAATTTGAATAATCTAATTGTAGTTCATGATGAAATTTTCTACTATAAACATGTTCTATTTTCATTATTTTTTCTGTTATTCTCTCCATGCAGTATGCACATATATATCCCCGCTATTTTAATAATGAACTTTTAAGCTCGTTTCTGGTAGAAGTTGGAATATTTTGATAGCAGGCATTTGTGTGGCGTCTATGCTCTGTAAAACTTTTGGGCTCTGTTATTTTACATATTTCAATCATTGCAGTTTTCCAGATCTACCTGTTCTTCGCCCAACATTGTGAGGATAGTATTGAAATATAAAAGGGATGGAATATTCTTTGTCTTTTGAGCAAGATTCCTGATTTGTTGACGAGCTTCATCAAATTTTTCTTCGTCAATCAAGGAATTGATGTGGTCAAGCTCTTTTTCCACTACTGCCGAACGATCGGCTGTGCCCATGAGTTCGCCCAAAATTTCTCCAGAAGTAAGTCCATACGCTCTTTCTGGATGATAGGGCTGAATACCTTGTACCATACACCAAATGGACTGTGTATCTTCTACTTCCCCGAGAACTTGTGGAGAATGTGTGGTTACGAAAAACTGGCTATGTGGAAAGACGCGAAGCAAACCTGGAAGAATTCTTCTCTGCCAGGAAGGATGCAGATGGAGTTCTATCTCATCTATCAGAAAGACAGCCTCTGCTTCCAGAGGGTTTTCCATGGCAGGGTTTGCCATGGCCATGCGCCTTGCCATGTCCGCAATGAGGACCAACAGGCATTTTTCACCATCCGAAAGCTCTTCCAGGCGAAATTCTTCTTCGCCTTTTGTGACAACCATGCGCAAGGGACTGCGTCGCACCCTCAGGGAATGGTACTCGGGCATCAAAAGTTCAAGGGCATTGCGCACAGCGTTGAGTTGAGAATCCGAGTGCATCACTCGAGGATATTTCTTGTGGGGATATGTCTTGTATTGAGCTTCTTCATGGAAATCCCTGAATTTTTCATTCTCAAGATCTTCCCTGTTTCTAAACCATTTGAAAAAATCGCCAAAATCTGTTCCTTCACCCTTTTTCAGCAACGATCCTTCCAGGGCAGCCAGTTGATTACACCTATTTTGCTTTCTTATTCCCTAATGATATTGAATGTATATTCCTATTTGTTTGGTAATGACAAATCAATGGAATATTGGTGTTTTTGTCTGCATCAAGACAATTTGCTATGCCATCAAAAAACTTGTCAATATTATTTGTTGACAATTTTTCTTTGTTTTCTTTTTGCTTTGTTTTATATTTTATATCACCAAGTATATAGCATTCATTATCTATTGTAATAGTTAACTCGTTTTTTTGTATATTTTTCGCAATGACTGATATCTCCTCCTGTAAAAATTCTACCATTATTTTTTTGATAAAGTAAACGATATGTCATTTTTGATAATAGTATTGCCATACAATTAAGTATTGCTGATTTGCCAACACCATTGTCACCAATAAATATATTTAGTCTGTTATGGAAAGAGAAATTTGCATTTTTTATCCCACGAAAATTTTTAATATTTAATGATGTGATTTTCATACGATATCCTATCTTATAAAATTATTATACAATAATTAATTTTTTTGTTTTCATGTTGCAGTTTTGCTCCATTCACTTCTCTTCTACTCAATATATAATAGCAGATCTGCAAACTCAAACTGGTTTTCCATGCAGGGAAATGCCCTGTCAGTAGATACTACACTTTTGGCGGATGCGATGGATGGCAGGAAATCGGCTTGGGGACTGGGCTTTGGGAAGGCCGCGTGCTTTTGGGGTGTTCGACCCGGAGAGAAGTGCCCAGGACAAGGATAGCCATGTATCCAAAGATTGTCGAACTGTATTCGAGGCACAGACACCCCTGGAAGATGGCAAGGTATTGCTCAAGAAGCAAGTGCTCTTCGTGAGAGAGGCATTTGCCAGGCTCTGGCTCCATTGATTGCCAGGGGCGGCAGGCAGGACGCGTTGCCTTCGGGGAATGGACGGATTTTGCCGGAAGATCTGGCAAAAGTCCCCTGGAACAGGGGCTTGCGGAGGGCCAGGGCTTGTGCCACAGGCCAAAAATGCATGGACAAGACACGCGTTTTTCAGTAGTGCTGTGCCATGGCAGAAAGTTCATCAATGGCCGAACTGGTCGAATTTGACGACCCGTCCCTGGCCCAGCTTCTCTTTGGTCCCAACAACGCCAACCTGGAACTTCTGGCAAACGCCAGCGGCGCGCGCATTTCGAGCCGCGGTCTCAAGGTGCTTGTCGAGTCCCCGGATCCCCGCTGCAGGCAATGTCTTGCTAGTCTTTTCCTGCAGCTGTACGAGCTCTTCCGTCAGGGTGTGAACATCACCCAGGAAGATGTGCTGCGTTCCTGGGACATGGTGTGGAACGACCCCGGCGTTGCCCTGGCGCAGGTGTACCGCGAGGCCGTGTTCATCCACACGCCACAGCGCACTGTCACAGCCCGCAACCTGGCCCAGAAGACCTATCTCGACGCCCTGCGCAAGAACTCCCTGGTCTTTGCCGTAGGCCCGGCCGGCACAGGCAAGACCTACCTTGCCGTGGCCATGGCCCTCTCTCTTTTTGCCCAGCACCAGGTCAAGCGCATCATCCTGACAAGGCCTGCGGTAGAGGCAGGGGAGCGGCTCGGCTTTCTGCCTGGGGATTTGGCCGAGAAGGTCAACCCCTACCTGCGACCCCTCTACGACGCCCTGCACGACATGCTCCCCCAGGCGAAGGTGAGTTCCATGCTGGAAAACGGCAGCATCGAGATCGCGCCTCTGGCCTTCATGCGCGGCAGGACCCTGAACGACGCCTTTGTCATCCTGGACGAGGCCCAGAACACCACCCAGGAGCAGATGAAGATGTTCCTCACCCGCATGGGCTTTGGCTCGCGCATGGTGGTGACCGGCGACGTCACCCAGATTGACCTGCCCATGCTGCCCGGCAACGGCGGCCAGCGCTCTGGCCTTGTGCAGGCCCTGCGCGTCCTCGCCAACGTGCCGGGCATAGCCGTGCACACCTTTCACAAAAGCGACGTGGTGCGCCACCCCCTGGTAGGCGCCATCGTGGAAGCCTACGACAGGGCACAAGAAGGGCCCGCCGGCAAGACATAAGGCATTCTGCAAGGAACACACATGTCCATCAAGAGCAGGCAGAACAGCTTTGCCAAGACTGCCAACCCCTGCACACTGGCTGTAAAACGTACCATCGAGGCGCACAGGGAGTGCGCTCGGGCTGTTGTCTTCTATGTCCTGTGCCTGGCCTTCATCTGCTTTTTCCTGGCCTTCGACTTTGGCGGCAACGCCCGCGTCTACGTGGCCGGGGACGTGGCAGACACGGACGTGGTGGCAGACCGCTACATGCTCGTGGAGGACACAGCCGCCACGGAAGCCAGGCGCAGGCAGGTCATGCTCTCGCAGCCGCCTGTCTACGACTTCAGCATGGAGCCCTACATCTTCTTCGAGCAGAGGCTCATCGCGCTCATGCGCGAGTACAACGGCGCTCCGGCAAAGGAAAACCAGATGCCTCCCTCGGCAAGCTTTGCCGCAGACATAGGCCAAGAACTCTCCCAGGAGATCCTGCCCCAGTTCGGCCTCGCGAGCACCCAGGGCTTTGTGCTGAAAAAGCTTCTGCCCCTCCTGCGCGAGCGCCTGGCCGAAGGCATGGTGGGGGATCTGCGCAGCGCGCGTGTGGGCAGGAGCGGGGTTATCATCCGCAACCTGGACACCAAGACAGAGATGCTGCGCCCGGACATTACCGTACTGCCGGACGTGCAGTCCTTTCTCACGGAAATTTCCACCCTGGCCCGCAGCGACGCGACCCTGAGCCACAACGCCCGCAGGGCCATCAACATCATTCTGGCAGCCAGCATGCCGCCCACCCTGACCCTGAACCAGGAAGCGACGCAGCACAGGGCCTCGGAAGTGGCTGCCCAGGTGGAGCCGGTCTACTACCAGATCCAGCGCGGCGAGCTCATTGCCCGCAAGGGCGACCGCATCACCAGCGAACAGCAGATGAAGATCCAGGCCATGTTCCAGTCCTCGGTGGTGCCCTTCGACTGGGAGCAGGCCCTGGGCTCCTTCCTCATCTGCCTGTTCATCTCCGTGGGCTTTTTCCTCTCGCCCAGCGGAAAGCCCGGCTCCATTGTCCGCGCCAAGGACCTGGCGCTCATGTCCATTGTCTCTCTTCTGACAGCCCTGGGCGCCAAGGGCGTGCACGCACTGGGCCAGCTTGCCGCCACCTCCACTCTTTCGGACGCCTTCAGTATTGCCTTTCCTGTGGCAGGCGCAGTGGGCTTTGTGGCCACCATCTTCTCTGCCAGGCGCTACGTGACCCTGGGGCTTTTGCTCACGGTCTTCGCGACCCTGGCTCTGAAGCTCTCCTTCTACATGGCCCTGTTCCATCTTCTGAGCTCCATGCTGGCAACCTGGCTTGTGAGCAACACGGTGAGCCGCCAGGACGCGGTGTGGAACATCTTCCCCATCATCCTCGGGGAAATACTGCTCATCTGCGGCGTGGTGCTCGTGGAAGCCCAGCCCATGAGCGCGCTGCCCATGTTCGTGACCGCTGTGTGCATCAACGCGGTCATGATGCTCATCCTCTTCTTCTCGCTCTCTCCTGTGCTCGAGACCCTGTTCGGCTACTCCACGCGCTTCAAGCTCATGGAGTACATCAACCTTGAACAGCCCCTCATGCAGGAGATCATGGTGACCATCCCCGGCACCTACCACCACTCCCTGGTGGTGGCCAACATGGTGGAGGCAGGCGCCAAGGCCATAGGCGCCAACAGCCTGCTGTGCAAGGTGGCTGCCCTCTACCACGACTGCGGCAAGCTCGTGTACCCGCAGTACTTTGTGGAGAACCAGTTCGGAGGCCCGAACAAGCACGACAGGCTCTCGCCGTCCATGAGCGCGCTCATCATCATAAGCCACGTGAAAAAGGGCGTGGAGATCTGCAAGCGCTACGGTTTGGGGCAGGAAATCATAGACATCATAGCCCAGCACCACGGCAGCCGCGTCATGCGCTACTTCTACCAGAAGGCCGTGAACCTGGGCGAGAACCCCAACGAGGCGGACTTCAGCTACCCGGGCCCCAAGCCCCAGACCAAGGAGGCAGCCATCCTCATGCTGGCAGACAGCGTGGAGGCATCGAGCAGGACGCTGACGGATCCCACTCCCACAAGGCTGCGGGCCCACATTGACAAGATCATCAGCGGCATCCTTGGCGAAGGCCAGCTCGACGAGTCCGAGCTCACCTTCAGGGATCTGTCCAAGCTCGCGGAAAGCTTCCAGAAGGTTCTGACAGGCATCTTCCACCACCGCATTGTCTACCCCGAGGCCAGCAAGCCGGGCGCGCATGTGCCACTGACCGAGGCCGTGCACCCCCTGGCCCAGGCCGCTGCGGCCATACCGCCGCTGCCCGCGCCAGACAGGGCCAAAAGCGAGTGTGGCGAAAAGCCCGATGCCCGGACAGACGGACAGACTGGCGGGCAGACAGCTGAACAGACAGGCGTGCCCGAGTCCGCGCACGCGGAAAAGGTCCAGGAAAAGATCGAGGAAAAGGCTGAGGAAAAGACAATGGCCCAGCCTCTGGACGAAAAACTTCCTGCCCAGCCCGAAAGGCCTGCGGCAAATGGCGGCAAAAAAAATCTGACAGGCCCCATGCCCTGCACGGCAGCCGAGCGCAGGAAGGCCGAGAAGGCCAGGGCCGAAAGGGAAGCCCAGGACGACGAGCCGCTCCTGCTCACCCAGAAGGTGGAAGAGGAATGCCTGGACGAGGACGGTGCCTACCATGCTGCCAGGGAGAAGGGCGTGTCCCTGTGCGGGCCCAGGCCGCTGACCCTGCCCAATCTTGAGGAAAGGAAGCCAGAGGAAAAGCCGGGCCACAAGCTCATGAAGATCTTCGGGAGGCAGTAGCTGTGGACACAGGTGTGGAGATTGTGTGCGACGAGCCCCTGCTTTCCGCCATGCTGCCCTGCGAACGACGCGAGCTTGAGCCCTTGCTCCTGGCCATGTGCCGTCACGCAGGCGTGCTGCGCGAGCAGGGCCTTTTGCCCCAGGTTCCGAAAAGCGTGATCCTGGCCCTTGTGACGGACAGGGAGATGGCAGCCCTCAACCGTGAGGCCATGGGCGTGCCAGGGCCTACCAACATTCTCTCCTTTCCGGACGGGGAGGGCGGCACTGCGGAACTTGCCCTGGACGTTGCCGAGCTTGTCCGCGAGGCCATGCTCTACGGGCAAACGCCAAGGGTGCATCTTGTGCGCCTCCTTGCCCACGGCCTGGCCCATGTCTGCGGCCTGGACCACGGAGATCTCATGTGGCGCTGCCAGGATGAGCTCGAGGAAGCGGGCCAAAAGCATCTGGCCGGCTAGTCCCTGGGGACAGAAATTTTTGGGAGCTCCTTTCCGGGACCCATTTGCACCCCCCTGACAGGGGGCTTTTTTTTGAGGGAGAAAAGACATGGAAGATGTGGACAGGCCAAAAGTCCATGAACTCGATACCGTGACAAGCGTGCTTGACGAGATACGCAAGCCCTGCTGGCAGGGCTTGCGCGACTTCGACAGCCTCGTTGCCAGGGCGCAGACAAATGGCAGAGGCCAGTACAGAAGAAGCTGGGACTCGTCGGAGGGGAATCTCTTCGCAGCCCTGCGCCTTCCCCTGGAAGGCCCCTTTCTGGGCACAGAGGCTGCCGTGGCCCTGGGCGTTCTTCTGGCGCAGGCCCTGCGCGCAGAGGGCTTTTTCTGTCTTTTGAAGTGGCCAAACGATCTTGTTCTTGTGGAAGAGGATGGGGAGGCCAGAAAGGTGGGCGGCATCCTTTTGGAAGAGCGCGAGGGGGTGCTTGTGGCAGGCATAGGCATCAACGTGCTCTACGCACCAGATGATGACGCGCTCAGGGCAAACCACGCGCTCAAGGCAACATGCCTTGCAAGGCACGATGCAGGGGGGCTTGTGAAAAACATCCCGGCCGCCACCCTGTGGAAAACTCTTGTCATTCATCTTTTATCCTCTTACAGTCACAACTATGCGCCCTTCGACTGGCACGCTCCCGCGCAGGAATTCCTGCTGTGGCGAGGCCGCAGCGTTGTCCTTGCGGATGGGGACGAGCGGGTGGAGGGCATTCTGCGCGGAATAGGTTTCAAGGGGGAACTTCTTCTGGAAGCGCAGGGTAGTCTATTGTCCTTTTTAAGCGGGAGCATCAGACTGGCTGGCTGATCCCACGATCCCGGGCGCTGATGCACACACAACAACAGGGAGATGTGATGGCAAACAAGACGTTCAAGGATGTTCAGGAGTACCTAAGGGGAAAGAAAATTCTGGTGGCGAACAGGGGCATTCCCGCTCGCCGCATCTGCCGCTCGATCCGTGAGCACTTTGATGCCATTGCAGCCATGACAGCCACCGACGTGGACAAGACCGCGCCTTCGGCTGCCACAGCCCAGGAACTCATTCTGCTCGGCCCAGACCCCAGAGCCTACCTGGACATCGACACCATCGTGGCCCTTGCCAAGCAGGAAGGCGTTGTGGGCATCCATCCCGGCTGGGGCTTTGCCTCCGAGGACAGCCGCTTTCCCGCCCTGTGCCGCAAGGCCGGCATAGTCTTCATCGGCGCCAGCGAGGAGGCCATGAACCTCCTTGGCAACAAGGTGCAGGCCAGGGCCGTGGCCAAGCGTCTCGGCATCCCTGTGGTGCCCGGCTCGGACGGTGCTGTGGACGTGCCCACGGCAAGAAAGATCATCCAGGAGATAGGCCTGCCCATCATGCTCAAGGCAGAGGGTGGCGGCGGCGGCCGCGGCATCTTTGCCGTGCACAACGAGACCGAGCTCGAGGACGCCTTCTTCAAGGCCTCCACCATGGCCCAGGCCTCCTTCGGCAACCCCAACCTCTTTGTGGAAAAGTTCCTGACCGATGTGCACCACCTCGAGATCCAGGTGCTGGCCGACCACTACGGCAATGTCTTTGCCTTTGACGAGCGCGACTGCACTGTCCAGAGAAACAACCAGAAGCTCATGGAAGTGACTCCCTCGCCCTGGAAGGGTGTCACAAGGGAGCTGCGCGAAAAGCTCAAGGACTACGCAAGGCGCCTGGTGAGCGCAGTGGGCTACCATTCCCTGGCCACCGTGGAATTCCTCGTGACCAGCGACGGCACACCCTACCTCATCGAGGTGAATACCCGCCTGCAGGTGGAACACGGCATCACGGAATGCCGCTACGGCATTGACCTTGTGGAAGAGCAGATTGCCGTGGCCTTCGGCGCAGAGCTGCGCTACAGCGAAAAGACCCTGCGCCCGAGCTACACGGCCATGCAGGTGCGCATCAACCTGGAAAATCCCCAGAACGACTTCGAGCCCAACGCGGGCCGCATTACCCGCTACGTCTCCCCCGGCGGCCCTGGCGTGCGCCTGGACTCCAACCTCTCCGCAGGCTACGAGTTCCCTGCCAACTACGACAGCGCAGGCGCGCTGCTCATAGCCTTTGCCCACGACTGGGAAAAGACCCTGGGCATCATGGACCGCGCCCTGTCCGAGTACATCATTGGCGGCGTGTGCACCACCATCCCCTTCTTCAAGCAGGTCATCAAGTGCCCCGAGTTCCGCACGGGCGAGATCACCACGAACTTCGTGGCCAACCACCCGGAGCTCATGTACTACGAGGACCTGGCTCCGGAGGCGGAGCGTTTGGCCAGGCTCGTGGCGGAGATTTCCGCGCGCGGCTACAACCCCTACGTGTCCCTGGGTGCCTACCGCTCCGTGGACACGCCGCGCCTTGGCGCCTTCAACCCAGTGCTGCCGCCCATTGACGGAGCCAAGCGCCGCAGACCCTCGCCCTATCCGCAGGGGGACCGCGAGGCCCTGCTCGACTTCATCCGCGACAGCGACTACGTCCATTTCACGGACACAACCCCGCGCGACATGACCCAGTCCAACACGGGCAACCGCATGCGCCTTGCCGAGGACAGGCTCATCGGCCCCTACATGGACAACGCGGGCTACTTCTCC
>CALVGM010000005.1 GCA_944327095.1 uncultured Desulfovibrio sp. | reverse complement strand
CAGATGCCCTGGAGTCGGCTATCAACAAGGCCCTTGATGCGGTGACCCTATCCGACATCAGAGGCTGGTACCGTGAGGCTGGATATGCCGTCTAGAATGAAAGTTTTCATTCAGAAACCGCTCTAGGAATGCTTGCTAGCGCACTTCGTACACCCTGGCAAAGACATTGTCGTAGATGAGCTTGAAGTAGGGGGAAAAGCGCGGGTCCTGCGGATCCGAGAGCAGCAGCTGGGCCATGAGGGAATTGTAGAGCCTGGCGTCCATGGCGAGCTTTTCCCCTGTGACGCGGTTGAAGAAGAAGTTCACGTTGCGCCTTGTGTTCAGGAAGGCCTGCTGTTCTTCCCTGGTGGCGTTGCGGTGGCTGTCGAACCACTCCTGCACGTAGTTGCGGCAGGTGAGGCCCGTTTCCTCGAAAACATTGATGGAGGCTGGCGCTATGGAGGTGGCGGATCCCTCGAGCTGCACAAGTCCGGAGTCGAGCTGGTAGGCCAAAGCCTGGGGCACAATGGAGAGCGCTCCGCCCTCGGCTGTGTTGGAGGCGAAGTTCCAGCTGCCGTAGTGGCTGATCCAGAAGCCCAGGCGCAGCATCTCGTAGCTCACCACCACAAACTGCCTGCCCTTGCCCTTGACCAGGGGCGTGTCCGGGGATCTGAGCCTGTCCATGAGGGCCTCAGCCTGGGCGCCGTTGAGGCCCTTGAAGACATCGCCCGGGACGTTGTTCTTTTCCGAGGCGTAGCGGATGAGCTGCCTGGCAAAGCGTGGGTTGTCCGTGGCAAAGACAGCAGCCGGAAGGTAGAGGGAGGGACCTGCGTGCTGGGCCCCGTCCGCAATGGCCGGTCTTCTGCCAAAGTGGTGCTCCGCGTAGCCCCAGTCCCACCACAGCCAGATCATGGAGTCCTTGGGGGTCATGGTGCGCAGGCGCACCAGAGCCTCTGCGTGGCGGCGGTTGATCATGGGGCCCTGGCTCATGGCGGAGATGAGGTCCGTGAAGGGTGCTATGAGCACCAGGGTGAGGATGATGCTCGTGATGATGCCTGCGGTTGCCCGTAGCTGCGGGATGAGGACGCGGCGCAAAAGCCAGAACAGGGGCAGGGAGAGCCCAAGGCCCACAATGGGCGCGCCGAACATGACCATGCGGCCGCCGAGCTTGGTGCTCAAGAGGCCCAGGGCTGCCAGGGGCAGCAGAAAGAGCGCTCCTGGCCTCAGGTACACCACAACGCAAAAGCCGATGAGTCCCAGCAGCGAGGCCTCCATCCAGGGGTGGAAGTAGGAGAGGACAGCGCTGAAGGGCAGATCCTGCACCTCGATGATGGACTGGGCAAGCGGGGGGTAGTTGAGGATGGCCTCGCCTGTGCCGCGGGTGTCCGCAGAGAGCTTCATGTAGGCCCGGGCGTGGTTGATGATGGTGTTGAGAATGTCTCCCTGCACCATGAGCAGCAGCACAATGCCCCACAGGGCGCAGAGCACCTTCCAGTCCGTGAGGGTTCTGCGCAGATGGGCCTTTCTGCCCACGACCAGAATGAGCACTACGCTCATGATGATGCCTGGCGGGCCTGCCAGGGCCGGCAGGACGTAGGAGAGGGCACCAAGAAGCAGCAGGGAGCGGCGTCCTGGCGGGGCAAGGCACAGGCACAGAAAGCCCAGCAGGGCCGCGTTGTAGCGGATGAGGTAGGGAAAGACCGAGTGCCACTCCTGCGTCCACCAGGAGATGAGGCCCGAGGCGCCAAGCAGCAGCACCCACTGCCAGCGTAAGGGGTTGCCGAGGCGCGGTGGCTGCACGGGATCCCCGAAGAGGGTCCTGAAGAAGGCGAACTTGGGCCAGGCCGAGAGCAGGCGCAGGATGTGCACTGGCGCCAGCATGTAGCGCATGACCCAGCACATGGGGGCCAGGGTCATGAACAGGGGAAAGAAGAGGGTAACAAGGTCCGTGTCGTAGAAGCCGAGCAGGGTGCGGGCCAGAAAGCCCGGCGCAAGGGAGGTAATGAGACCTGCGGACACACCTGCCTCAAGACTGCCCAGAGCCCAGCCCCAGGCAGCCACAATGCCTGCCACAAGACTTGCCAGCACAGGGGGGAACCAGAAGGCCACGGCTGCCGGGTAGGTGCCGAGGATGTTGGCCATGATGCGCAAGAGCTCGGCCATGGGGTGGCCTGCCCCGAAGCTGAAGCCCTCTGCACCGGCCACCCAGTGGTAGGCGTCGTGGGTGGCCAAAAGCCACTCCTCGCCAAGGCGGTACTCCGGATCGTTCCACTGCAGCCACTCCAGCATACGCAGGGCAAAGGCCAGCAGCACAGTGACGCTGAGCCAGAAGACCCCGCGAAAGACGATGAGGCGTCGTTCCCGGGGGGTAATGACCGGCGTAGTCTGCGGATCGAGAATCTTGGGGACCCTGTTGGTCAAGGCAACCTCTGGAAGTTTTGGGAATGGGGTACAAAGTTCGACTGCGGGCGCCTGAAGGGCTTGCAAGGCGCACAGGCAGGGGCACAATAGCGCTTTTCCCAAAACCTGCCAAGAAGCGCGCAAGGTCTCGATCCAAAGGCAGGGAAGGTCCCCGGGGCTAGCCAAGGAGAGTTGTGTCGATCCTTGGGAAGAGGGGCAGGGACTCTTGGCTTATATCCAGGAAGGTGAAGACCAGGGAGCGCAGCTCTTCACAGGTGGCGGCGCCTACAGGGGCAAAGCCGTGGGCCAGGAGGGAAGAGTTGCGTATCCGCAGGACCTGCTCCAGTCTGTCCTTGTGTTGCATGAAGGCAAGGCCCAGGGGATTGTGCAGGCAGGTCAGCAGAAGATAGGCCTTGAACAGGGGGAGCTGCAGCCTTCCGTCGTGACTCGGAACAAGCGTTGCTTCCTGCAGGAAGGCCGCAGGAAGGTGATCTCTGGTCACATTGCTTGTGTCAATGCCATAGCGGCTGGCAAGCTCTACCCTGGCGGCCTTCTCAAGCAGGCTGTAGTAGCGGGCGCAGGCATCGTCGTAGCGCCCCTGTTCCTGTCTGCGCAGAGCATTGGCCGCAAGATCGCGCAATGCGGCAGAGCAGGGTGAGCCATGCTGCTCAAAGTTCGCAAGCTCGTCTGCGGCTGCGCAAAGGTCCGCGCAATTGCGCCTGACATGGGCAAGAAGAGGGGAAAGCTCTGGAAGAGACAGATTTTCAAGTGCCTGCAGGGCCTTGGGAAAGGCTGCCTTGGCCGCGACATAGTCAAAGCCGTCCCACAGAGCGTAGGCCTCGCCAAGATGAGCCAGGGCGCGGAAGAGATCTGCCCGCTCGCCTGCTTGAGCAAGTTCCAGGGCTATTCGGGCTGCCTGGGCAAAGTCGTGGGCATTGAAGGCATCCACAAGTTGCCGGATGGGCGAGAAGGCCAGAACCTCCCAGGGATTGGCAAGGCGCATGATCTTCTCTGTGCCGTCGATTACTGTTCCCAGGCCATTCTTGCTGCGCTGATTTCCCCCGATATAGGTGAAGTGGACGTCGTACTCCATGAGAGCCAGCACCAGGGCAGCGGACATGACCTTGGTGCCGCCTGTGAAGTCTGCCAAAAGGGGCGCGTTGCAAAGCCCAAAGTCTTGTCGTGCCTTGCGTACTTCCTTGCGCATGTCGCGCACACAGGCCAGAAGATCCTGCTCGTCGCTTAAGACAGCAACTGTGTGGACAAGGGTGTGGGCGAGTTCTTCTGGCAGGGCAGGCAGTATCTGTTCTTCCACAGCCTCTGCCGACGAGGCAGAACAGACAAAGAGGGCGTGTTCTGGTGCGTGCTGCGTCAGGGAGTAGATGATGGGGGCAGGACTTCCCCCTACTGTGCAGACAAAGAGCTTCGGGGTGTTTGTGCTCAGTTGGAGATCCATTGGCTGATTTCCTTTTCCAGACCAAGGAGTCGTGTGCCAAAGACAAGTCTGAGCCCAAGTTCTCTGGCTCGTTCCTTATCCTCTTCCCTGGGTTCAAAGACACTGACAATCATCCCCCTGCCAAAGGCTCCTCCAAGGTCCCTTCTGAGGGTGTTTAATTTGAAGATGGCCTCTGCCGCTTTGCTGACAAACTTGCCTTCCTTGGTCAGATCGCTTGTCTTGCACTCTATGAGGTAGAGCTGATTGTTCTTGCTGAAGGCAGCGTCGATCTCGTTCTGGACAGCGTCTTTTTGCGCGCCCTTGATGTGGTTGCGGTAGTCGAGTTCGATGTTGGCGGCATAGTCGTCAATGAGCTTCTTGCCACGCATGTTGGCAAGGACACTCTTCACGTATTCTTCGAGCCAGCCGCCGTTGCACCACTTGCGGGCATCTTCGGAAACATAGGTGATGTCCTTGAGGCTGAGCTTCACCATGTTCAGCTGCGCTGCAATGCGCATGGCTTCTTCAAAAGTTAGCTCCTGAGGCCAGGAAGCACAGAGGATCTTCTTGGCATCAGCAGCTTTCTGGTTGAAAAGTCTCAGGATTCTCTGCTCCCTTAGAAAGAGCTCAAGCAGCTCTTTCAAAAGAATGTGTCTTTCCATTGAGACTGGCTCTTTATCCTTGTTGGCAATAGTGTGTCCCGAGCCCGCAAAGAGAATTTCGGCAACAGAAAGATTGCAGGAGATGGCATAGGTTTTCACTGCGCGGCCCAGCTGCAGGATCTGGCCCTGCTGGGTGTCCACATAGAAGGTGAAATTTTCGTGCTCGCTCAGGTTGGCCCACTCGACTGCCATAAGGGCCATAATCTTGGTTCCACCTGTCACGTTGATGGCAAGAGGGCCCTGGACGCCGCTATCTATGGCGCACAGGCAGTCGAAGACTTCGTTGTGGCCAGCCGTGGGGATGGAATGCTGTTTTACCTTGCAACCCTTGAGCTTGAGTGCCTGTTCCAAGATGTCGGCCTTTTCCTTCATGCGATCCGTGACCACAAGGTGCACCACGCGCGGCATGGGCTCGGAAAGGCAGGCTCCAAGGTAGTTGGGCAGAGTCTGTTCGGACACAAGGCAGATCTGGGTATCATATCCCGGGAATGACATTGGAAGTTCTCCCCTTGAGCTTGGATGGTTGTGGACGGGGAGATACTACGTTTTGGGCACTGCGCTGGCAAGATTTTCGTAGGATCATCAGAAGATGTGCCAGGGTCTGTCAGGCAGTGCGGGCTTGCCTATGCCCGCGCCAGTGCGCCTTGCCTCGCAGGACTCGCACAGGCGAAAGATTTTGATGCCGTCTTCCTCGGGCTCGATGATGGTGAGCATCCTGCGTTTCATCTGTGAAAGCTCGGCGTCCTCTAGTTCGGCCTGAAAGACAGACTTTTGCATGCGCAGGCCGTAGTCCTCGGCAATCTTTGCTATCCTTTGCAGGCGAACTGAGTTCCTGATGTCGTAGACGATGAGGTAGGTTTGCCGCATGTCAGACTACCTGCCAGTCGGTCTGAACAAGCGAGACACCCTGTCCGAGAACGGCTACTCCGCCTGCGCACCTGCGGCAGAGGGGGTAGACAAGCAGAGAGTCGCACGCAGGGTCGATGTGGGGCGTGAGCCGTGCGACAAGGCGCAGGATTTCATCCGACTGAAGCTCGCACTCGAAGACGGATCTCTGGCTGTTGACCCCAAGTTCGCTCAGGATGCGAAAGACCTTGAGGCGGCTTTGGTTGTTGCTGATGTCGTATGCGATGATGGTGTGCATGGCTCACCTCAGTGTCAGGGGCACGTAGCTTTCGGCCGAACCGTCTATGACCCGTCTGAGCTGACGGGCCTGAAAGATGATGGCTTCTGCGTAGGTCATTTCCCTGCCTGCGTGGGGGTGGTGGAAGGTGGTCTCCATTTTCTGTGAAAAGGCAGAAATGATGGTCTTGATGGCGTCTTTTGTGAGCAGGATGGCCTTGTTCTGTTCCTGGGGAAGTTCTGCCTCTTCTTCGGGATCTCCTCTGTCATCCTCATCGTCGGTGTCGGACTGCGGGGACTCGGACATGGCTCCCAGAGGATCGGACAAGACCCTTTTCAGTGTCTGATTCTTTCTGTCCTCTTCGGTCAGCATGGGGATCGGCTCCACGGGTTTGGGAGATTCGAAGTGGTCTTTGTGGAGCATGCTCATGTTGAAGAGCGAGAGCGTCAGAGTGTCCCCAAGCAGGGCTCTGAACTCCTCAACCAAATCCAGGGGCAGGCTCGCCCTGCCATAGGACAGATCGTGGAGGATGCCGGGCTGCGGATCAAGCCCTGCCTGGCGGATGGCTGCGTGACAACGGTTTGTCAGAAGCGTGTAGAGGAAGGAAAGGACGCAGTTGACCGGATCCGTGGGTGGCCGACGCACCCGTTTTCTGAAACCCCAGTCCTTTGTGAATCCCAGCTGCAGGTGGGCAAAATAGATGGCTGCGGCCTTTCCCTCTATGCCGCGCAAAGCGTCACAGGTGGTAGCGCGTTCGAGACCGCGGGCAAGTTCACGGATATTGTTTGCTGCCACAAGTGCCTGGGGCCTGTTTCTGGCCCTCTTGATGCGCGCAAGGACAGTGGCCTGGTTGAGAATTTTGGCGAGTACAATACTGCGGCCGACGCTGACCCGAAAGTCCTGATCATCGCAAAGCGCGAACTGTCTCTTGCGCAGGACGGCATTGGCCGGTTCCTGCATGGCAAGTCTCCCAACGTATCTGCCGTCCCTGCGGAGAAACACAGTGTCTATCCCCTTGGCAAACAAAACATGCATGGCAGGAGCCGTTATGGAGACATTGCCGAAGAGAACAAGCTGTTCGAGGTGGCTTGCAAAGAGGATTTGTTTGAAATCCTTTCCGTGAACAATCAGGCGTCTACCTTCCTTTTCTATTCTGGAACCTTGTGAAATTACATATACTACCATAGAGGTTCCTCCATATTAATGTGAATAATCACTTTGAGAAACAGGTCTTATGAAAGTTAAAAAAGTTTCTGGAGATGGATGTTCGCACGATAACGCGGTCGTAATCCCTTTGAAAAACAGGTCCTATGAAAGAAGTATAGACCATACAATCAGGACTAACATGGAATTTTATCGTCGTAATCCCTTTGAGAATCAGGTCCTATGAAAGACGAAAGTTCTGGACCACCGGAAGACAACCTAGAGGCAGTAGGTCGTAATCCCTTTGAGAATCAGGTCCTATGAAAGTCGCATTTCAATTTCAAGAACTATCTTGGCATAGAAACTCCCTCGTCGTAATCCCTTTGAGAATCAGGTCCTATGAAAGATTTTCCGCACTCGACACTTTTGAAAGCAAGGACCTTAGTCGTCGTAATCCCTTTGAGAATCAGGTCCTATGAAAGCGGCACTTGCCGTGCTTGCCAAGATCAAGACTGCTGACTAGCCCTGTCGTAATCCCTTTGAGAATCAGGTCCTATGAAAGTTGCTGGCCGCAGCTGAGGTTGGCATCGAAGTTAAGTTTGTGTCGTAATCCCTTTGAGAATCAGGTCCTATGAAAGGATAGCGCCTATGAAGGTGACGTTATCTCCGGCATCTATGAAGTCGTAATCCCTTTGAGAATCAGGTCCTATGAAAGCTTTGTGGATTCTTTCGATGTGGAACAGCCTGTCCTTAACGAACAGTCGTAATCCCTTTGAGAATCAGGTCCTATGAAAGACTTGAGGAGCTTGAAGATAAGTATGGAAAGGAAGTGATGTCGTAATCCCTTTGAGAATCAGGTCCTATGAAAGCGACGCCCCCATGTTCGATGCGTATGACAAGAACCTTGCGACAAGGTCGTAATCCCTTTGAGAATCAGGTCCTATGAAAGTGAGCCTGTTCTTAACGAACAGGCAAACAAGCTCTTCTGCGAACTGCAAGTCGTAATCCCTTTGAGAATCAGGTCCTATGAAAGCCGGAAGGCAGCGTATATAGTTCAAGAGGGGGCAGAGCCGTCGTAATTACTTTGAGAATCAGGTCCTATGAAAGCAGTTCGCCGAACTGCAAGCCG
>CALVGM010000004.1 GCA_944327095.1 uncultured Desulfovibrio sp. | reverse complement strand
TGGGCTTGTCCTGGATTTGTGTGAGCAGCTGGAGGCAAGCCACAGGCGAATCACTGAGCTTGGAGAAGATTGCGCGATCGGAACGTCGGCTACCGGGGCTGACCTGAGCTACCCCCTGAACGGATACCCCAAAAGAGCTCTTTTGGGGAATGCCTGCCCTAGCCTCCGAGATAGGCCTCGCGCACGCTCGGGTTGGCCAAAAGGCCCTTTGCCGTGTCCTGCATGACCACGTTGCCCACTTCCAATACGTACCCTCGGCTCGCAAGCCTCAGGGCGGCCCTGGCGTTTTGTTCCACCAAAAGGACAGTGACGCCGTTGTCCGCAATGCGGCGTATAGTCTTGAAAATGCTCTTCACAAGCAGCGGGGCAAGGCCCAGGGAGGGTTCGTCGAGCAAAAGCAGACGCGGCTGCGCCATGAGCGCGCGGCCTATGGCCAGCATTTGCTGCTCGCCACCGGAAAGAGTGCCGGCAAGCTGTTCCCTGCGCTCGAGAAGGCGGGGAAAGAGCTCGTAGATCCAGTTCAGGGTATGCTCCTTCTTTTCCCTGTCGTCCACCAGGAAGGCTCCGAGCTTCAGGTTCTCCTCCACACTCATGGTGCTGAAGACCCTGCGGCCTTCCGGGGACTGGGCAATGCCAAGCCCCACCACCTCGTGGCTCTGGTAGCGCGCAAGGTCCATGCCGTCAAAGATGATCCTGCCGCTGTCCAGCGTCACAAGGCGGCTTATGGAGAGCAGGGTTGTGCTCTTGCCAGCGCCGTTGGCGCCAAGCAGGGTAACGATTTCCCCCTCGTCCACGTAGAGCGAGATGCCGTGCAGCACCTCCACCCTGCCGTAGGATACGTGCAGATTGTCTATTTCGAGCAGAGCCATCAGTATTCCTCGTCGCCGTCGTCCGTGCCAAGGTAGGCCTCGATGACGTCCGGGTTGCTACGCACGGTTGCGGGGTCGCCCTGGGCTATGAGATTGCCGTGCTCAAGAACCACCAGCTTCTCGCATATCCTCATGACCAGGCGCATGTCGTGTTCAATGAGCAGGACCGTGATGCCCCGCGCGCGTATGGCCGCTATGACGTCCACAAGGCTGGCCGTTTCCTGATCGTTCATGCCGCCCGCAGGCTCGTCCAGAATGATGAGCTCCGGGTCCGTGGCCAGTGCCCTGGCCACTTCCAGAAGGCGCTGGCTTCCGTAGGCAAGGGCTCCTGCCTCGTCCTCCCAGTGGCTTTCGAGCCCCACAAACTTGAGTTCCTCAAGGCAGCGCTCGATGGCTTCCTCCTCCTCGCGCCTTTGCGCGGGTGTGTGAAAGAGGGAGGAAAAAAGTCCGGACTTCAGGCGGCAGTGTCTGCCGGCCAGCACGTTTTCCAGCACGCTCAGCTTGCCGAACAGGCGAATGGACTGGAAGGTTCTGGCTATGCCCATTTCCACCACCGTGTGGGGCTTTTTGCCCTTGATGGACTGGCCGCGGAAGAGGATGTCCCCCCGCTCGGGCACGTAGTTGCCGGTGATGCAGTTGAAGACCGTGGTCTTGCCTGCCCCGTTGGGGCCTATGAGGCCCACGATGGAGCCCTTCTCCACGGTAAAGCCCACTTCGTTCAGGGCCACGAGTCCACCAAAGATCTTGGTGATGGATGCCACTTCAAGAAGGCTGCTCACTCTGACTTCTCCCTGGCTAAGGCCTGGGCCCTGGCTAGAGCCTTTTTGTAGACGCGGGGCAGCGGCGGCAGAATGCCCTGTGGCCTCCAGACCATCATGAGCATCATGGCAAGGCCGAAGAAGAGCATGCGCGACTCTGTCAGCCCGCGCATGACCTCGGGCAGGCCTATGAAGAGGAAGGCGCTCACAAGCACGCCAAGCTGGCTTCCGCCAGAGAGAATGACCACGGCAAAGATGATCACGCTCTCCATGAAGTTGAAGGAGGCAGGCGCTATGGTGAGCATCTTGGCAGAATACAGCGTGCCTGCCATGCCAGCCCAGAAGGCGCCGAGCACAAAGGCCATGAGCTTGTAGTGGCTCACATCCACGCCGCAGCCCTCGGCAGCGATGTCATCGTGCTTTATGTAGTTCAGGGCGCGGCCAAAGCGCGAGTTCCACAGAAAGTGGAAAAGCAGAAGGCTTATGCCGCACATGCCCCAGACCAGGTAGTAGAAGTGTATGCTCTTGACTATGCGAAAGCCGAAGGCCTGAGGTCTGGAGATGCCGAAAATGCCGTTGGAGCCGCCGGTGATGCCGAAAATGTCGTTGACCAGGGCAATGCGCACGATTTCCACAATGCCAATGGTCACGATGAGCAGGTAGTCGCCGCGCAGGTGTATGATGGGCCTGGCAACGACCAGGGCCACAAGACCGGCTGCCAGACCTGCCAGGGGCATGGTCCAGAAAATGGGCCACTGGAACATGGTGTTCAGGATGGCCGTTGTGTAGGCACCCACGGCGTAGAAGGCCGCATGCCCCATGTGGAAGATGCCGGCCTGCCCCAAGATGACATTGAGGGACAGGGCAAGGAGCGCGTAGAGGCCTATGCTCACGCACACGTCTGTCCAGTAGTTGTTCACAAAGAAGGGCAGGACAGCGAGCACGATGCCCAGGGCCAGGCCGGTGATGAAGCGAACCTTTCTTGTGTTCATAGCTTGTCCGCCGTCCTTTCGCAGAGAAAGCCCGTTGGCCGCACGATGAGAATGAGGATGAGCACGAAGAAGGCCACCGCGTCCTTCCAGGCCACGGCGAAGTAGGCCGAGGCCATGGCCTCCACAACCCCCAGAAGCAGGCCGCCCACCATGGCTCCGGGTATGTTGCCTATGCCCCCCAGGATGGCAGCGGTAAAGGCCTTGAGTCCGTAGGACCAGCCCATGAGAAAGTCTATCTGCCCGTAATAGATGCCCACCAGAATGCCCGCTGCGCCGCCGAGTCCCGGACCGATGAGGAAGACCAGGGAGATGATGCGGTTCACGTTGATGCCCATGAGGCGGGCAGCTCCCTGATCAATGGCCACTGCCCGCATGGCAGCGCCCACCTTGGTGCGCAGCATGAAGATCTGCAGGGCTATCATGAGCACCACGCTCACAGCTATGACCAGAAGGCGCATGCCCGGGATCTGGTAGCCGAACAGGGTCACGGTAAAGTCCGGGCGCAGAAAGTCCGGATAGACGAAAACGCGCGCCCCGTAGATGAGCATGAGCGCGTTTTCAAAGAAGATGGAGGCGCCAAGCGCGCTCACAACTGCCGAAAGGCGGCCTGCGCCGCGCAGGGGCCTGTAGGCCACGCGCTCCAGAAGGTAGCCCACCAGAGCCACCATGAGCGCTACCAGCACAAAGACCAGAAGCACCGCGAAAAAGGGCGGCAACGTCTGGCCCAGGTGACAGCTCACAAGCAGGGTAAGCCCCAGATAGGCTCCCACGGCAAAAAGGTCGCCGTGGGCAAAGTTGATGAGCTTGAGCACGCCGTAGACCATGGTGTAGCCCAGGGCAACCAGGGCATAGATACCGCCTACGGCAAGGCCGTTCAAAAGCTGCTGTACAAAAAATTCCATGGCTGTGACATGGGAAGGGGCCCATTGGGCCCCTTCCCGTCCTGATGTCTAGTTCTTGGGCTCAAGTTTGAAGGCGCCGGTCTTGTCCACCACGTAGACGCGGTAGAAATCGCCCACGCGATCGCCCTTCTTGTCAAAGCCCATGGTGCCGGTGATGGCGGGCAGATCCTTGGCGTTATGCAAAAAGTCCGCGATGTCCGCAGAAGTGGTCTTGCCAGCCTTGAGGGCTGCCTCGATGGCCACAAAGGCATCGCCGGCCATAACGCCCCACACGGAAACGGGCAGGCTCTTGTAGGTGGCCTTGAAGTCCGCGAGGAAGGCCTTGGCAGCCTCGGTGTCCATGTCCTGGGGCAGCGGGGGGCTCAGGAAGAAGTAGCCTGCAGCCGCGTCAGGGCCTGCGATCTTCACAAGATCCGCGTGGTTGGCGGCATCACCGCCCATCATGGGCACGTTCCAGCCCATCTCCTTCTTCTGGCGCAACAGCATGCCTGTTTCCGGATAGTAGCCGGTGAAGAAGATAAAGTCCGGGTTGGCAGCCTTCATCTTGGTGAGGGTAGCCGTGTAGTCGCGCTCTCCGGGAGTGAGGGCGTCATAGAAGACGATGTTGACTCCGCTGCCCTTGAGAGCATCCCTGGTCTCTTCGGCCAGGCCCTTGGCATAGGAGGAGTTGTCGTGCACAAGAGCTATGTTCTTGAAGCCCTTTTTCTTGATGACGGCCGCTGCGGCAAGGCCCTGGGCGTCGTCGCGGGGGCAGGTGCGGAAGAAGTAGCGCAGGCCCTTTTCCGTGAGACGGATGCTGGTGGATCCTGTGGCTATCTGCACGATCTCGCTTTCGTCGTAGATGTTCTGGCTGGCTTCGGTGACTGCGGAGCCATAGGTGCCAATGACAGCGGTCACTTCCGAAGAGGCCAGCTTCTGGGCAGCAAGGGCTGCGGAGCGGGGATCGCCCGCGTCATCCTCGATGATGAGCTCGATCTTCTGGCCGTTGATGCCACCCTGCTTGTTGACATTGTCCACAAGCAGCATGACCACATTCTTCATGTCCATGCCTTCGGAAGCCCATTTGCCGGTCTGGGGACACATGAGTCCCAGCTTGAAGTCTGCGGCAAGGGACGTGCCGCACAGGGCCAGCGCAAGCGTAAGCGCAAGCGCTGCCGTGGAAAATTTTTTCATAAAGCCTCCCGGGAAGCGCATTGTGTGGTCCCCTGCTCCGCACGGAGCATAAGGGCAGGTGGGAATTTGGGAGTATAGCGAAAAAACCTGCAAAAAAAAAGGCCTTTTTCCGTGCGCACAGCCGCACGATGGACCTGGTGCAACAGTCTGTAACAATAACATAGCTCATCGCTACACAATAAGGGGAATACATTAAAAATGTTGCATTTTTGTACAAATCACACTAGGATAGATATCGAGCTGGATTTCATGAAATGAAATCTATCTTAAGTAGTCACTGATTTTCAATAGAAAGTGTCTTGTTGCCCTGTTTGGTGACAATAACAATTTTTGTAATGGTATGAAATTTGTTAAGGATTAAATTGAAAAATGAATACTATTATTTTATCTATTCAATCCGAAATTTCGCATATTGAATATCTTTTGACACAGATACCTGAAGAAAATATTATTGAAAAATTATCATTTCAACATAGACTTGAGGTATTGACATCAGAAATGGAAGAAGCCAAACAGGCTGAAGAAAAACGAAAAAATATAAATTCTTTGATAAAGTTTATAGTTGTTAAAGGTTGATTTAAAGGATTCTTGCCAGGAAGGCGCGATTTTGAGTTTCTTACAGAAGACAATCAGGTTATTTCAGGAAATGTGAATATCTGTGTTCAGGATGCAGAAAAAATAAATACAGAATTTTTCAACAAAAAAACTATAGTGAAATTCAATACAATAATAAACGAATACGGGAAACGAGAATACTTCCTTCTTTCTATGAAGGACATACAATTACAGAAAAACCTATAGAAAAAAATGACAGGCATATAAAAAAGAAAATATGCCTGTCATTTTGTTTTGTTTCAATACCCTGTATTTCTGGGCAATTGCAATATGGTATTTTTGCACACAGAGAGTGCATGCCAGTTACAGAACAAATTGCACTGTTTGACTAGCCTCTGCGAAACTGTCCGCCAGCCACGTAGAAGGTGTTTTCCACAATGAAGAGAGCATTGGGGTCTACGCCAAAGACAATGGTTTCCAGGCGCTTCAGGGCCATGTTGTTGGTCACTGTGAGCAGTATTTCCCTGTTCTGACCGGAATAGGCGCCCTTGCCGCGCAAAAGCGTGATGCCGAAGGGCTCGCTTGCCATGATGACCTCTGCCATCTCCTCTCCGCGGCCGGAGATAATGAGCACCATCTTGCGGTGGTTGAACATGCCGAGCACATAGTCGAGCAGGTTGGCGCTGATAAAGATCATGATGATGGAAGCCATCACGTGATCCAGGTCGTAGCCCAGCATAAAGCCCATGGCAAAGACCACGCAGTTTAAGCAGAGCATGAACTGCCCAATCTGTATGTTCCACTTGTTGCGCAGGGCAACGGACACAATGTCGAGGGCTCCGCCAGAGCCCAGGGACCTGAGCATGATGCCACCGCCTGTGCCGAGCAGCACGCCGCCAAGCACAGCTGCGTACAGCTCGTTGGTGACAGGGATGACATAACCCATGTGGTTGTAGAACATGCCGGCCAGGGTTGTCATGAAGGTGCCGTAGAGCGTGTAGCACAGAAAGCGCCTGCTCACCACAAACCAGCCTATCACGTAGAAGGGCATGGAAAAGAGAAAGTACCAGACTGAGACGCTTGTCTCCCTGTCCAGAAAGTTCGCCAGCAGGGAAAGGCCCATGAGGCCTGTAGACAAAAAGTCGTGCTGCGGGCTTATGCACTGCAGACACAGGGCCTGCAGGGAGCCGCCCACAGTGAGCAGAAAGAGGTTCCAGGGTATGGATTCCGCAAGCTTGCGGTTGTAGGTCTTCTTCAGCATGGATTCACCATGGGGTATGCGTTTTGGGGAACGGATGGATGTTCATGAAGCAAGGCAAAGTCTTGCCTCAGGGTGATGGGGACTTGGGCCAGGCCGGATGTCTACCCGAGTATGGATCATTGGGCAACTGCTCTTGTTCCTTTCGCCCTCTTCCCGCCCGAAATCGAAGGGGATCATCTGTGTCACATGGGGGCTCGATTCTGTGTCGCCTTGCCTGTTCCAGGGACCCCTTGTGCGGACATCAGCAGGCAGCAAAATGGCAGAAGCGCAGGATATCATGGGCAAGGCATGCGCAAAAGTTCCACGCCCCTTGCCAGGGAAAGCCCGTCCTCGCTGACAGCGCGAAAGACAAGCTGGCGAAAAGGCGCGGCCTCTTCCCCTGCGGTGCACTCTCGGGTTCGTTGCTGTTCCATCCCCAGGAAGTGGCCAGTTCCCAAATGCCGTCCTGTCCAAAGTGCCTGCCGCCAGATCGCAAAGAGCCCGCCCTCTTGGGGACGAGCTCTTGCCCAAAAGTTCAGCCCCAAAGGGGAAAGCCCGGGCTTTCCCCGAAAGTAGGGTAGTTGGGGACTGTCAGGCCATGGCCTGTTTGCCAATGGCTAGAAGAGATTCCAGAGCATGCGCAGGGCAACGAAGATGAGGAAGATGGCAAAGCCCTTCTTCAGCTTGTCCGTGGGCAGCGCATGGGAAATGCGGGCACCGATGGGGGCTGTGAAAAAGCTCACGCAGGCTATGCCCGCAAAGGCCATCAGGTTCACATAGCCAAGACAGCCAGAAGGAAGATTGGGGGCTCCCCAGCCGCCCACGATGTAGCCCAGGGTACCGGCCACGGCAATGGGAAAGCCTATGGCCGCCGAGGTGCCCACTGCGTGGTGCATGGGCACGTTGCAGAAGGTCATGAAGGGCACCGAGAGGGTACCGCCGCCTATGCCCACAAAGCTCGAGATAAGGCCTATGAGGCCACCCACAGAGGCTGTGCCGACAAAGCCCGGCATCTCGCGGGTTGCGGCCGGCCTGTAGCCCGAGATCATCTGCGCGGACACGGCAAAGAGGAAGACCACAAAGAAGGCGCGCAGGAAAAAGACCGGCATGTGCGTTGCCACAAGGCCGCCCAGAAACGTGCCCAGGATGATGCCCGGGGTGATGTTCTTCAGGATGTCGAAGTGCACGGCCCCCCGCTTGTGATGGGCGCGGGTGCTGGAAATGGAGGTCACCATGATTGTGGCCAGGGAGGTGCCGAGAGCCAGCTGGTGGACCACTGCGGGATTGTAGCCGAACTTGGTGAAGACAAAGTCGAGCATGGGCACGATGACAATGCCTCCGCCAACGCCGAGCAGACCGGCCAGGATGCCGGCTATGGCGCCACAGAACATGAAGATGAGAATGGACAGGAACATGACAAGCCTCGAGACGGGAAAACATTCTTGCGGGGCACTGGGCCCTGGAACAGGGATCTCCTCCGCGCAGCATGACGGGGGAACAGGCTTTCCTCTACACCAAAAGCTGACAGGGGAAAAGGGAAGAGCCATCGGAAAGCAGGGCTTTTGGGCAGGCTTTCTGGGGAGTTTCCGCCCTGGATCCATGTCTAATGTTTTGTTGTTTTGCCGGATCCGCCCTTGCCTTTTGCTGGCGTATCTGTCATTTTGTCCCGAGGGGCAAGAGCGCCCCCCTATCAGGCTACCTGCCCGATATGACAGCTTTGCGACAAAAGGGAGAGAGCATTGGAGACCTTGTCCGAGTATGGGTCCGCCCGACGGCAGTACCAGGCGTTGCGCCAGCGCTTTCCCAGTTTCATTTTCTTTCCGCCTCCCCGTTCAGGGTCAGCAAGGCGGTTTTTTTGTGCCTGAAAAAGGTCCCGGCACACGAACCTCAAACAGCCAGGAGAGTGTCCCAACGTGAATACCGACAACCGCTATCTCTGGAACCACAAGGATTTGCTCGACGTCTCGGCCCTAAGCCAGGAAGATGTCCTGCACCTGCTTGATCTCGCGCAGAGCTTTCAGGAGATCAACTCCCGGCCGGTGAAGAAGGTTCCCACCCTCAAGGGCAAGACCGTCATCCTTTTCTTTGTGGAAAACTCCACCCGCACCAAGACCAGCTTCGACGTGGCTGCCAAGCGCCTGTCCGCGGACACCTTCTCCCTTGCCAAGTCAGGATCGAGCCTCAACAAGGGCGAAAGCCTCAAGGACACGGCCCTGACCCTGCAGGCCGTGAGCCCGGACATCATTGTCATCCGCCACTCAAGCTCGGGAGCTGCCGAGTACATCGCAAACCTTCTGCCCTGCAGCATTGTCAACGGTGGCGACGGCTGGCACGCCCATCCCACCCAGGCCCTGCTCGACGCCTATGCCCTGCGCTCTGTCTGGGGCTCGGACTTTTCCGGCAAGACCCTGCTCATCCTTGGCGACATAGAACACAGCAGGGTCGCGCGCTCCAACATCTTCCTTCTGCAGCTTCTTGGCGCCAAGGTGCGCCTGTGCGGCCCCCGCACCCTGCTTCCCCGCCAGGTGGACTTCTGGGGCTGCGAGATCTTCTCGGACCTTGACCAGGCAGTAGAGGACACGGACGCCATCATGTGCCTGCGCCTGCAGCTCGAGCGCCAGGAGGCTGGCCTGCTCCCCATGCTCTCCGAGTACTCGAAGCGTTACTGCCTCACGGAGAAAAGGCTTGCCAGGGCCAACAAGGGCGCTGTCGTGCTCCACCCTGGCCCCATGAACAGGGGCTGGGAAATAGCCAGCGACGTGGCGGACAGCGAGCAGTGCCTGGTCCTGGACCAGGTCTCGGCAGGCGTTGCCGTGCGCATGGCCGTGCTCTACCTGCTCGGCACGCGCAACAACTAGTCCACACCCTTTGCCATCTTTTCCAAGGAGGCGGGAAGCGGCCCGACCCTTCCCTTATACTGATATGAAATTTTGCCTGACCAACGCTCGCTATCTTGACTCCGCAGTGGACGTTCTGGTGGAGAACGACCGCATTGTCACCATGCTGCCCCACGGCAAGGGGCCTTCCGATGTGGAACAGGTGGACGCCAATGGCCTTGTGCTTTTGCCTGCCCTCACGGACTGCCACGTGCACTTTCGCGATCCCGGCTTCGAGTACAAGGAAGACATTGACACGGGCCTTGAGGCAGCCTCGCGCGGCGGCTTTGGCTCGATCATTTGCATGCCCAACACGAGTCCCACCAACGACAGCGCGGCCGTGACGCGCTACATGCTGGAAAAGGCTGCCCGCACGCACCCCTACGGCCCGCGCCTCTTCCCTGCCGCGGCAGCCACTCCTGGCCTCAAGTGCGAGGGCCTCTCGCCCCTGGCAGAGCTCAAGGAGGCGGGTTGCGTGTGTGTCACCAACGACGGCCGCCCCATGAGCAACACGGAACTCATGCGCCGCGCCATGGAGTACGCCTGGGACCTGGGCCTCAGGTTCACGGACCACTGCGAGGACAGGGAGCTCGCCCCGGGCTACCTCATGAACGAGGGTGAAGTGAGCGCCAAGCTCGGCGTCATGGGCCAGCCCGTGGTAGGCGAGGCCATACAGGTTGCGCGCGACGTCATGCTCTCCGAGTACCTGGACATTCCCGTGCACATAGCCCACGTCTCCTGCGCCATGGCCGTGGACGTCATACGCCACGCCAAGGAGCGGGGCGTGAAGGTCACTGCCGAGACCTGCACCCACTATCTCATGCTCGACGAGACGGAGCTGCTTGGCTACAATACCCTTGCCAAGGTGAACCCGCCCCTGCGCACTGCCAGGGACAGGGAATGCCTGCGCAAAGCCGTGAAGGAAGGCGTCATAGACATTATTGTCACGGACCACGCCCCCCACGCGGAGTACGAGAAGAACACCACCCTGGATCTGGCGCCCAATGGCTTTATCGGCCTTGAGCTCTCCCTGCCCCTTGTCTGGGAGCTTGTGCGCGAAAGCGTCCTCAACGAGGCCGATGTGGTGCGCCTTATGGCAGTGCGTCCAAACGAAATCTTCAACCTTCCCTGCAACCGCTTCAACCCCGGGGATCCTGCGGACTTCATCCTCTTTGACCCGGACGAGGAATGGGTGGTCGCAAGGGAAAATCTCTTTTCGAAAAGCTGCAACACCCCCTACCTTGGCAAGACCCTCAAGGGACGCGTGAAGCACCACTGGCAGGGCGGAAGGCAGCTGTTCTAAGGAGGAAGAGCAATGATTGCGCGCCAGAGCGTGGTTGCCGGGCGCTTCTACCCGGGCTCGGCAAGGGATTTGCGGGGCATGATCGCCATGTGCTTTGCCGGCGTGGACACAGACAGGCTCCAGGCAGACAAGAAGGCGCAGGATAGCCCCTGCATGGTCATGCTGCCCCACGCGGGCTACATCTTCAGCGCTCCCGTCGCCTGCGCGACCCTGCTGAACACAAGGCTTCCCAAAACCCTGATCATCCTCTGCCCAAACCACACAGGCTATGGCAGATCGCGCTTCGGGGTGTGGTGCGAGGGCCCCTGGGAAACGCCCCTGGGCTCGGTAGCAGTGAATCGGGATCTGGCCCTGGCGCTTGCGGCCAGGGCTCCCTACGGCGCGGACACGCTCTGCCACATGCGCGAGCACGCCATTGAGGTGGAGCTGCCCCTTTTGCAGTTCATGGGCCAGGACTTCGACATTGTGCCCGTGTGCATAGCAAGCCAGACCAGCGCGGATCTGAAGGCCGCGGGCCTGGCGCTGGCCGAGGTGGCTGGCGATGGCATACTCAAGGGCGATGTGGGGATAGTAGTGAGCTCGGACATGAACCACTACGAGGACGAGAAGACCACCATGGCCAAGGACAACCTGGCCCTTGAAAAGGTCCTAGCAGAAGACGCAAGGGGCCTGCTCGAGACCTGCGCCAAAAACCGCATCACCATGTGCGGCGCGGGCCCCATGGCCCTGGCCCTCTATGCCCTGCGCTCCCTGCGCCTTGTGCCCGCGCGCAAGGCCTGGCTTGTTGCCCACGAGACCTCAGGCAGAGTGGCTGGCGACTTTGACAATGTCGTAGGCTACGCAGGCGTGCGCTTCTACCTCTAGCCCGCAAAAAGAGCCCACACATACAGACAAGGCGTCCTGCCGCGGCATGCGACAGGACGCCTTTTTCAATATGGTCGGGATGGCCCGGCTCGAACGGGCGACCCTCTGGTCCCAAACCAGATACGCTACCAGACTGCGCTACATCCCGAACTTTCTAATGAAAAACCCCGCAACTACGGCCGCGGGGATTTCTTGCAAGAGTGGGGCGAAAGAAGAGGCTTGAACTCTCGGCCCTCTGAGCCACAATCAGATGCTCTACCAACTGAGCTACTTCCGCCACGCAGAAAGGCAACTTACGCAAAGAGCCGGGCTTTGGCAAGTGTTTTTTTGCCCTTTTTGACAAAAAAATTTCCTCTGTGTCACAAAAGCGCGCAGGCCCGTGGACGGGCAGGCCCAGGATATGGAATTTTGCCCCCTTTCGGTCTATAGTCTCACGGCCGGATCCTCCGGCAGCCCCACATTTCTCACAACGAACTTTTCAAGGTACATAATGGACAAGCTGATCATAGAAGGCGGGCGCCCCTTGAGCGGCGTCATCGACGTCAACGGTTCCAAGAACGCCGCTTTGCCCATTCTGCTTTCCTCCATCCTTCTGGAGGGACCGCAGGATTTCTTCAACGTTCCCAACCTGCGCGACATACGCACCACCCTGAAGCTTCTGGGCCTTCTTGGCTGTGACTGCGTGCAGGAAGGCAAGCGCGTGCACATGGAGCCGGGAACACTCACGCCCGAGGCCCCCTACGACCTTGTGCGCACCATGCGCGCCTCTGTCCTGTGCCTTGGCCCCCTCATTGCGCGCCTTGGCAGAGCCACTGTGGCCCTGCCCGGAGGCTGCGCCATAGGCGCAAGGCCCGTGGATCAGCATCTGAAGGGACTGGAGAAGATGGGCGCTGTCTTCACTCTCGAGGGCGGCAACATCATAGGCCGCTGCGAGCATCTGCGCGGAGCCCAGATCACCTTCGACATGCCCACAGTGGGCGGCACGGAAAACCTCATCATGGCCGCTGTGCTGGCAGACGGCACAACGCAGCTCAACAACGCCGCCCGCGAGCCAGAGATCACGGATCTCGCAAACTTTCTCAACAGCTGCGGTGCCAGAATCCGCGGCCAGGGCACGTCCACCATCGAGATCGAGGGTGTCACAAGCCTCAGGGGGTCCACCTACTCCATCATGCCCGACCGCATAGAGGCCGGCACATTCCTGGCCTGCGTGGGCATGACAGGAGGCAGAATCGTGCTGACCCACTGCCCGGTCGAGGCCCTCGAGTCCGTCATCAGCGTGCTCGAGTCCATGGGCATGCGCTTCGAGCACTGCGAGCAGGGCTTTGCCGCGTCCATGTCCGGCCCCCTGAAGGCCACGGAAATTCGCACCCAGCCCTACCCGGGCTTTCCCACGGACATGCAGGCCCAGGTCATGGCCCTCATGTGCCTGGCCCAGGGGGTGAGCATTGTGGACGAGCGCATTTTCGAAAACCGCTTCATGCACGCCCTCGAGCTTGTGCGCATGGGCGCGGACATACAAATCAACGGCCACACGGCCCTGGTGCGCGGCGTAGACCACCTTACCGGCGCGCCGGTCATGGCCTCGGACCTGCGCGCCTCGGCCTCCCTGGTCCTGGCCGGCCTGGCAGCCAGGGGCGAGACGCAGATCCGCCGCATCTACCATCTGGACAGGGGCTACGAGCGCATAGAGGACAAGCTCAGCGCCGTAGGTGCCAGGATACGGCGCGAGCACGAAGACGACTAGCCCGTGCCCTTTCCGGGCCATGTCCCTGGCATGAGACTGCACAATACGCTCAGACAAGGACTTCAAGGATTGTTGCGATGAAAAAGCCCTTCCACCTCTTCCTTCTTCTCGCGGGCCTGGGCCTTGCCTGTCTGCTCCAGGGCTGCGCAGTGTACAGCACGGCCTCGGACGAGCGTCTGGTAGACACCATGAGTTCGGACAAGGCCATTTCCGGAGTCATCAAGAAGGACCTCATGGCCAAGCGCTTTGCAGACGGCTGGAACATCAGCGTCTACTGCTACTACGGCCACGTCTTCCTGGTGGGCGAGTGCCCCAAGGAATTGCGCGCCAAGGCAGTGCAGATAGCCAGGAGGGACAAGCGGGTGCGCTCCGTTACCCCGCACTGGTTCTCGCCAAGGCCCGCAGAGACCAGCAACTTTGTACTGGCCACCAAGCTGCGCTCTGCCCTCATTGGCACGGGCAACCTCAATTCCACCCGCATCGACACGGAAGTGAACTCCAACCGGGTGGTTCTCCTTGGGGTGGCCAACAGCAGCGAGGAGCGCAAGCTTGCCGTCAGGGCAGCCAGGGGCGTCAACGGCGTAGCCACGGTCACAAGCTACATCATGCTGCCCTTGAAGCCCGGCTCGAACTTCAGGCCCACGGGCATAACCTACCAGGGCCTGCACCAGCCAAAGTCTGCGCCGGCTGCCCCAAAGAGCGCCGGCAAGACGCAGGATCACAAGGGCGGCAAGGCTGGCCCTGCCCCAAGACAGGCTCAGCCCGAAAAGCCAAAGACCCCTCCGCAGGACAGCGGCCCGGCACACGAGGACATTCCCCTTGACACCCCGGACGACGCACCCTACGGCGACATAGACAGGGTCTAGGACGAACAGGACTTGCAAAAGCCTTGGGCCGACCGGATCTTCCGGCCGGCCCTCTTTTTTTGGCGGTTTCCTTCGTGGCTTCAGGCAGGCCTCAGCGCCAGACGCCCGCAAGGGGCGCTCCACAGGAAGGACAGGTACCGTCGCAGGACGAGAGCACGGCAAAACCTACCCTTTGCACGCACAGGGCGTGGCAGCGCGGGCAGAAGGTAAACTCGTCCCTGCGGTTTGCCACGTTTCCGCCGTACACATATTCAAGGCCTGCCGCGCGGCCTGTCTCGCAGGCTCTGTGTATGGTGGCAGGATCCGTGCGCGGCCGATCCAGCATCTGGTAGCAGGGGAAGAAGGCGGACACGTGCCAGGGTGTGTCGCTGCCAAGGTTGTTGCGGATGAAGGCCGCGATCTGCCCAAGCTCTCTGTCGCTGTCGTTGAGGCCGGGGATGACCAGTGTTGTCACCTCAAGCCAGATGCCCATTTCCTTCATGGTGACTAGGTTGTCGAGTACGCTTGTGAGGCTGCCCGAACACACGTTGCGGTAGAAGTCCGGGCTGAAGGACTTGAGATCCACGTTGGCTGCATGCACAAGCCCCTTGAGCTTGAGCAAGGGTTCCCTGGCCATGGAGCCGTTGGTCACAAGCACAACCCGCAGGCCCGCCTCGGCAGCGCGCTCCCCAATGTCGCGCACAAGCTCGTAGAAAACCGTAGGCTCGTTGTAGGTACAGGAAATGCTCGGGACCCCCTTGCGCAGCGCAAGCTCTACCAGGGACCGGGCGTCCACCGCCGTTCCCTTCCGAAAGCGCCCCGTGTCCGCAGGCAGCCTGGAGATCTGCGAGTTCTGGCAGAACTTGCAGGCAAAGTTGCAGCCAAGCGTGCCCAGGGAAAGGGTGGCCGTGCCTGGCAGAAAGTGAAAGAGCGGCTTCTTTTCCACAGGATCCAGGGCAAGGCTTGCCACGTTGTCGTCCACAAGGGTGCACAGCGTGCCCTCCCTGTTCACGCGCACGCCGCAAAAGCCGGCTTTTCCCGGCTTCACAAGGCATTTGTGAAAGCACAGCGTGCAGCGAACATCCAGATCATCGCCGGCTCGTTCCCAGAACAATGCCTCTCTCATGTCGTCTCCTCCTTGGGGCCCTCGGGAACAGGGCTGTTCCCGGGAGCCTTTGGCCCCTTGCGGTACAGACTCTTGTACCGCGGACCCAACAAGTTCTTCCCCCAAATGTAGTGCCTGTGTGCCCTTCTGCCCAGTCCCCAGGGCTTCCCCCACAGGGAAGGGAAAGATGTCCAGGACATAAAAATTCATCCATAACAACGAGTTGCGTCTGGCATTCCCCAGCGCGCCAAAAAGTGCTTTTCCATGTTCTTTTT
>CALVGM010000003.1 GCA_944327095.1 uncultured Desulfovibrio sp. | reverse complement strand
CCTCCACGACGCCCGTCCGATCTGGCACCGGCCCAGTCCGAGACCCAGCCTTCCGCCCAGCCCGAGGCCCAGTCCGCGCCGGCTGCCCAGGCACCGGCCACGCTTCCCGGAGGAAGGCCCTCGCCCTTTGGCCCGCGTCCGGCTCCGGCTCCGGCCGAAACTCCTGCCCAGTAGAAAAATGTCCTGCCCCCTTGTCCCCAGCGGGACAGGGGGGTATTTGTCAGAAATATTCCCAACCCCAGGTTTTCGGGACAACCCTCAAGCCAAAGGACGAAAGCTTATGGCCGATGTTACCGTTACCGAGCACATACTGCTGCACCAGAAGCGCATGCCCCATGCCACAGGCAAGTTCACGGGCCTGCTCTATGACCTCATTCTTTCCGGCAAGTCCATTTCCCGGCGCATCAACCAGGCCGGCCTGCTCGACATCCTCGGCGGTACGGGCGTGATCAACGTGCAGGGCGAGGCAGTGCAGAAAATCGACGACATTGCCAACCGCCTGCTCATCTACCGCATGGAGCGCTGCGGCGCCATGTGCGCCATGTCGAGCGAGGAAAACCCGGACCTCATCCGCATCGGGCCAGAATTTCCCCGCGGCGACTACATCATGATCTTCGACCCCCTCGACGGCTCTTCCAACATGGACGTGGATGTCAACATAGGCACCATCTTCTCCATCTACAGGCGTCCCGAGGGCTGCACGGGCGAGGTGCGTCTCGAGGAGGTGCTGCGTCCGGGTACAGAGCAGGTGGCAGCGGGCTACTTCCTCTACGGGCCCTCCACCATGCTTGTGCTCTCCACTGGCGATGGCGTGCATGGCTTTACGCTCGACCCGGGTGTCGGCGAATTTCTGCTCTCCCACCCCAACATGCGCATTCCCGAGCAGGGCTGGATCTACTCCTGCAACTAGTGCTACCGCGAAAAATGGTCCAAGGCAGCCTTCGAGTCCGTGGAATACTTCCACAAGGCTCCCTCCTCCAAGGGAGGCTGCTACTCCTCTCGCTATGTGGGCTCCCTTGTGGCGGACTTCCACCGCACGCTCATCTACGGCGGCATCTATCTCTACCCCGAGTACGACGGACGCCCCCATGGCAAGCTGCGCCTCATGTGCGAGGCCAACCCCCTGGCCTACCTCTGCGAGCAGGCCGGCGGCGCAGCCTCGGACGGCCGCATGCGCATTCTGGAAAAGCAGCCCGATGCCCTGCACTGCAGAACGCCCCTCTTCATAGGCTCGAAGAAGGATGTGGCCGCAGTGGAAGAGATCTACAGGCGCTATTCCGGCACGGACAACGCCTAGTCACGCAGCACACGACAGCGCCAATATGCTTGTTCTGGGAATAGAATCTTCCTGCGACGAAACGGGCCTGGCCCTTGTGCGCGACGGAAGGCTTGCGGATCACGTGCTGGCGAGCCAGGCGGACATACACGCCCTGTTCGGGGGCGTTGTGCCGGAACTGGCGAGCCGCGAGCACCTGCGCTTCATCGGGGGGCTCTACGACATCCTCATGGAACGCCAGGGGCTCGGAGCCGGGGAGCTGGACGCGGTGGCCGTAGCCAGGGGGCCCGGCCTTCTGGGCTGCCTGCTTGTGGGCATGGCCTTTGCCAAGGGGCTCTGCCTCGGGTGCGGGGCGCGCCTTGTGGGCGTCAACCATCTGCACGCCCACCTGCTGGCCGCAGGCATAGGCCACAGGCTGGAATTTCCTGCCCTGGGGCTCCTTGTTTCCGGCGGCCACACCAATATCTACCACATGGCTTCGCCTGTGGAGATAACCCAGCTTGGCAGGACCCTGGACGACGCAGCCGGCGAGGCCTTCGACAAGTGCGGCAAGGTTCTTGGCCTGGCCTATCCCGGCGGGCGCCTGCTCGACGCCCTGGCGCGCAGGGGCAGGGCCGACGCGGCCATGTTCCCGCGCCCCTACCTCGACAACGACAACCTGGACTTCAGCTTCAGCGGGCTCAAGACCGCGGCCAGCCTGTACGCGGCAGCGCACTTTGCCCCGGACGCCTGGCCAAGGCCCCTCGAGAGCGTGGACAGCGCGCCCGAGGCCCTGTGCGACATGTGCGCCTCCTTCAACCTGGCCGTGGTGGAAACCCTCGAGGCCAAGGTGGAGCGCGCGCTGGACCGCTATCCTGCCGTGCGCAACCTGATTGTGGCAGGTGGCGTTGCAGCCAATTCCCTGCTGCGCAGCCGCATGCACGATCTCATGCGCAGGAGGGGAGGGCAGGTAGCCATGCCCGAACCGTCCCTGTGCACGGACAACGCGGCCATGATAGCCCATGCGGGCTACCTTGTGCACGCGCACGGTCTGGAAAGCAGGCTCGACCTTGAGGCCATTCCCAGGGGACGGGCCATTCCGGACGATTTTGTGCGCGCGTGAAGGACACCGGGGCGCAGCGGCAAGCCCGCATCCTGCCGTACAGGGCGCATTTGCGCCCCGCGACAGGCCGGCGCGAAGGCGGATCCTCCCTTGACAAGAAGGGGCCGCGCCTCTATGTCTAGACAGTCTTCCGACTGCCTTTTCGCGGGCCCTGCGGACAGACTTTCTTCAACAGCAAACAGCCCGAAGCCACGCTTCGGGATCAAGGAGTATACCAATGGCCGATCAGATTACCGATGCCGCATTTGACGAATCCGTTCTCAAATCCGATCTCCCCGTGCTGGTGGATTTCTGGGCTCCGTGGTGCGGTCCCTGCCGCGCAGTGGGCCCCATTGTGGACGAAATCAGCAAGGAGTACGCGGACCGTCTGCGCGTCTTCAAGATGAATGTGGACGAGAACTCCATCACTCCCGCCAAGTACGGCATCCGCGCCATCCCCACCCTGATCATCTTCAAGAACGGCCAGGTTGCCGCTCAGCACACGGGTTCCATGCCCAAGGACGACATCTGCAAGATCCTCGAGACCGTTCTCTAGGAGCTTTGCCATGGGCACCTTTGACACAGCTGTCATAGGAGGCGGGCCTGCGGGCATTACTGCGGCCATGTACCTTGTGCGCTCCGGCTGCAGCGTTGTGCTGTTCGAATCCCTGACCCTGGGCGGACAGGCGCTGACCACCGACAGCCTCGAGAACTCTCCCGGCTACCCCAAGGGGATCAAGGGCTGGGAACTGGCGGATCTCTTTGCCGCACATCTGGATGGCCTCGAACTCGAGCGCAGGACCAGTGCTGTGCTGGGCATCGAGGGCGAGGCAGGCAACTTTGTGCTGCAGACCTCCGAGGGCCCGGTGAACGCCAAAACCGTGGTCATTGCCTCTGGAGCCTCGCACAGGCCCCTGGGCATCGAGGGCGAGGTGCGCCTGCGGGGCAGGGGTGTTTCCTACTGCGCCATCTGCGACGGCAATTTCTTCCGCGGACGTCCCGTGGCAGTGGTGGGCGGAGGCAACTCGGCGCTGGAGGAGGCCCTCTATCTCTCGAAGATCGTCTCCAGGCTCTACCTCATACACAGGCGCGACGAGTTCCGCGCAGCGGAAATCTACCAGAAGCGCGTGCGCGAGGCAGCCAACATAGAGCTTGTGCTGTCCTCGGTGGTGGACAGCCTGCACGGGGAATCCGAGCTCACAGGCGTCACGGTGCGCGACGTGAAGACAGGAGTCCTGCGCGACCTTGCCGTGGACGGCCTCTTCGTCTTTGTGGGCATGCAGCCCAACACGGGCTTTGTGCCTGCCGGCATGCACCTGGAAAAGGGCTTCATAGTCACTGACAACGAAATGCGTACCTCCATTCCCGGCATCTTCGCTGCCGGGGACGTGCGCGAGAAACTCTGTCGGCAGGTTGTCACTGCAGCAGGTGACGGCGCCACAGCGGCGCAGGCTGCCTTTGTTTTCCTGGAACAGCTCAATGCTTAACAATCTGCTACGCTCACTGCTCCT
>CALVGM010000002.1 GCA_944327095.1 uncultured Desulfovibrio sp. | reverse complement strand
GGGCTGGCCCAGGTCGGCTGTCACGGTGACAACCTCGCACTTGTAGGTGTTGATGAGCCATTTGAGAATGACAGAGGTGTCGAGACCGCCGCTGTAGGCAAGAACAACTTTTTTGACGTTTGCCATGATGTGGATTTCTCCTTTGGGAAATGTGGCTGCCCGCCCCTTGGGGCAGGTTCTGCCCTACTTGTAGAAAATCTTGATGAGGTTTGTGCCACCGGACGAGCCGGCCTGGCGCTGGCGGAACTGGCCTGCGGTGATGACCACGCAGTCGCCCTTTTTCAGGGCGTCGTTGTGCAGGATGAAGTTCTCGGTCCTGTAGAGGTGGCTTGGCTCGGTCTCGGGCTCTTCCACAAGCACAGGGGTGACGCCCCAGGAATAGTTCAGGTACTTCACGGAGGAATTTTCCGTGGTCAGGGCGTAGATGGGCTGCGGAGGCCTGCAGGAGGACACCTTGCGGGCCGAGGCGCCGCTGAGCGAGTGGATCACTATGGCCTGGGCCCTGGCCTTCTGCGCGAGCAGGCAGGCGGAATAGGCCAGGTAGGAGGGAATGCCGCGCTGTTCGCTGGGTTCCTCGAGGGTGTGCCTTTCCTCCATGATGAGCTCTGCCTCGTTGGTGATGCGGCGCATGTAGGCCACTGTCTCCACAGGGAAGTTGCCCATGGCTGTTTCCTCGGAGAGCATGACGCAGTCCGCGCCGTCGAGCACGGCATTGGCTACGTCCGTGGTCTCCGCGCGCGTGGGCGAGGGGGAGTTGACCATGGCGAGAAGCATCTGGGTGGCCACGATGACGGGTTTGGAGGCGTTGTTGCAGGCCTTGATGATGTGCTTCTGGATGCCGGGCAGCTTGGGCAGGGGGCATTCCACGCCGAGATCGCCGCGGGCCACCATGACAATGTCCGCCTCTGCCAGGATGGCGTCCAGGTTGTGGACGGCGTTTTCCCGCTCGAGCTTCACGCACACGGGCACAAAGCGCAGGCTGTGCTGATTGATGAGTTCCTTGGCTTCGCGCACGTCGTCCGCGGTCTGCACATAGGACATGGCCACGGCGTCCACGCCAAGGCGAATGCCGTCCATGAGATCGCGCTTGTCCTTTTCGGTCAGGGCGCGCACGCGGGTGGCCTTGCCAGGCAGGGCAAGGCCCTTGCGCGAGGTGACAAGTCCCGAGTTCTTGGCCTCGAGAAGAATGAGGTGGTCCGGGCGGCGTTCTACCACGGTGAATTCGAGGCCGCCGTCCGCGAGCACAAGCCTGTCCCCGGCGACAAGGGAGTCGAGCACTTCCTCGTGATCAAAGGGCAGGTAGGGCAGCTCGCTTGTGTAGTGCCCTGTTGTGCCGAGCAGAAGCTTCATGCCCTGCTGCACGTGGATGCTGTCCTCGCGGATCTCGCCAAGGCGGATTTTGGGCCCGGACAGATCCTGCATGATGGTCAAAGGAGTGCGCAGTTCGCGCTCCACATTGCGCATGCTCTTCATGATGTCCACAAAATCCTTTGCGGAGCCATGGGAAAAGTTCAGGCGAAAGATGGAGGCGCCTGCCTCGGCCAGGGCCCTGATTTTTTCCGGGCTGTTGGAGGAGGTGCCAAGGGTGGCAACGATTTTTGTCTTCTTCATAGCGCAGCCTTAAGAGGAATTGTTTGCTCCGGAACCTTCCGGGCAGTTCGATCTTGTGGGGGATTTTGAGCGCTTGTCTTTACTCTGCTTTTTTGGTGCTGTCCAGCAGGCAAAAACAGGGGATCCGGGGTGGACACCACCTAATGAGGATAGGCTTCCCAGTCGGCAGGACCATACGCCATCCGGGTGACAGGGGGGCAACCCCTGTTTGTCCGCAGTGTGACAGAAAGGCGAAGAAGCTTTGGCCAGGGACTTTGCAAGCAGCGGACAATGTGGTCTATAGGGGCCTTGCGGGGCATGCCCGCAAGGCTCGCACAGCAAGGAGAACCCATGAAGATAGTCATTCTCGACGGCTATACCGTCAATCCCGGAGACAATCCCTGGACAGCCCTGGCAAGGCTTGGGGAACTGACCGTGTACGACAGGACGGACGCATCCGACATCCTGGCCCGCAGCCAGGACGCAGACATCCTCATAACCAACAAGACCCCCCTGAGAGCCGAGACCCTGGAAAAGCTCCCCAATCTTCGCCTGGTGGGCATATTGGCCACAGGGTACGACGTGGTGGATGTGGAGCGCGCAGGAGCTCTGGGCATACCGGTGGTCAACGTGGTCAACTACGGCGCGGACGCCGTGGCCCAGCACTGCATGGCACTCCTGCTCGAGCTGTGCCGTCGCGTGGGTCTGCACGACAGACTGGTGCGCGAGGGCAAGTGGGCTGATTGCCCGGACTTCTGCTTCTGGCAGGGCACGCAGCTTGAGCTGTGCGGCAAGACCATGGGCATACTGGGCTTCGGGACCATTGGCCGCAAGGTAGGCCATCTTGCCCACGCCTTTGGCATGCAGGTGCTCGCTGCCTCTGCCAGAAAGAGCGGCGCAGAACTTGCCAAAACCTCGGCAGACCCCGGCTACCCGGTGCGCTACGTGGATTGCGCAGAACTTTTTGCCGCCTCGGACGTGCTCTCCCTGCACACCCCGCTCTCGGACACCACCAGGGGCATTGTCAATGCCCAAAGCCTCGCCACCATGAAGGATGGCGCGATCCTGCTCAATGTGGCGCGCGGCCCCCTGCTGGACGAGCAGGCAGTGGCCGAGGCGCTTTTCAGCGGCAAGCTGGCAGGCCTTGGCTGCGACGTGGTCTCGAAAGAGCCCATCACAAAGGACAATCCCCTCCTTGGGGCGCCCAATACCTACATAACCCCGCACATAGCCTGGGCAAGCCTTCCAGCCAGGCAGAACATCATCCGCATCCTCGCGGACAATATCGAGGCCTGCCTTGCGGGCAGGCTCAAAAGCGTGGTCAACGAAGGCCTTCTTGCCAGGAAATAGCCTTGCGGGACTGGCCCCTGAGGAAATTTGGGGTCCACACCCAGGGCACTGACGGCCGTGACAGGGGGCCCTGCGCAAAACACGGGCTTTTTTTGCGCAGGGCCCTTTTGCGTGCCTTGGGGCAGGGGAGCCCGAGCGCAAAATGGGTTTGGCAATGGACTGAAAATGGCCTTGGGAATGGCCTCGGGTGGCCCTGGAGGGCTGTGCGCACTGGCAGATTTTTCCTTGTCTTTTTTGGGCTTCTGTGGGAAAAGGTGGCAATCCGTGTCAAAGCATGGCATTTTGTCGCAAGGGAGGCGCAAGGCTTTCCTGTATCCATGGGGGAGAGTTTCCGTGCAGAAGCTTTTTTGCAAAAGCTCGCAGCGCAGCCTGGACGACAAGGGCAGGCTCATGCTGCCCTGTTCCTACAGGCAGGCCCTCGAGGAACAGGGGCTGCACAGCTTCTGGCTCACCTGCCTCTACGGCCGCCTTGTGGCCTGCCTGCCCGCGGACTGGGACGTTTTCATGGAAAAGCTCAACGGCATTTCCACCCCGTCGCCGGCCCTGGTGCGCTTCATGGCCAAGACCGTGGGCCTGGCCGAGGAGCTGACCTGGACTGCCCAGGGGCGGGTGCGCATTCCTCAGCCCCTGCTTAAGGAGGCGGGCATTGTTCCGCAGCCCGGGCAGAAGACCGAGGTCATGGTTGTGGGCATGTTTTCCCGCTTCGAAATCTGGGATCTCGAACGCTTCAACGCCATAGACGTGGAGGACGTTTCCCAGGAACTGACTGCCAGGGGCATAGACCTGGTGCTGTGATTGTGCGTATGGATACAAGGGACACAAAAGGAATGCCCGAGGCAGCGGCCATTGCGGCAAGGCACATTCCCGTGCTGCGCGACAGGGTCGTGGACCTTGCCAGGCCCCTTGGCGCACGGGTGGAGGCCCCGCGCTTTCTGGACGCTACCCTGGGTCTTGGCGGCCACAGCCAGGCCCTGCTCGAGGCCTGCCCAACAGCAGAGCTCCTTGGTCTTGACCGGGACAGGGAAGCTCTGGCCCTGGCCAGCGCCAGACTGGCGCCCTTTGGCGCGCGCGTGCACACCATGCACAGCCGCTTTTCCGCCTCCTGCAAGGCTCTGGACGAGCTTGGCTGGCAGAGCGTGGACTTTGCCCTCATCGACATAGGCGTGTCCTCCATGCAGCTCGACGAGGGCCAGCGCGGCTTCAGCCTGCACGCCAACGGCCCCCTGGACATGCGCATGGATCAGGGCGAGGGGCCTTCGGCAGCGGATCTTGTCAACACTCTGCCCTTCGAGAAACTGCGCGAGATCATCGCGACCCTTGGCGAGGATCCTATGGCGCAGCGTATAGCCAGGGCCATCTGCGAGGCCCGCGCCCGCGCCCCCATACGGGAAACCCTGGCCCTGGCGGACATTGTGAGCCAGGCCTACCCCAGGGCCTGGCGAGCCAAATCCCGCCACCACCCGGCGACCAGGACCTTCCAGGCCCTGCGCATGGTGGTCAACAACGAGCTTGGCGAGCTGGAAACCTTTCTGGACAGCATACTTGCCCGCCTTTCCCCTGGCGGCAGGCTGTGCGTCATCACCTTTCACAGTCTGGAGGATCGTTTGGTCAAGAGGAGCATGCGCCGCTGGGCCAGCGGGTGCCTGTGCCCGCCACACGCGCCCGTGTGCCGCTGCCACCATCAGCCCGAAGTGGAGCTTCTGACCAAAAAGCCCCTGGTGGCAGACAGGGAGGAACTGGCCCGCAACCCGCGCGCAAGCTCCGCAAAGCTTCGCGCCTGCGAAAAACTCGCTGTCCCGCAGGCTCTGCCGACCACGGAGGAGCGGGACCAGGAGAGCGTATAGAGAATGGACCAGGAAAAGTCCGCGTCAGCCCCCTCTTTTTCCCCTTCCGGGCACGGGGAGGAAAAAGAGTCTCGTAATGCGGCCAGACAGATGCCGCGAAGCTCAGGGACAGTGGAAGAGAGAGCGCAAGAACCAGCGCCTGCGGCCACTGCCCCGGAAGCTCTTCTGCGCACGTCCACAAGTCCCCAGTGGCGTACCCAGGAGGCAGAGCAGACAAGGCGCGTGCAGCCTGCCCTGCGCCAGCCAAGAAGTTCCCGCGCGGCCAAGTCCGGCCACGTGCGCTTTCCCTTTTTGCGCAGGGAACGGGAAAAGGTCCCGCAACCGCCCGCAGAAGACACAGCCCAGCCCGCAGAGGCAGGCGAGGCTTCAGACAAGGCAGGCGGGGCTGCAGGCACACCTTCCGCGAGTGCCGGCGCGCGCCACACAACGCAGGAGGCAGCCCTGCAGGCAGCCCAGCAGGCCGCGCACCTTGGCAGCAATATCGCGAAGGGCATGGGCAGGCTTTCGCACAGCAACTTCCTGCAGGGCAAGACCTGGTACTTTCTTCTGTCCGTCAACATCCTTCTGGCAGTGGTTCTTTCCCTCATCCTTGTGTGGGTGAGCATAGAGCGCATGGACATCAACTATTTCATCAACATCGAGCGGGTGAAGCTGCGCGACAAGCAGTCTTTGCACGGCAAGCTCATGGTGGAAAAGGAGCGTCTGCTCTCTCCCTACGAGCTGCGCGTCAAGGCGGAGAAGCTGGGCATGAAGGCGCCAAAGCCAGGCCAGATACGCCGCATCGACATGGGGCACGCAAAGCCTGCCAAAAAGGGTTCCTGATACCCTGCATAGGGTACACTGTCCCCGATCCTGCGCCCCTGCCAGAGAGGGGAACGCAAGCACTTGTCTTTGGGAATTTGTGACCATGGGTCTTTTTGCAAGAAAGAAAAGGGCGCAGCAAACAGCTGGCGCAAAGGGCGACCAGGCCGCAGGGCCCAAGGCACCCGAATCCGGAGCCCAGGCCTCTGGCCAGGCGCCATCCGAGCCTTCCGCCCCTTCCGGCTTTCTCGGGAAGGGCGAAAGATCTTCTGCCGTGTCCAGGCAAAAGCTTCCTGCCCATGGCAACAGCAAGACCGTGGAAGAGGAGGAAAAGCCTGTCAAGGCTGCGCCTGAAAAAAAGCCTGCGCCAAAGCCTGCCAAAGGACCCGGCTTTTTCAGCCGCCACTTTCCCGGCACGGACTGGGCCATGGTGCGCATCCGCCTTGTCTTTGCCCTCTTTCTGCTGTGCTTTCTGAGCCTGTGGTGCAGGGCCTGGTACCTGCAGATGATCGTGGGCCCAAAGCTTGCCGAGTACGCCAGGCGCCAGCACATTACCACCGAGCTTGTCACAGGCAGGCGCGGCATGATCCTGGACCGCGACGGCCAGGTACTGGCGCGCAGCGTGGAGGCCCTGTCCGTCTACGCGAACCCCAGGGAAATAGGGGATCCCCTGCAGGTGGCCAACAGCCTTGGCCCCATCATAGGCGTTGCCCCGCAAAGGCTCTACGACCAGCTCAAGGGGTCCAAGCGGCATTTTCTCTGGCTCAAGCGCAAGGTGGACGACTACACGGCTGCCGCTGTGCGCAAGGCTGCCCTGCCCGGCATAGGCCTTTCCAAGGAGTACGAGCGCGTCTACCCCTTCAAGCACATGTGCGGCCAGCTGCTGGGCTTTGTGGGCTACGACGACAAGGGGCTGGAGGGCCTTGAGCGTTCCCTGGACGATCGCTTGGGTTCCGAACCCAAGCGCGAGATAGTGCAGCGCGATGCCATGGGCAGGCGCTTTTATTTGCGCAAGGAAGGCGAGGAGGATCCGCACGGCGAGGACGTGCGTCTCACCATTGACGTGCAGATGCAGTTCTTTGCCGAGGAGGCCATAGCCAGGGCCGTGCGGGAACAGAAGGCCCGCTGGGGCGGGGCCATGGTTGTGCACGTGTCCACAGGCGAGATCCTTGCCTGGGCCCAGTACCCCTTCTTCAATCCCAACGTCTACCGCGAGTCCCGCCCCTCGCTCTACAGAAACCGCATGGCCCTGGACGCCCTGGAGCCAGGCTCCACCTTCAAGCCCCTGGTGCTGGCCGCTGCCATACAGGAGCGCCAGGTGAGCCGCAGCACCCTCATCAACTGCGAAAACGGGCGCTGGCAGACCAAGTACACTGTCCTGCGCGACACCTCGCGGCGGGAAATCATTCCCGTGCACAAGGTCATACGCTACTCCTCCAACATAGGCATGGCCAAGATAGGCCTCATGCTGAGCAACCAGACCTTCTACAACTACCTGCACGAGCTGGGCTTTGGCGAGCGCAGCAACGTGCCTGTGGCAAACAGTCGCGGCATCTTGAGAAGGCCGAAGGAATGGACCGAGGTGGACCACATGTCCATCAGCTTTGGCCAGGGCATTTCCGTGACAGTGCTGCAGATGGCTCAGGCCTACCTGACCCTGCTCAACAACGGCGTGCGCAAGGACCTTGTCCTTGTGCAGGGCATGAAGCCCAAGGGCACGAAGAAGCAGGTCTTCTCCGAGGCCGTGAGCCGGGAAGTGCGCAACATGATGCGGGAGGTGGTGGACGCCAAGGACGGATCCGGCAGACGTGCGGCCATCAAGGGCATCAGCGTGGGCGGCAAGACGGGCACTGCCCAGAAGGCGGACGCGCGCACAGGCGGCTACGGCACAAGGCGCACAGCCTCCTTTGTGGGCTTCATGCCCGTGGAGAGACCGGAATACCTTATCCTGGTCTTTGTCGACGAGCCCCAGGGGGTGCAGTACGGCGGCCTCATCGCGGCTCCTGTGTTCAGGGACATAGCCGAGCGCTCCCTGGCCTACGCAGGCATACTGGGCTCGCCGGGCAGGGACGCTGAGGAAAGCGCCCTGGCGGAAGGGAAGACCAGCGCGCGCGTGCGCGGCTTTCGTGCTGCTGGCCTCGACTCTCCCTTTGCGCCGGCCGCAGCCCAAAAGCCCGTGGCAGAGCTTGCGGACCTTGCCAGAAAGCCCGCCAACGCCAGGGAGGCCATGCGGCTTCCCGGCCACCTTGCCAGGGCCTCGAGCACAGTGCCGGACGTGACAGGCAAGACCCTGCGCAACGCTGTGGAGCTCTTTGCCAGGGCAGGCATTGTGCCGGAGCTCAAGGGCGAGGGCATGCGCGTTGTGCGCCAGTCGCCTGCCCCGGGCAGCCCCTGGCCGGACAGGGACGCCAAGGACAAGACGCAGTACATTCTCTGGCTTTCCGAGCGCTAGGCCAGGGACAAGAGGATGACAAGCAAAGGGGCCCAAGGCCCCAGAGGGGATACAGCATGGAGAGGACAGGTTCGGACTACGCGCGGCTCAAGGAACAGATCTGGGCCGGGCTTGACGTTGTTTCCGACTCGCGGCAGGTGCGCCCCGGGTCGGTTTTTGTGGCTGTGACCGGAGCGACGGAGGACGGCACGCGCTACGTCCCCCAGGCGCTGGAGCAGGGCGCGGGCTATGTTGTGCTGGACGAGACCAGGGCCAGCGAGGATGTGCTTCGCAGCATACGCGAGAAGGGGGCAGTTCCTGTCCTGTGCACGAGCACGCGCGCTGCCATCTCGGATCTGGCAGCTGCCCGCTACCACACCTCCGAACGAAAGCTGACCATACTGGGGATCACGGGCACAAACGGCAAGACAACCTGCGCCTATCTTCTGGAACAGCTCTTTGCCTCCATGGGGCACAGGGTTGGGGTGCTTGGCACGGTGAGCTACCGATGGCCGGGCTTTTCCATGCCTGCACCGCTCACAACGCCAGGGCCCTTGGAAGTGCACAGGGCCCTGCACGACATGGAACAGGCCGGGGCGAGCGTGTGCGTCATGGAAGTGTCCTCCCATGCCCTGGCCCAGGGCAGGGTGCAGGATGTGCCCTTTGCCGGCGCCTGCTTTACCAACCTGACCCAGGATCACCTGGATTTCCACAAGGACATGGAAGACTACTTTGCGGCCAAGGCCCTGCTGTTCACCAAAACACCAAGGCCGGACAAGGCTGTGGCCACCAACGCGGACGACGCCTTTGGCCTGCGCCTGGCAAAAATGTGCCCCGATGCCTGGACCTACGGCTTTGGGCCAGCGCCAGAGGGTGTGAATCCGCAGCACCATCTGCAGGGCACGCTGCTTGAGCACGGAACCTCCGGCGTTGGCCTTCGCATGTCCTGCCAGGGGCGCACCTGGGAGCTGCACTCTCCGCTCATTGGCCGCTTCAACGCCGACAATCTGCTCACTGTGCAGGCCCTGGGCCTGGCAATGGGCATCACGGACTTCAAGTCCCTGGAGGGCTTTGCCGGTGTGCCTGGACGGATCGAGAGGGTGGACAACGCCAGGGGTCTGCATGTCTTTGTGGACTACGCCCATACCCCGGACGCCCTGGTCAACGTGCAGCAGGCCCTGCGCGGCGCAGGCTTCAGGCGCCTTGTGACGGTCTTTGGCTGCGGCGGCAACAGGGACAGGACCAAGCGCCCCCTCATGGGCGAGGCTGTGGCCACCTATTCGGACGTGGCTGTGCTCACCTCGGACAATCCCCGCTTCGAGGATCCTTTGGCCATCATGGCCGATGTGGAGCCAGGCCTTGCTAGGGCGAAGGAAGTGTACAGGGAGCCCGACAGGCGCAAGGCAACAGAGCTTGCCCTGAGTCTTCTCGGGCCAGACGATGCCCTGCTCATAGCAGGCAAGGGCCACGAGGACTATCAGATCGTCAACGGCACAAAACGCCACTACAGCGATCAGGAAACAGTGCGCGAGCTTTTGGGAAGGATGGGGTCATGCAACTGAGCGTTCGGGACATAGCGGACATTCTGGGTGTGGAGCCCGGTTTCGCGCCCACACTGTCCGCTGCGGAGAGGGCAGCTCTTGAAGAGGAAATTGTGTCCGGGGCAGCCATAGATTCGCGCAGCGTGCGTGAAGGGGATCTTTTTGTGTGCCTTGCAGGCCAGAGGGTGGACGGACACGACTTTGCCCTGCAGGCTCTCTCAAGAGGAGCAGGCGCCATTTTGGCAGCCCGCGACATCGAGGGCCTGCACAATGCCTATCCAAGGGCCCCGCTTTTTTGCGTGCCAGACCCGCAAGGGGCCCTTGGGCAGATCGCGGCAAGGGTGCGCAGGGACTTTGCCGGCAGGGTCATAGGTATTACCGGCACAGCTGGCAAGACCACCCTCAAGGAGTGGCTCTTCTCCCTTCTCTCCCAGGAGCACAGGTGCGCTAGGACAGAAGGCAATCACAACAATCAGCTTGGCCTGCCCCTCACCCTCTGCAATACCAGGGGCGACGAGGACTTCTGGATTGTCGAGGCAGGCGTAAGCCACGCCGGGGACATGGAGGAGCTAGCCTCCATCCTGCGCCCGGACATTGGCGTTGTCCTCAACGTGGGCTGCGGCCACACCGAGGGCCTTGGCGCCATGGGCGTTGCCTGGCACAAGACGCGCATGTTTACCCTGCTCGCCAGGGGCGGGTTCGCTGTGGCCTCGGCAGACTACCCTGACCTTAGGGAAAGGGCCCTGGAGGCCTGCGCGCGGTCCGGGGCAAGGCTCTACTTCTTCTCTGTCGCGGACTCGCGCAAGGAGTACGAGCGCAGGAACAGGGAGCCAGGCATTGGCTGCGTAGCCCTGGTGGATGGGCAAAACCCCAGGTACTGCCATCTGTGCGTGCGGCGCGGGAACAGGGTGGAAGAGACCATTGTGACCATGCCCATGGCCGGCAGGGCCGCAGCGGAAAACCTTGCCTGCGTGACCCTTGTGGCAGCGCTTTTGCGCCTTGACCTGTGCTTTTTGCAAAAGGCCATAGACGAGGCCCGCGTGCCCAAGCATCGCTACGCGCGCGTGGAGATTGGCAAGAGCGTGCTCATAGACGACAGCTACAACGCAAACCCCCTGTCCATGCGGCGCATGCTCGAGGCCGCTGCCGCGGAAGGCAGGCGCCTTGGGCGACCCCTTGTCCCGGTGCTCGGGGCCATGCTCGAGCTTGGGTCCGAGGCCCACGAGGCGCACAGGGCTCTTGGCGCGCTGCTGCGGGCCCTTGAGCCTGCCTTTGTGCTGTGGAAGGGCCCCTACGAAGCCCTGGTGCGCTCGGGGCTTGGTCCGGACATTCCCCTGCTCTCCTTCGAGACGGACGAGGAGTGCCGCCAGGCCTTTTCCTCCCTCTGCAGCCCGGAACTTGCCGAACAGGGCGTCATCGTGCTGTGCAAGGGATCGCGCTCCAACAGGCTCGAAGAGGCAGCGCACTGCCTGCAGGGCCTGCTTGCGGCTCCAAGGGCCAACTGACGGCAAATTCATCACAAAGGAAGGCTCATGCTCTACCATTTTCTTGTGCCCTACGCAGGCGACCTCAACGTCCTCAACGTCTTTCGCTACATAACCTTTCGCTCCATGGGAGCGCTTGTGACCGCCATGCTCATCATGCTGGTCTTTGGGCCGAGGTTCATCAACTTTCTGCACCGCATCAAGTGCGGGCAGTACATCCTCTCGGACGTCAAGGCCCACGAGATGAAGGCCGGCACGCCCACCATGGGCGGGCTCATGATAGGCGTTGCCCTGTTCGCGAGCCTGCTTTTGTGGGCGGATCTCTCCAACCGCTACATCTGGCAGGTGAGCCTGGTCTTCGCGGGCTACGGCCTGGTGGGCTTCTGGGACGACATCACCAAGCTGCGCCACCATCAGAACAAGGGCATTTCCCCAAGGGCCAAGATGGGGGGCCTCATGCTGGTGTCCCTGGTGGCCATGTATCTGCTCTACTCGGATCCCTGCTACTCGACAAACCTTTCCATACCCTTTTCCAAGCAGTGGGCGCCTGACCTGGGGCTCTTCTACTTTCCCTTCGGCATCCTGGTCATGGTCTCCTCTGCCAATGCCGTCAATCTGACGGACGGCCTGGACGGCCTGGCCATTGGCCCCACCATTGTGGCCGGCGTGGTCTTTGCCATCTTCATCTACATTACAGGCAACGTGCGCCTCACCCAGTACCTCTATCTTCCGTACATACCTGGCATGGGCGAGGTCACGGTCTTTTGCGGCGCGCTCATTGGCGCATCATTGGGCTTTCTCTGGTTCAACGCCTATCCGGCCCAGGTCTTCATGGGGGATGTGGGCTCCTTGAGCCTTGGCGGCACGCTGGGCTTTCTGGCTCTTCTGTGCAAGCAGGAGTGCCTTTTGGCCGTTGTGGGCGGCCTCTTTGTCATCGAGACGCTGTCCGTTATCCTGCAGGTGAGCTACTTTCGCTGGACAGGGGGCAAGCGCATCTTTCGCATGGCGCCCCTGCACCATCACTTCGAGCTCAAGGGCATTCCCGAGTCCAAGATCATCATCCGCTTCTGGATAACCTCCATTCTCCTTGGCCTCATAGCACTTTCCACCATCAAGCTCAGGTAGGCCGGCGGGCTTGGCCCACAAGAGCTGGGCCAAGGCACAACAAGGCACACGAATGATGCCCGGATCCTTTTCCGGGCTTTTGTCTTCAGGCAAAACGGGCGCCAAACCCGTTTTCTTCTTCAAGCGAGGTATTTTTTCCATGCTGCACATGCCCCTGCGTCCCCTGGTCGTGGACAGGACATACGGTTCCAGGGATACGGACTATCCCTCTGTTCCGGGCAACAGCGCTCCCGGCTGCCCTCTTGGCAAGATTCCCGCCAGGGGCGACAGGGTCGTGGTGGTGGGCTCGGGAAAATCCGGCCTGGCAGCCTGCAGGCTCCTTGCAGGCAGGGGCTGCAGGGTGCATCTGCTGGAAGCAGGGCAGATGGACGAGTCTGTTCGCTCGCAAATGGAAGAGCTTGGCTGCGTTGTGGAAATCGGACCGCACACAAGGGAGCAGTTTGCGGGCGCGGCCTTTGTGATCCCGAGCCCCGGTGTCTCCTTGCGCAGTCTTTTGCAGACCATGGGGCTTCCAGAGGACTACCCCCTGGAAGGCGGGCAGGGGCCTGCCATACTGGCGGAAACAGAGCTTGCCTACCGCTTTCTTGCCGGGGAGGGCTCCCCGCGCGAACATATTTTTGCCGTGACAGGCACAAGCGGCAAGACCACCACCGTGCACCTTGTGGCAAGCATGCTTGCCGCCGGGGGCAAGAGGGTCTGTCTTGCCGGCAATGTGGGCACACCCCTTTCGCAGTATCTGCTCGACCTTGAGGCCGGAAGCCCCCGGGCCGACTGCATAGTGGTGGAGATATCGAGCTTTCAGCTGCAGACCTGCGTGCTCTTTCACCCCCATGTGGCTGTGCTCATGAACATCACGCCCAATCATCTGGACTACCACAGGGACATGGACGAGTACATTGCCGCCAAGCTGCGTCTGTTTGCCTGCCAGGAAGAAGGCGACAAGGCCATTGTTCCTGCCGAGTGGAGCGCAGCCTACAGGGCAGCGAGCTACAGGGCCAGGGAAGTGCGGGTACAGGTGCACCACCTCTTTGCCAAAACGCAGCTCCTTGGTCCCCACAACGAGCTCAACGCCGAGATAGCCTGGGAGGCTGTGCGCGAGTACGTGTCCTTTAGGGACGCGGCGCGGGCTGTGGCCGAGTTCAGGCCTCTGCCCCACAGGCTCGAAAGGGTGTGCGAGCACGACGGCGTGCTCTATGTGAACGACAGCAAGAGCACGACCCTCACTTCCCTGGAAATTGCCCTCAAGTCCTTTGCGCGGCCTGTGCTTCTCTTGTGCGGGGGCCACTTCAAGGGCGGGGACCCGAGAGAGCTTGCGCCCCTTGTGCGGGAAAGGGTGCGTCTTGTGGCGGGCTTCGGGGATGCACAGGACATTTTCATGCCTGCCTGGGAGGGCATTGTGCCCATGCGCTGGTTTCCCACCCTGCGCCCGGCAGTGGAATGGCTGCATGGCGAGGCACGGGCAGGGGACGTGGTGCTCCTCTCCCCTGGCACGGCAAGCTTTGATCTTTACAGGGGCATGGCGTACAGAGGGGCCGACTTCAAGGCCATAGTGGCGCAACTGTGCGGGCAGCCCCATTCAGCGTCCTGAACGAGCGCGCATAACGCTATCCCAGGACAAATCCTTTTTTGCACAGGGCATGGTGCCCCGCAGGGGAGCTGAACAGTGAGCTGGTGGAAGAAAAAGGAACAACAGGCGGCCAGGGGGGCCGTTTCCGAGGCGGAAAACGGGCAGGAAGGCGAAAAGGGCTTAGAGGAGCCTCGCAATACCTTGCGCAAGGGCGAGAACAAGCCCTTCAAGTCTGCCCTTCTGGCTGGCCAGACCGATCCTCTGGCTGCCAGGGAAGAGGTGCCCGAGCCTGCTGTGGCGCAGCACGCAGAGCCTGTGGCCATGCAGCGCGTGCGCCCGCACTTTCGCGGTCTGCGCCACATGGCTGCCAGGACCGTGGCAAACCAGACTGTGGCCCGGCAGGAAGTGCCCGCCCACAGTGTGGAACAGGACGCGCCTGCGGGCAGGGACGCTGTTGAAGCGGCAGCTTCCGGGAGTACCAGCACGTCCCCGGAGGCTGCGGGCCAGAGAGGCCAGATTCCCTCTGGGCCTGTCCCCCAAAGTCAGGCAGGGGCTGTCTCTGCTGGCGGCATAGACTGGTGGCTCTTTGTGCTGCTGGTCATGCTGCTTGGCATAGGCCTTGTCATGGTTCTGTCCGCCAGCGGCATCGTGGCCGAGAGCGACTACGGCGACAAGTACTACTTTTTCAAGAAGCAGCTGGCCTTTGCCCTGGCTGGCGGCCTTGCCATGGGCGTTGCCGCCATGCTGCCCAGGGGGATACTGTACAAGAGCCACTATCCCCTGCTCTTTGTGGTGCTCTTCATGCTGCTTCTGACGCTTTCGCCCCTTTCGCCCTCCATCAACGGTGCCCACCGCTGGATTCGCGTAGGGCCCATAAGCGTGCAGCCCATGGAATTTGTGAAGATTGCCCTGGCCATCTATCTGGCCTACTACATGTCCTCCAAGCAGGAACTGGTCAAGACCTTCAGCCGCGGCGTGCTTCCCCCCTTTCTTGTCACCGTGGTCTTTGCCATGCTTTTGCTTTTGCAGCCGGACTTTGGCAGCGCCGTGGTGCTTGCCCTGCTGCTCTGGCTCATGTGCATAGCCGGTGGCACGCGCTTCATCTACATCTTTTTTGCCATGATTCTGGCCCCTGGCGTCATTGCGGCCCTGGCGCTCTTCGAGCCCTACCGCATGCGCAGGCTCCTGGCCTTTCTCGATCCCTTCAAGGATGCCCACGACACAGGCTACCAGCTTGTGCAGTCCCTGCTGGCCATAGGCTCGGGCTCCTTCTTCGGGGTAGGCATGGGCGCCTCAAGGCAGAAGATGTTCTACCTGCCCGAAGCCCACAACGACTTCATCATGGCCGTTCTGGCCGAGGAAATGGGCTTTGTGGGCGTGAGCGTGGTCATGCTCCTCTTTCTCTTCTTCTTTTGGCGCTGCTACCTCATCATCAAGGGCCAGGAAGAGCTGCGCGCACGCTACACGGCCTTCGCCCTTAGCTGCATCATAGCCCTTGGCGTGCTCCTGAATCTGGCCGTGGTCATGGGGGTTGCCCCGCCCAAGGGCGTGCCCATGCCCTTTTTGAGCTACGGGGGCTCGAATCTTGTGGCCATGATGACGTGCGTTGGCCTGTTGCTCAACTTTTCCCGCACAGCGAAGCTGCCGCGCTGACCCCCTTGCGGGCATATATCTCTCTCGGCAGACACGACAACCAGCGGATCCCCTGGATCCTCAACCATTCCCCCACATCCATGGTCAAGGAGACGCCGGCCCAGCGCGGCTGGCAAACAATATCATGAAACGTGTCCTTCTTACTACAGGCGGCACAGGCGGTCACATCTTCCCCGCCCTGGCCGTGGCAGAGGAGCTGCGCAGGCAGTTCGACGGCATTGAACTTCTTTTCATGGGCTCGCAAAACGGCCTGGAAAAGCGTCTGGCCGAAAAGGCCGGCATCAACTACATAGGCCTGCCCGTGAGCGGCGTGCTCGGCAAGGGCCTTGGCGCCCTTGCCGCGCTTGTGCGTCTGGGCATGGCCGTGCCCAAGGCCCTGCGCATAGTGCGTGAGTTTTCTCCGGACTGCGCCGCCGGCTTTGGCTCCTACGCGGCCTTTGCACCCCTGCTTGCTGCGCGCATCCTGCGCGTGCCCTCCATCCTGCACGAGCAAAACGCCGTGGCAGGCGCAAGCAACAGGGTACTTGCCAGATTCTGCGACCGCATCTGTACCTCCCTGCCGGACACCACGGGCTTTGACGAGCGCCACATTGTGCAGACAGGCAATCCCGTGCGCAAGGCCATCATGCAGGTGGGCTCAAGGCCCAGGGACTTTATGGGCAAGCATCTGCTTGTCATGGGCGGATCCCAGGGAGCCCATGCCATCAACATGTATATCTGCGATCTTCTGCCCCGCCTGAAGGAAATGGGTGTGGAAATCTGCCACCAGACAGGCAATGGCGACGAGGGCGCGGTGCGTGCTGCCTATGCTTCAGCAGGCATGGAAAACTGCCGCGTGGCAGCCTTCTTCGACAACATGGCCCAGATCTACTCCTGGGCGGATCTTGCGGTGTGCAGGGCAGGGGCGAGCACTGTGGCCGAGCTGTGCGCGGCTGCCCTGCCGTCCATCCTGATCCCCTTCCCCTATGCCATACACGATCACCAGACCTACAATGCCCTGGCCATGGAAAAGGCAGGCGCTGCCAAGGTCTTTGCCCAGCGGGACGTGACCTCCGAGATCCTCGGGGACCAGATCCTCAACATCATGGGCTCCACAGCCGTGCTCAAGGCCATGGCAAGCTCTGCGCTCTGCCTCGCAAGTCCCGAGGCCGCTGCCAACGTGGTGCGCCAGATGCTTGAGGCCGTAGCCACAAGGCACTCCAAGAACAGGAAGAACAAGCAGCTCAAGGGCTGATGCAAAAAAACGCACAAAAAGCAAGGGAACAGGAGAATAGGGTTCGGACATGGACAGCAGAATCAAGCACATACACATGGTGGGCATAGGCGGCGCAGGCATGTGCGGCATTGCCGAGGTTCTCATCAACCTTGGCTATACCGTGACAGGATCGGATCAGGCCGACTCGCAGACCATACAGAGGCTCAGGGACATGGGCTGCGTGGTCTACATTGGCCACGACGCCTCCCACGTGGGCACGGAACAGGTGCTGGTGAAATCCACTGCCATCAGCGAGGACAACCCCGAGGTGGTGGAGGCCAGACGCCTGGGCATCCCGGTCATCCCCAGGGCAGAGATGCTGGCAGAGCTCATGCGCCTGCGCCAGGGCATTGCCATTGCCGGCACCCACGGCAAGACCACGACCACCTCGCTCACTGCCTCCATCTTCGACGCGGCAGGCCTGGACCCCACGGTCATCATAGGCGGCAGGCTCAATGTCTACGGCACCAACGCCCATCTGGGCCACGGGGACTACCTCATTGCCGAGGCGGACGAGTCCGACGGCTCCTTCCTCTGCCTCTTCCCCATCTTCAATGTGGTGACCAACGTGGACGAGGACCATCTCGACCACTACAAGACCAGGGAAAACCTGGACGAGGCCTTTGTGCAGTTCATGAACAGGGTGCCCTTCTACGGCGTCAACGTGGTCTGCGGAGACGACAAGGGGGTGAGACGGCTCCTTCCCAGGGTCAAGCGCCCGGTTGTGACCTACGGCCTTGACGAGAGCAATGCCCTGCGCGCAGAGCCCCTGGATCTCTCGAAGGAGAGCCATTTCAAGGTCTGGTACAAGAAGCGCTTTCTTGGCGAGGTGCGCCTGCCCCAGCCTGGCATACACAATGTGCGCAACGCCCTGGCGGCCATTGGCGTTTCCCTGTCAGCCCAGATTCCCTTCTCCCAGATAGCCCAGGGCCTTGCCTCCTTTTCGGGGGTTGCCAGGCGCTTCGAGTACAAGGGCACGCGCAGGGGCGTGGTGGTCTACGACGACTACGGCCATCATCCCCACGAAATCGAGGCCACCCTTGCCACTGCCCGCATGGTCTTTCCCGGCAGGCGCCTTGTGGTTGCCTTCCAGCCCCACAGGTTTACCAGGACACAGGCCCACTTTGGCGAGTTCTGCAAGGTCTTTGACGGCGTGGAAGATGTCTTCCTCACCGAGATCTACGCTGCCTCGGAAAAGCCCATTCCCGGCGTGTCCGGCCAGAGCCTTGCCCAGGGCATGCGCCAGGTAAGCACTGCCCACGTGACATACTGCGAGACCCTGGACGACATGGTGCAGGCCCTGGACGCCTTCCTTGAGCCAGGGGATGTGCTGCTCACCATCGGGGCAGGCAGCATCACGCGGGTTGGCCCTGCCTGGCTGGCCCTGCCGGACAGGACAGTCAAGGCTTGAGCTTCAGGGAGGATGCCCATGCGCAGGGAAGACAATGTGAGCCTGTCCCAAAGGACCACCCTGGGGCTCGGAGGCACGTGCGCCGCGGAAGTGGTGCTGGAGAACCTGGACGATCTGGATGCCTTGCCGGCAGTTCTTGCCTCGTACTCCCTGCCTGTCTTTGTGCTTGGGGCAGGATCCAACATCCTTGCCATGGACGGGCGGCACGATGTGCTGCTCCTGCGCCCGGGCCTTGCCGCAAGGCCGGCCATCCTGGAGGATATGGGGGAAAGGGTTCTTGTGCGCGTGTGGGCAGGAACTCCCCTGCCTGTGCTCCTTGCCCTTTGCCGCAGGGAGGGCCTTGCAGGCCTTGAGGGCCTTTCCGGCATACCCGGGCGGATTGGGGGCGCCATAGCCATGAACGCGGGCTCCTTTGGCTCGTGCATGGGAGAGTGCCTGCGCAGCGTGGACATCTGGTGCAGGGGGGAAGTTCGCACCCTGCAGCGCGAGGAAATAGCCCTTTCCTACCGCGTCTTTGATCCTGCCTTGCCGGCCCCCTGGTTTGTGGTGGGCGCAACCCTTGCCCTTGCGAGGGATGCGCAGCCAGAGCGCGTGGGAGAGAGGATGGCCGAACACATGGCTACCAAGAAGGCTCGCCAGCCGGTTACGGCCCGATCCGCAGGCTGTGTCTTCAAAAATCCCCAGGAAGGGCCTTCGGCAGGGGTTTTGCTGGACAGGGCAGGCTTTCGCGGAAAAGTCCTTGGGGGTGTTGCCCTGTCCCCTGTGCACGCAAACTTTCTGGTCAACCTTGGGAGTGGCAGGGCAAGCGAGGCCGTGCGCCTTCTGAGCGAGGCAAGGGAGAGGGTTGCGCAACTCTTTGGCATTGAGCTTTCCCTTGAGGTGAAAACACTGCCGTGGCATTCTTTCTAAGAAAACGATCAGCTCCTGCCAAGACAAGGGCCGAGGAGTCAAAAACCGGAGACAAGGCCAACGAGGCCCAGGCACCCGAGCGCCCTGGCGCAAGCGATCAGGCTGTGCTTGCCAACATAGTGCACAGGACAACGGCCGAGGCCCGCAACAGCCTGTGGAGCAGGCGCGGCAGTGTGGTGGATGGCCAGAGCGTGGCAGGCACGTCTTCCGGCAACACTCGCCTGGAAGCCTTGGGGGAGAGCCCTGCCTCCAGGGTGGCAGACGCTGTCCGCATGGCCGAAGAGGAGAAGGCAGGCGAGGAAACGAACGGTGCAGAAGCAGGGCAGCCCCCGGAGGAAGCGCCGCGGCGGCCAGGACTTATCGCACGCGTAAAGGCAAGGCTGCGCGCTTTCATGTACCTGCTCCTTGGCGTTTTCCTCTTTCTGTTTTCCCTTTTCGCTGTCTACAGGTTCAGCCTCTGGCTCTATTCCTGGATCCACACTTCGCCCATGTTTGTCACGCGGCACATTGACATCACCGGCAATGTGCGTCTGCAGCGGGACATGATACTGCATCTCGGGGGCATTGCCGAGGGCGACAACGCCTTTTCCGTCAGTGTGGCTGCTGTGGAGCACAGACTCAGGCAGACTCCCTGGGTGGAAGACGTGTCGGTGAAGCGCATTTTGCCGGATCGCTTTGTCATTCGACTGCAGGAGCGCATGCCGAGCTTCTGGATCCGCAGGAATGGGCGGCTCTATTATGCCAACGAGCGCGGCGAAGCCATTGCACCTGTGGAGAGCAGCAACTTCATGTCTCTGCCCATACTGACCATAGAACCGGGCAGCGAGGACGCCATTCCCTATCTTTCACGCCTCATGCGTGACATTCGCAGTGGAATACTGCCGGTAGAGGCCGGAGCCATTGCCACGGTTGACGTTTCTCCCAGCCGTGGTGTAGAATTGTACCTTGAGGATAGAGAAATGCGCCTGTCTCTTGCCCCTGATGATTGGGACGGTAATCTTCTGCGCCTTGGTGCCACCATTGGCGATCTGGCCCGCAGACGGGAGCTGAGCAGCGTGCAGGAGGTTCGAGCCTCGCAGAGCAGTGTCTGGGTTGTGCTTCGCCGGCCGGTGGAGCAGCACTAGCAAACCCTACTCTGGCGTACAGGGCTTGCTTGTAAGATTCTTTCTCCTTCTGTTGAGGTTTGGAGGGCGCGTGGATAAAGCTGGAGCTGAACTCATTGTTGGTCTTGACATAGGGACAACCAAGGTCTGTGCCGTGGTTGCCGAGCTTCTGCAGGATCGGCAGCTGAAGATCATAGGTATTGGGGACTGCGAGTCCAGAGGGCTGCGCAAGGGCATGGTGGTCAACATCGAGGACACCGTGCGCTCCATACGCCAGGCCGTGGATGTGGCCGGTCAGATGGCCGGATGCAATATCAAGTCCGTTTTCGTGGGCATAGCCGGCGGGCACATCATGGGCATCAACAGCCATGGCGTCATAGCCGTGCAGGGCAACGAGGTCATGCCGTCGGACGTGACGCGTGTGCTCGAGGCTGCCCGCACCGTGGCCATCCCCTCGGACCGCGAGGTCATCCACATCCTGCCCCAGGAATACATTGTGGACAACCAGCGCGGCATTGTGGACCCCATTGGCATGGCCGGCGTGCGCCTTGAGGTGAACGTGCACATTGTGACCGCTGCCGTGTCCAGCGCCCAGAACCTGGTGCGCTCCTCCAACCGCGCAGGCCTGCACGTGGAGGACATTGTGCTCGAGTCCCTGGCCTCTGCCAAGGCAGTGCTCACGGACGAGGAGCGCGAGATTGGCGTGGCCCTGGTAGACCTTGGCGGCGGCACAAGCGACATTGCCATTTTCGAGAACAATGCCATCAAGCACACGGCCGTGGTCCCCCTGGGCGGCTCGACTCTGACCAACGACATAGCCTTTGGCCTGCGCACGCCCACCAAGGCTGCAGAGCGCATCAAGGTCAAGTACGGCTGCGCCTTGCGCGATCTTGTGCAGGAAGACGAGACCATCGAGGTGCCCTCTGTGGGGGGACGTCCTCCGCAAAAGCTCTCCCGCCAGGTGCTGGCGGACATCTGCGAGCCGCGCATGGAGGAGATCCTCACCTTTGTGGACAGGACCCTGGTCAATTCCGGAGGCAAGGACAGGATACGCTCGGGCGTTGTGCTCACCGGTGGCGCTGCCCTCATCGAGGGCTGTGTCGAGCTTGGCGAGCAGATCTTTGGCGTGCCCACGCGCATAGGCTATCCCACCAACGCGAAGGGCCTGACCGATGCCGCGAACAACCCCAAGTCCTCGACAGCCGTTGGGCTTTTGCATTTTGGCGCGGACAAGGTGCTGGCAAGACAGATTTCAAGGGTTTCCCTGGAAACCGAGGCCAAGCCGGAAACAAAGATAGTGAGCGAACTGACACCCAGCGACGAAGGCCCGTTCAAGAGGCTCTTGCGCAAGATGCGCAGCTGGTTCCAGGACATAAGCTGATCACAGGCTGTTCGCTCAAGGCTCTTTTCGAGTGGCGCGTTCCTGGAAAACCCCAATTTTCCAGGAAGGAGAAAAGGGCTTTCGGCAGGCAAGCTACAAGCGGGTATTTCATTTTTTGAGAGGAAGAGTCCATGCAAGACTCCATAATGGATTATATTGACGACGGGCATATGGCAAGTGGAGCACGCATACTGGTAGTTGGCGTTGGCGGTGGCGGCGGCAACGCGGTCAAGAACATGATAGAGCTGGGCCTCACGGGCGTCGAGTTCATCTGCGCCAACACGGATCTGCAGGCCCTGAATTCCAATCCGGCCCCTGTGCACATTCAGCTTGGGGAAAAGCTCACCAGGGGACTGGGAGCAGGATCCAACCCGGATGTGGGACGCGAGGCTGCCACGGAAAGCATTCAGCTCATACAGGAAGCCATAGCCCAGGCGGACATGGTCTTTGTGACAGCCGGCATGGGCGGCGGAACCGGAACAGGTGCTGCCCCCATTGTGGCAGAGACAGCCAAGAAAAACGGCGCCCTCACGGTGGGCGTTGTGACCCGCCCCTTCAGCTTCGAGGGCAAGAAGCGCGCTGCCAGCGCGCAGTCCGGCATTGACGAGCTGAGCAAGCACGTGGACTGTCTCATCATCATCCCCAACGACCGCATCATGACTCTTGCGCCCAAGAAAACACCTGTGCGCGAGGTCATGGCCATGGCCAACGACGTGCTCTACTACGGCGTGAAGGGCATATCCGACGTTATCACAAGGCCCGGCTACATCAACCTGGACTTCGCGGATGTGCGCGCCTGCATGTCCGAGGCAGGCCTTGCCCTCATGGGCATGGGCTCGGGCAAGGGCGAAAACCGCGCGGACGACGCAGTGTCCAAGGCCATTTCGAGCCCGCTGCTCGAAGACATTACCCTGGCCACTGCCAAGGCAGTGCTCTACAACGTCACGGCTCCAGAAGACATTTCCAGCGACGAAATGGCCCGCATTGGCGAAAAGATCTACGAGGCGGCTCCGGAAGACGCCAACATCTTTGCGGGTGTGGTCTTCGACGACAGCCTGGAGGACGAGATCCGCGTGACCCTCGTCGCCACAGGCATAGAGGCTGAGCCGCGCCTTGAGCAGCGCAGCACAAGCGCAAAGCCCGCAGCTGCGGCAGCGGGTGGCGCAAGGCAGCAGCCTTATGCACCACCACAACAACAGCAGGCAGGTCGCAGACCCTCCTTCATGGATCCGGGCGAGGGCAATGTCAGGCATCTGGACATGAACAATGTCACAAGGCCCCAGGGCCAGGACACGAGCGAACCGGACTTTCTGCGCCCCCAGCCCAGAAAATCCACCTCGCAGATGAGCAGGGAATTTCTGAACGACGCGCGCGTGCGCTGGGAGCAGGAGAAGGGTGGCCTGCCCAGAGGCGAGCACGGCGAGTACAACATGAAGGTGGAGGATTCGAACGATCCCATTCTGGATGTGCCGGCCTTCATCCGCAACAAGATAGACTAAGCTTTTGTGTTGCCCTGCGCAGGGCCCGTGCGGCCTTGCGCCTTGGCAAAAAAACATTTTCAGGACCTTCCTCTGGTTCTGAAATGCCCGCCGGGAGGTCCTTTGGGGAGGGCCTCCTGATTCTTTTTCACACTACGACAACGAGGCTCCATCATGCCCTTTTTTGCTGCACGCTCAGCCCAGACCACAATTCCCTGCCCGCAGTGCGGAAAGCCCATGACCATCGAGCGCTCCTGCCATCAGGTCTACATGCACTGCAGGGATTGCGCAAAGACCTATCCCATCGAGGAATACGTCCGCAAGGCCGACAAGGCCATGGAAGACTTTCTCGACAATTGCTACGTGGACCGCATCTAAGGCCTAGAGCGGTTTCTGAATGAAAACTTTCATTCTAGACGGCATATCCAGCCTCACGGTACCAGCCTCTGATGTCGGATAGGGTCACCGCATCAAGGGCCTTGTTGATAGCCGACTCCAGGGCATCTG
>CALVGM010000001.1 GCA_944327095.1 uncultured Desulfovibrio sp. | reverse complement strand
CACAAGGAATGCAAGTCTCCATATGACCTCCTTCCCGGACTGTTGGAGCAGGGGACATGCCTTTTGCGGACTTCGTCACTGCAACCTTCCGCTCCGTGAGTGCTGCAGACATGGCCGTGTCCGTCTTCTCAACATTTTTCCAAGGGCATTCCAAAAGCAGATCCTGGGTTTGCTGTCGCCATGGACCGGGAAGCGGAGTAAAGCCGGCAAAGGGCATCACCTGGGCGTAGTACTTGCGGCGGTCATTGCGCGCTGCCAGTATGTGCAGCCTGTTTTCCATGTGTATGATAAGCTGCCAGTGTTTCTGGCTACTCCAGGTACGTACGAAGGCCACCATCTTGGCACATTCTTCCTCTCCCGCGACCGCAAGTGGGGGAATGGTGATTTCCAGCATACGGGCTGCACGTGCAAGGCCCTGTTCTGCCTTGCAGAAGGCGACGGACTGCAAGATTGCGGTAGGTCCCTTTCTGGCATTGCCTGGGCCAGGGGAGATGCCTGCGGAGAGGGCATCTCCTGCTCTGCGACCGTCCGGGGTTGCCCCTGTTACAGCACCCATGGCGCGATGGGTTGTGACCGGTACATAAAAAATCTCCGGCATTCCTCCGTAGTAGTTCACATGTTTTTCGCACAAGTCTACCATGAAGGCTTCCAGACGTTTGGCAATGTCATCAACCTTGGGATCGTCGTTGCCGAACTTTGGGGCAGTAAGGCAGTACTGGCGCTCGAGATCGTGGTCTTCGAAATTGCTTTTGAGCGCCCTTACAAGGCAGGACATGTCCAGAATCTTCTTTTCGTAGACAAGGAAGCGGATGGCTGCCAGGGAATCAACCACTGTGGCAAAACCAGTGGGACCTATCTGCCCTCCCAGAATGAGAGCATTTTTGATGCGACCCTGGCTTATGTCGCTCCCCTGTTCCATGCACAGATCGTGCAGACAGGAGACTAGGGGCGCTGCCAGGTGGCTTGGGCGCAGGGTGTCCGCTATGTACTGCTGGATGAGAACCTGTTTCATAATGTTGCCAAGCTGAGTGAAAAAGGCCTTTTCCAGCTCGTCATAGGTCGCAAAGGTGGCAGGATCCCCCGTGGCAAGGCCCAGTGGCTTGTTCCCCTCCATGCTGCAATGCCCGTTGTAGAGAGTCATTTCCAGCACTGCCGCCAGATTGAACCATGTTGTGCCGGTAAGGTAGGTAGTCCTGTTGGGCAGGCGAACCTCGCTGCTGCCGGAGCCGCTGTAGTCCCGAGCCTCGGCCAGACTTGCTCCCTTGCGCAGAAAGAGGTCGATGATTTCCTCGTCATTCATAAGCTTGGGGCCACGCCCTTCTCGTATGGCCTCGCAGGCCGCTGCAAGAAAGTTCTGGGGCGTACCCTTGTGTACTCGCAAATTTAGATCAGGGTAATCTAGGGGAAATTCTCGCCTCGATTTCAGGAGCAGCCAAGACATAGCGTTGGTAGCATCACTGCCGTCGGCAAGCTGGCCGCCAATGGTTGTATGTTCCCAGTGGGCGTGCCCCTCATAGATCTGTATACCGGCGGCTGTGGGCTGAACGCGGACGTATTGTGCCATGTTCAGCCACAGGCAATCCAAGAGCTCAAGGGCTTTTTCCTCGTCGAGTCTGCCCTCTGAACAGTCTTTTTCAAAGAAGGGTAACAGATACTGATCCATGCGTCCCAGACTTATGATGCCGCCGTGCAGCTGTTCGAAGTGGGAGACAAGCTGCACAAACCACAGGGCCTGCAGAGCCTCGTGAAAAGTGCGTGCAGGCAACCAGGGAACACGCTCACAGTTGGCTGCTATGGTCAACAGCTCGTTTTTTCGCACAGGATCCCGGCTTTTTTCCGCCATATCCTGAGCCAACTTCGCGTAGCGTCCTGCAAAATTGTGTATACCCGAGCACAGAATCTTGACTGCCTGATAGAAGGGGGCCTTGTCCCAGTTGTTGCCGGGATCATTGATGTCCAGGGATGCAAGGCGTGTGGCAGCCTCGTCGTATATGCCCTTGAATCCGCGATGCAAAATCTTTTCGAAATCCATGACCCATTGCAGGGAATGGCGTACAGTTGCTGTTTCGTGGATAATGAAGGAGGGCACATACATGTCACCGTCCTTGTAGAGCAGCTGACGCACATAGTCTGGCACGGCATTGGCAAGACTTTCCCTGAAGGTCCTGCCAAACCAGTATGGCAAAAGTTCCTCCATGATGACCTTGCGGTCTTCCTCGGAAATTTCGTGGGGCAGATCCCTGCTCTGCATGCGGTTTTTTTCCACAGTGGCAAAGTAGGCCCCCTCAAGTTCTGGGTAGAAGATGCCGTACCTGCCCCTCGGGCCAGCTCGGCCTACAATGAGTTCATCCGGTTGAATGTCTACGTCAATGTTGGCCATGACGTGGCTCATGGCTCCAGCCCAGCGCAGGGTCATGGGCATATGGTCATGGCTGCGAAAGTACTGGGTGAAGTACCTGGCCCTTTCCACGCTCATGCGCGGATTTTTGCCCGCAAATCTGGCCAGGATGCGAGCTGTGCGCTCCCTTGGTGTATAGAGAGGGCTGTTCATTGCAAGCCTCCTTGGTCGAGTCTGCTATCGCGTATTTCACTGCGGCACAGGGTCACCTGCGTCCGTAGTCTTTCCAGTTGCTTCGCACTTGGGCCAAGGCTCGCAAACTGCGGGCGCGTCATGCCTAACTGCGCATACTTGTCTTCGCCAATGTCGAGACAGGGCAAAAGTTCGTGGCGCACAACACTGGGGTACTGGGCAACGTGTCGTGCAATGGCCAGGACATCCTGTTCGTTGTCATTGAAACCGCGCACTATGGGCGTGCGGATCCAGATTGGGAGGTGGGGAAACTCGCGGGCCACGCGGTCTAGGTTTTCCACAATGCGGGCGTTATCCATATGTGTGCAGGCCTTGTGCCTCAGGCTGTCCATGTGCTTGAGATCGAAAAGAAGCAGGTCGCAGCTTGTGAGCGCTGCACGCACGTCCGGGTCGTCCATGTCGAACCACCCGCATGTGTCTATGGCCGTGTGCAGGTCTCTTTTTTTGGCAAGACAGACGATGCTGGCGGCAAGAGCAGGACGAACCAGGGGTTCTCCACCGCTCAGGGTGATCCCTCCGCCCGAAGATGCGTAAAATGCCTTGTCTCTCTCAGCCTCTGTGACTATTTCCTGGGCTGTCATGGCTTTTCCCACAAGTGTCAGGGCCTGGGATGGGCACACTTGGCTGCAGGAGGGACAAACATCGCAGATACCTCGCTGCAAAAGGGGCGTTTTTCTCTCTCTCGCCACTACCAGTGCCTTTGAGGGACAGGCTTCAAGGCAGCGTCCGCACAAGGCTATCCCCAGGCAGAACTCCGGCACAAAACGCAGCTCTTGCCGAACGTGCAGACTTTCGGCGTTGTAGCACCAGGGGCAGCGCAAGGGGCATCCCTTGAGGTAGATGGTGGTGCGCAGGCCCGGACCGTCCTGGACGGATCCACGCTGAATGAGGGAGACAAGGACAGTGTCTTTGGGCAGAAGCCCATGCCCATGGAAAGAACCCGCCTTGGCATTGTCCGAGAAAGCCCGTTTGCTCATTGCCTTTTCTCCTCTTGTCCCATGTTATGCTGTACAAGCTTGCGCCACAATGTCGTAGGATGCATGCCCAAGGATTGAGCAGCCTCGTTCATGGTCGCGCAGGAGGCCAGGGCCTCGCGCAGGCAGGCTTCCTCTACGGAAAAAAGAATGTCTTTCAGGTGTCTGCCAGGCTGATATACTCCCAAACCTGTTCCTCTCTCCGTGGTCTTGACCACACTGTTTTCCTGCCCCTGGCGCATGGAGAGCGGCAGATCCTCCGGTTTGAGGAGGGAGCCTTCGGACATGACCAGCATCCATTCCATGATGTTGCCGAGTTCCCTGGCGTTGCCGGGAAAGGGGTGAGAAAGCAGGAGGTCTATGACCTCGGGAGAAAGGCGCTTGTGGCAGTGATTTTGAGCATTGTGCTTGTCAAGCATGCTCAAGGCCAGGGCATAGATGTCCTCCTTGCGCTCCCGCAAGGGGGGAATGAGGATGGGGATGACATTGAGTCTGTAAAAGAGATCCCTGCGGAAGCGCCCGGCTTCCACTTCCTCTTCAAGGTCTCTGTTGGTCGCTGCCACAACACGGACGTCCACAGCCACAGGTCTGATGCCGCCCACACGCAAAAAGGCGTGACGATCCAGGACCTCGAGCAGTTTCACCTGCATGGTCAGGGGAAGCTCGCCTATTTCATCAAAAAAGACCGTGCCGCCCTGGGCTGCTTCCAGAAGACCTATCTTGCCCTTTGGGCTTGCGCCAGTGAAGGCACCCTTCTCGTAGCCGAATAATTCGCTTTCCATAAGCTGTTCGGGGATGGCACCACAGTTGATGGATACGAAGGGTGCGTTCTTGCGCGGCGAAAGTCTGTGAATGATGGAGGCAAGCATGCTCTTGCCCGTGCCGGACTCTCCCTGCAGGAGAACCGAGCTGTCTGTCTGGCTAACCTTGATGGCACGGGAGACCACGCGGCGTATGCTGGTGCTTCGCACCACCATGCCGACCTCTGCTGTGATACTCTGGACTATGTCTCCATCATCGATGTTATTGGCCATCTGTTCTTCCGCTGGCTTGTCCTCCATTTGTTCTCTCACAGCGTCGAACCTGTCCAGTTCCACAAGGGAAGCAGCGACAAAGTCCGGTCTCTTGCTGTCGTTGAGAACAGGGACGGCCCAGAGGAAGAGAGTTTGGTCCTTGTCACGAACCAGTTTTTGCACGGGCAGGGCGGAAGCGAGACAGCCCTGCATCGCTTCTGCGAGTTCTGCAAAACCGGCTCCAAGTTCCTCAAGGGAGCTCCCCTGCAGGACACAGTATTCCTTGCCGCACAGCCGGCAGCCAGCAGCATTGGCACGCACGACAAGACCTTTTGCATCGCAGACAATGACGCCCTGGGGCAAGGCCTCCAGCAGGCCATTCAACTGTGCGTCCAATTCCTGGTAGGCATCGAGCTTGCGCACAATATCATCCAGGGAAGCTATTTCCTGCATGGCGCAGACCACGCCGGTGATGGATCCTGCGTGGACTATGGGCAAATGGCTTGCCACGACAGTTGCCGCTGGCAGATGCATGATCTGTCCCAAAAGAGCCTTGCCCGAGGTCAGAACCCTCTTGGCTTCGACCCAGTCCGCAGCGTTGAAGTCCGAAAGTGGGTAACCGGGATAAGGAACCTCGCTCCCCTGGTAGAGGCGGCGCATGGCCTTGTTGACTGCTATGACGCTGCCGGCTGCATCAACAACAAGTATGCCGGTATTCAGGGCGTCGAGAACGGGCATGAGGGGTACAAGCTGTTGGGGGGAAAGGTGCAGGACATCGGAATTCATGGGCATATTCTGTTAGTCGTTAAAGGGTGGATGCCAAGATCGTGTCCAAAAGACAGACCCGTGCGGCTTGTATTGCAAAACTGTATACTGCAAAACAACAATATATGCACTTCTCTGAGAAAAAATTTTTTATTGCAAGTATGCAATGCAATCTTGCAAACAAGTCTGCCCACAGCGGATTGCCAGATAATGTTTCCATGCGAGAAAAGGGGTGTGAGGGCTAATTTTTTTTCATTGATTCCCAATACTTTCCTATTGATTCCTTTTGAAGCGCTGCTCACGGCACTGTTTTTGCTTATGCACTTTTCAGGCAGACATGCCGGGAGGTAAGCGTATGACAAACGAACACACGCTGAAAAAAAGCGAATTCCTGGTCCTCCTGTGGACCGTTTTTGCGGCCTTTGTGGCTCTGTATGGACTGCAGCCACTCTTGCCCGCCTTCGGACAGGCTTTCCAGATCAGCAATCAGGCTGCAAGTCTGCTTATGACCCTGGGTATTCTTCCCTTGGGTCTTGCTCCTGTCTGCTATGGGTACATCCTCAACCTGTGTACCACACGCACCCTGATTGTTTTCAGTGTGGGGTTGTGTGCGGCAAGTATCCTTATCTCGCTTCTGGCCACATCCTTTGCTGTCTTTCTTGCTCTGCGGGCTCTTGCTGCACTCATGATTCCTGCCATAGTCCTTGGTGTCATGACCCATATTGCCACCTTTGAGGTTCCGGAGAAGATGCAGCGAACCATGACCATCTATACCACGGTCACCATGTTCGGCGCATTTGGAGGCCGTATTGGCTCAGGACTTGTGGCAAATGCCCTGGGCCTTGAGGCTGTTCTTGTCGTGCACGGGGCATTACTGCTCACGACGCTCCCCTTTGTATGTCGCCTGCCCAAGAGTCCAACCCTGCAGCGCGATGTCTTTTCTCCAAAGCACGTCCTGAAGGTCCTGCGTCAGCCACATCTTCTGGCCCTCATGAGCATAGGTCCTCTGTGTATCTTCGCCCATGCATCGGTCCTCAACATGGCACCCTTCCATCTGCGCGAGCTTCTTCCCGATGCCGGTCCGTTCATCATGGGGCTTCTCTACGCTCCGGCGTTTGTTTGCACTATGTTGGGTGTTTTTTCAAAGTGCGTCCTGAAGATTCTGCACGGCGAGATGCAGACCATACGTGCGGGCGTTTTGATTTTCATTATCAGCGTACTCTTTGTACTCTTTGACACACCTCTTTCTCTCTTTGTCTCCATCTTCGGCATGACCGCCGGCTTTGTCCTTGTTTATACAACACTTCCAGGAGTGGTAAACAGGGTAAGCCTCTCGCCAAAAAACATGACCAACAGTGTCTACCTTTCTATCTACTACTCCATGAGCGCACTCGGTACATGGCTACCCATACTTGTCTACTCAAATTTCGGTATAGGTTCATATGTGTGTACGCTCATTATTGTTTTCTTCCTTGCCCTGGGTCTTGCCCAGAAGTACATTAACCTTTCTCTAGAGATGAAATACGTATGAAAATCATAGATTTCCGTTACCGTCCAAGTACCAGATCCTCCCTTGACAGTGTCATCAAGAACCCCGTGTACGCCGAATACATCAAGATGACAGATTTTTGCTCACGCCCGGAAAAAAGCCTCGACGAATGCGTGACAGAACTCTGCGGCCTAGGCATAGTCAAAGCCGTCGTGTCCGGCAGGGATATAGAGTCTACCTACGCCATAGCATCTACTAATG